>JAYWDX010000266.1:0-3273 GCA_043779675.1 Tenderia sp. (SeqCode)
GCCCGGACCGTCCTGCGTCCGCTACGTCTTCGTACAACATCGTTCACTCACGTTCTCTCGTTGCACTCAACATAGCTACCACAATGACTCTACGGCGACCAAAGCCGCTCCTGCATTTCTCCGTCGCTCGCTAGCGCTCCCAACTACGAAAGGGCAGACGGCGTAGCCTATCCGGGACTAAAAGTTATCGAGGATAATTGACGGTAAAAATTTATATATTATATTTATTCGATATACCCAAGATTTAAAAAAACAGTCAGCGCCCATTATTCAATCTTGAACTGAGCCACCAGCGTCTTTAAACGGCTAGCCATTGAAGCAATATTGCGGCTAGCCTCACCTGCAGAAAGCGCCTCATGGGCGGTACCATTAGAGAGCTGGCTAACTTCTAAAACATTACGATCCATCTCTTCGAACACAGAAAACTGCCCGTCAATAGCCTTCGATATCTGGCCATTCATGCTGGAGATGGTCTTGACGCCTGCGGCAATCAGCAGCAGCGAGTCCCCTGCTAAAGATGCCTGCGTCGAGGTGCCTGTCGCCTTCTCTTGCCACCGTAACATTGCCTGTGCTGCGCTCAAAGACCCCGACTGCACACGCTCAATAACACTGCGAATCTCTTGCGTCGACTCCTGAGTTCGCTGTGCAAGTGTGCGCACCTCATCTGCAACCACCGCAAAACCACGCCCCTGCTCACCGGCACGGGCCGCTTCAATTGCTGCATTTAACGCCAGAAGATTGGTCTGATTGGCAATGCCACGAATAACATCAAGAATACCGCCGATACTCTCACTATCCTCTTCAAGCTCTTTGAATATTGTTGCCGTAGCATTGATGGCGCCAACCAGCTCATCAACAGAGACCAGCGTTTTTTGCACCATATTGCTACCTTTTGCCGCCTCCTTATCTGTCTCTGACGACGCGTGTGCGGCAACCTCTACATCATTGGCGACAGCCTTCACTGACGCAGACATATGAGCCATCGCTGTTGTCATTTGAACAATACGATCGCGCTGTTTTTCCATCGCTATATTTGTATTAATGACAATACGACCGGCACTTGTTGATTCGGCGGTGAGTGAATCAACCGACTTTGATACCTCAGAAATAGTGCCGTGAATCTTATCCATGACCTGATTAAAATACAGGCCCAATCTATCGATAGAATCATGGCCACTCACAGGAACTCGCACAGTCAAATCCGCCTCGCCTTCGGCAATATCCCTAAATCTAACCTCCAGAGAACACAAACGATTTGCGATAAGTGAACGAAACAAAAAGTGGGTAAGCAACGCCACTGCGCCAGCAATTAATACAATAATTAACGTAATGCCAATCAGAGCGTTGCCAATGGCACTACTTAAATTAGCGGCCATAATCGCCAGACGTTCTGAATTTTTCTTCTCCGCTATCGTAATATAAGCTTCAATCGGCGCCCTATTATAGCCAAGCGTTACCGCCCCCAAATTATCACCCTCATAGAGAATAGACTGAGTAATAAGAAGCTCACTACTCAATTTATCTTTATTGCCGCTAGACGCCAGTTCGCTACCTTGGTTATTAAAGATAGCCACATATGCAATGGCAGGATCGTCGGCAATGACCTTGACATAATCTGCAAGTACAGAGAGTTCAAACCCGGCAATGGCCGCTGGCGAGATTTGCGCCAAAAGCTTTGCTGCCTGCAGAATTCCCGCGCGCTCTCGTGCCTCTCGCTCTTTAATCTGCTCTGCAAACATCTCTGTCACTACATTGCGAGAGTCGTTTAACATCCCCTCCATGGCCACACGCTGCTGCCAGAGTATGATCAGCGCACCTAAAGTAAAAAGCACCGCCAATCCAAGACAGATAAAGGCAGTAAATTTACCTGCCACATCCAGGCCCATACTTAAGCTATTAGATTTTTTATCGCTGGCACTCATAACTTACACCCGCACTGTAATAACAAGCCAAAACTGCTTCGTCTTACACCGTTCATTCATGGGCACCTCTATTAATTCAACATTCGCCAATCGTCGTTCATGAAAATCAATTGGTTACAGTGGAATTTGCCACATAAAAAGTAATTATTAGAGGCGCCCTTATGCCTAGTTCGAGAACGGCGCAACCTTAAGCGCCTTAAGCGCCGTCTCCAAACCAGTCAGGCTGATAGGCTCCACAAAACCATCAAAGGCCGCGCTCTTTGCTGCCTCATCACCTGCTTTAAGAGCCATAATCGCTACCTTGATTTTTGCCGCCAGATCATCAGGGGTCTTTTTGGCAGTGACCATAAACCATTCTGGATATAGCGCGGTGCTGTGCACAAACGGCAACTCGCCTTTCTTCTCATCAACAATCGTAAAGTCACTAATAGAAAGCTTGCCTTCCTTCTGCATCGATTCCAGCAGCCCCGAGCGCACAAAACCGACATCTACTACGCCCGCCTTCACCGCCAGAGGGATATCATCCTGCTTTTTGGATTCAGTAAAAGAGCTGAATTCAGACGAGTTAACCCCAGCCTGCAGTACATGATAAGTCGGAAATACCCATCCACCCGCGGAGACGCCAAACTGGAAGGCCAACACTTTTTTGCCTTTGAGATCGGCTGCTTTACTGATGCCACTGTCTTTCTTGGAAATGATCACGCCGGCAAACTTCGGGGTTCCTTTGGCACTCATGGTGGCTAACGCCTTAGCACCGGACTTTTTCATCATAACCACAGCAGATACCGGATTAACCAAGGCGAAATCCACATCACCACTATCAACGGCATCATCTATCTTTTCTGGTGGCAACGGCACCAACTCAATCGATTTGCCTACCGCACTGCCAATATACCCAGTCAGTGCCTCCCACTTCTTCGCCTCTAAAGGTCCACGCGGCGCATTGACTGCAAAACGTAAGTCAGCGGCATTCACCAGCGTAGAAAACAGCAATGCAGCCACACCCAAAGCACTTAGACACACCTTAATATTCATATAAACCCTCTCATCGTCACAAGACCTGTTTAACATCCATATATAATTTTTATGGAGACCTTCATCACTAGGGATAACGACTGCACTGGATTTTTCTTTAAGCACGCTTAAAACTTTTCTGCTCACGGACTAACGGGCACCACTCAAACAAGTTTACTGGTGGTTAGAGAGTTCACTTTTAGCTACTGAACAGCAGCCGGAATTTAAGATGACAATGAAAAAACAGCAGGATTAGTAATTTGATGAGGAGCGGCAATACACCGCATTATGGAGAACAGGAATGGTACAGTTATTTATTGATCAATCACACATCGCG
>JAYWDX010000267.1:0-2305 GCA_043779675.1 Tenderia sp. (SeqCode)
GTCGGCGACGTTGATCGCGCCCTTGAGGCTGTCGTTGGCGTCGGCCAGGCGGCCGATGATCTTGTTGATCCTGTCGCCAATCTCCTTGTCGCCCTTGGCCGCCACCATGTCGGCAAAGCCACCGCCATCAGGCACGTCGATCAGGGCGTTGGCATCACCGGCGTATTTGTCGGAGACGTATTTGATGAACAGCAGGATGAGAACACAATCCTTGTCATGATCCGCCGCATAAACCCATCACAGACAAGCCGCACTGCCCACTGACCGAAAAAAGGAGTTGACCGATGGGGAGCATTTCACTAATAATTCGAAGTATGTCGAATTATCAAACCAACGATCTCTCTGCCATGTTTAAGGCGTTGAGCAATCCGCACCGTCTGGCGCTGTTTCATCGCCTGATGACCTGCTGTGCACCGGGAACCCACTGTGGCCTGGATGAGGCTGCGCGTTTTTGTGTGGGTGAGTTGGGCGATGGGCTGGAGATTGCCCCCTCTACCCTCTCCCACCATTTGAAGGAGTTGCACCGTGCCGGGCTGATCCAGATGGAGCGGCGTGGCAAGTTTGTGGAGTGCTGGCTGGAGCCGGGTATCTTGGCTGAGTTGAGCACCTTTTTTAAATCTGACCGTAACTAAGGAATAACAACCATGAGCAGCTGCTGCCCACCCAAAACAGATAACACTGACCATACCAAACACGACGACCATCGCCAGGAGGTGCGTGGTGCCTACGCCAAAGTGGCCAACGCCAGCAACAATAACGAGAGTACGGGCATTGAAAGCAGCTGTTGCGGTGTTTCCGACGACAGCGCTATCAATACCCTGATCTCCACCCGCCTCGGTTACAGCCATGACGATCTGGCCAAGGCGCCAAGTGGTGCCGACATGGGGTTGGGCTGCGGCAACCCACGCGCCATCGCCTCACTGCGCCCCGGCGAAGTAGTGGTCGATCTCGGTGCCGGTGGCGGTTTTGACTGCTTCCTCGCCGCCCACGAAGTCGGCGCCAGCGGCCGCGTCATCGGCATCGACATGACCCCGGACATGGTCAGCAAGGCGCGCAACAACGCCGTGAAGGGCAACTACAGCAACGTCGAATTTCGCCTTGGCGAGATCGAAAACCTACCCGTCGCCGATGAGACCGTCGACGTCATCATCTCCAACTGTGTGATTAACCTCTCGCCCAACAAACCACAGGTATTCAAAGAGGCGTTCCGCGCATTGAAAAAAGGCGGACGACTCGCCATCTCCGACGTCGTCGCCACTGCTGAATTGCCCGAAGCGATGCGCAACGATCCGGCTTTGATCGCTGGCTGCATGGGCAACGCCTCATTGATTAGTGAGCTGGAGATAATGATCAAGGCCGCCGGATTCAGCAGCGTGCGCATCGAACCGAAGGATGAATCAAAAGAGTTCATTCGTGATTGGGCACCGGGGCATAACGTGACCGACTATGTGGTCTCCGCCTCGATTGAGGCAATAAAGCCGGGCGGGGATTGTGCTGGCTCCGGCTGCTGCTAAGTTGTGAAGGTGTTCAATCTGGCTAGATAAATTTAGATTACGGTCTTTTTACGAGACTTCTTTGAGGGGTTAACGATTGCAGCATCAACGGCTGTGGGCCCCTTGTTTTTTGAAGGCATCAAGCCAATTTTGGAAACACCAATCATCACCCCTGGTGTAGGGGCAGCGGGATCAGGACCAACTGCTCCTACACCAATTTGAAATTCCACCAGTAGATCGAAACTTCCTTCATGAAGGCCGTAGTGTTTGATAAGCACTGTCGCAAGCTCGCGAATTGATAGAGACTGATCAATGGCCACAGGAAGAGTTATAGACTCATTGTTATCAGTGGACATGTTCAGCCCATAGGATGTGCTGAGGCACGATGCGCATCGCACCCAAAGCGCTTCGCGGGGCAGGCTCTACCCAAAGCGCTTCGCGGGGCAGGCTCTTCGCGTTACTCGACTGATGCGCCTCCTTCGTCGGCACATCCTATCTCACTGCACAGCACCTTGCCAACGTAACGGCACGGCTGCGATCACATGCCTAACCTGATTTATCTTGAACCGTATAATCCGCTCTGCCCCGGCAAACGATTCTACTGTGGGCCCGGCAGAGACAATCTCTGTCTCCGTTGCCAGGTAGAGCAGGTCACCTGTTTCAAAATCGATAAACAGTAAACCTGCACGTGGATTCAGTAACAGATTCCCCAGCGTATTAAAAAAATGGTTACCGCTAAAATCGGGCACTAACAAATTATTGTCTTTATCTATCCGCACAAAACCTGGTTTTCCGCCACGATGTGATACATC
>JAYWDX010000268.1:0-1506 GCA_043779675.1 Tenderia sp. (SeqCode)
CGGCGTCTGTGGCCAGACTCTCCTGCGCCAGCGCCTGGGCTGATGCTGCAACGGCAAAGAGCAGCGCAAGATAGAGCAATCTCATGGCAGCAACCCCTCCAGTGTCGCAACCAACTTTGTGCCATTGCGGTAATCCTCGTTGAGAATAACGGTGCCATCCGCTGCAATCACCACCACCTTGCCCATGGCGCCGTGGTATTTGTTAAACACATCAAGCTGCGCATCAACCAGTACGGTAAAGGCAGAACCGGCATAACCGTTGCTCTCTTCCATGACGCGGGCATTGCTCACCGTTCCAGAAACATAATCGACCAGGCCATAAACCACCGTGCCGCGCCCGGCAAACTGCGGCACGATCTCGTTGTAGAGATGATCGGTGTGGCTGAGACACACGGGACACCACATGGTGAAGTAGAGCACCACAACATCTGCTGGCTGGGTGCCGCCGCTGAGGTGATCGGCGAGTTGGAATGCAGCACCAACACTATCCGTCAAGGTGAAATCGGGCGCGCTCTGGCCCGGCTGGTCACCGCTGCTGCCAGGGATCACTGTCACGCGCTGATCATCACCTGACGGCAGCAGGTCATCCTCTATGGAGTTGAGGCAGCCGCTCAGACTCATGACCAACAGCAGCGCCATAAAAAATTTAACGAAAGACATGGCTCACCCCCACAGTGATGATATTGGTGGTGGGAAAGTTACGTCCCCAGCCATCGCCGCGCAGTGCGTGGCTCAAGCTCATACGGGTTACCCAATCACGCTCAGGGCTGGCCCACGCCAGCGTCGCGGCAACGGCGCGTTTGCGCATCCCGGAGGTGGGATCGATGACGCCATCGATACGCCCTTTGTCCTCCCACAGATCACTGTAGGCGACGGTGGTGGTGACGGAGTTCATCGCCTCGGTAAAGGCGGTGTAGCCCACGGCAAACGAACCGCTGGCACGGTTGCCGAGACGGCGTTCGTAAGGCTCAACGTAACTGCCATATTCGCGGTTAACATCGCGCCCGAGATAACTGCCATAGATCAACGTCAGCGTAGTGGTCCAGGGGTAGATGGTCTTGTCGAGCACCAGCAGCCCATCAAGGCGATAGAAGCCACGCCCGGTAATATCAAAGTTGTCCTGCACCTGATCGTAGGGCGAGATGCCGCTGGGCACGGTCAGCGTCGCACCCCAGTAGACGGCGGGTTTTAGATCCTGCCAACTCTTGACGCGCCAGACACACATCACGTTATCAAAGGCCTCATACCAGAGTGTCAGCGCCGCATCACCGATGCCATTGGTATTGCGTGTCAGGCCGGCATAGTCGTTCTGATTCCAGACATAGGGCAACGTGGCCGATGCCTGCCAGCGTGGCGCCAGCCGCATACCAAAACCAGCATTGAGGCGATACTGGTTAAGATCGGAACCGAGTGGGTCCTTCACCCAATCACCATCGTCGCCCCAAAAACCGTCGTAATGTTCCATATCAAAAGAGAGATCCATCATCGCCTGAGAGAACTTTGGCA
>JAYWDX010000269.1:0-1564 GCA_043779675.1 Tenderia sp. (SeqCode)
ATCCTAAAAAGCCGCTGCCGTTTGATGATAATAGTGCCCAGCAATGGCGAGGTGACCTCGACAAAGAGTTGCGACTGTTGCGCATGGAGATAGGCCAATATGAATAAACCAGCATCAATGATTTTGTTGCCGCGACTCCAGGTACAAAACGCCAATGCCATTTCGGGGCCGCTGACGTGGGGATTTCCATCACCAACGGCCTTTGCAGGCTTTGTTCACGCGCTGGAGCGGCGTTTTTCAGGGCTGCTTGATAAGGGGTTTGGCGGTGTTGGCATTATCTGCCATAAATTCGAGCCGCAGGTCACACGTCCGGCAGGTAAATATACGCAGGTCTTTAACCTGACAAGGAATCCATTAGGCAAGGATGGTACTAGCTCAGCCATTGTTGAGGAGGGGCGTGCACATTTGGAGGTGAGTGTGTTGTTTACGGTGCACGATTCACTCGATCTTGATACTCAAAAATATTTTGCCGAGGATGTGATGGAGGTTGCCCACAGTATGCGTTTGGCTGGTGGCACTATTTTGCCGCAACGCCAAGGCAAGCGTTATCAACCGGAGTTTATCCCATTGGCGCAGAGCCAAATCGAACAGGATAAAGCATTCCGGAAATTGCGGCGACGCCTGTTGCCGGGGTTTGCATTAGTTCAGCGGCAAGATCGATTGGCAGCACATCTTCAACAGATGAGAGAAAAAGAGAGTCAGGCAAATGCACTGGATGCGCTATTAGATCTGTCGAGTCTTAACTTTGAACCCGATCTCCCCAGCCCGGATAAACCAGAAGTCAAAGAGTGGGGTATTCGCAAACATGCAGGCTGGTTAGTGCCGTTGCCGGTGGGATATGCCGCCATATCACCGCTCTATCAGCCGGGGGTGGTGAGTAATGCCCGAGACAACGAAACCCCGTTCTCTTTTGTAGAGAATCTTTACTCGTTAGGCGAGTGGGTAAGCCCCCATCGTATAACAACACTCAAACAGCTGTTATGGCAACAAGAGGCGGATGTAGAAAAGGGTATTTACCAGTGCATCAACCGCTATGCCGACTTTGTAACTGAAACCAACACGATTAATTCATAAGGAGATGTGAAAATGGCCGACCTTAAAACCGCTTCTGTATTGGCATTCGAACGTAAACTGGACCCGTCAGACGCAATCTTTAGCGCGGGAAAATGGAGTGATCAGGGCGCTGGTCATCAATGGCCCGCCGTAATTGTTAGGGAAAAGTCGGTGCGCGGTACGATATCGAACCGCCTTAAAACCAAAGATCAAGATCCGGCAAAACTCGATGCCTCCATTGAAAATCCAAATCTACAAACTGTCGATGTCGCCACACTGCCTGGCAGTGAAGATACCCTACGTGTTCGTTTTACCCTCAAGATTTTAGGTGGCGCAGGTGTGCCATCAGCCTGCAACAATGCGGATTATCAGCAGCAACTAAAAAATACCGTCGATGGTTATGTCTCGAATAACGGTTTTTCAGAGCTGGCACAGCGTTATGCCCACAACATCGCTAATGGCCGCTTTCTCTGGCGTAACCGTTTGGGTGCGGAGCAGGTTCTGGTACAGG
>JAYWDX010000270.1:0-4854 GCA_043779675.1 Tenderia sp. (SeqCode)
ATCGCGAAAAATATCAGCCTGGGTGGTAATGCCGGTCAGTTAAGCGTTAAAACTGCTTTGTAGGTTCGAATTTACTTGTGCCCCAGGGGGTATTCGAACAACTCTCTATGGAGGGCGCATTAGTGTGAATGAATTCGCACCTACACGTTTAACTGACCGGCATTAAGTAAGCCTGGGTGGCATGTTTATCCAGTGCAGCCCCAGCTTCGGCCTGATAGGAGCGGTTGTCAGCCTGGAGTTCTGGTTGGGTTTTGGTGGTATAAACAAGCACTGCTGTATGCTGGTGCAGATTGCCCGGCTGGCTGATGATGGCTTTGGTGTCTGTTTCCATCAGTGTGATGCGGCCAGTCTTCGCTATGTTCATAAACTGATGTGCGAGCGCGGCGCATCATATCGCAAGGCGTTTGGTGAGTAGGTGTTGTCTGTCGACAGACAATGTCATGGAGTCACAATCAACAAGGAAGGGGGAGTTTCGTGGAGCATCGTTGGAGTAGTCGTTTTCCGGTCGCCGTTGCTGTGCAATTGTATCAATACGGTAAGCCAGTGGCTTGGTGTCAGGCCCGTGATGTGGGCGTTGATGGGGTGTTTGTTGATGCTGGGCCACTGCTCTATCGGCCACACACGCTGCTGGATCTGGAGTTCGAAGTCGAGATGAGTCGTCGATTTCACATCAGTCGCAAATATCGCGTGCCGGTGACTGTGGTCCATAACGCCAATGAGGGACTCGGTTTAATGATGCTGAAGGCTGGCAGCGAAGTGCGTTATGCCTGGCAACAGGTCATGAACAGGTCGCGATTGCAGGTTAATACGGCAGCTTTGGCGTAATTGCCTTAAACCGAAGGGGTATGCCTGAGGGTACTCAGGAGGGGCTAACTGAGATTGCGGACTGTTGTATAGATCTTATTGGGGGCTACGCTTGCAACGTTTCTGAATTAGCAGGGCCATCGTTCATCTCCAAACGGTTATCCAGTAATCCGTCCGGCAGTGCCGCTGGTTTCACTCCGAAAAGGGGGACCAAGTCCAACACAGACGTTGCGGATAGGGAGAGTGAATCTTCCGGTTTTCCAATTGTGGGTATTGGCGCCTCTGCTGGCGGATTGGAGGCGTGTAGTGAATTTTTTGAAGGAGGCAGGCGGTATTCCTTTGCACAGGATGATAAGTCGGCCAAGTACAACAGCATGCCCCACAGCGCCATCGCTGTGGGTTGTGTCGATTTTGTGCTGCCATCCGCCGAGATTGCCAGAGAGCTGATCCGGATTGCACGGCAGCCACGGGTACTGAAAAATATCTCGGCTGCTCCAGAGGATGATGAGCTGCTTGATGAGGGTGGCAGTGATCTCAATAAGATATTTATGCTGTTGCGAACCGTACTGGCAATGAGCTCACTCACTACAAACACACTACCATCAGATGGCTCCAGTCAGCTGATGTGTTGTGTTGAAACCCAGTCGCGAGCCACTATCCATGAACATGGCGCCGGCGTAAGATGGCGCTCCGGCTACTCAGCCACGCCAATCTCCTCACGACTCATTACACACCATGACTCAGATCTGGGACCGTCTTAGCCTCGCACTCTTGCTGCTTGTTGCAGCGTTGATCGCCATCACCTTCCGTGATTACGGCCTTAGCTGGGACGAGCCATTTCACATCGAATATGGAGCGCGGTTGCTGCGCTACTACGCCAGTGGTGGGGCCGACAGCTCTGCTTTTGATTATATCAACCTCTATTTTTACGGCGCTCTGTTTGATGCGCCAGTGGCGCTGCTGGTGCAGTGGCTGCCGTTTGATCTGGCCGACAGCCGTCATCTGCTCATCGCCATCACCGGCCTGCTTGGCGTGGTCGGCACATGGCGACTGGCGCGATTTATGGCGGGGCCACGGGCTGGGTTTTTTGCCGCGCTGTTGTTGATTAGCATGCCTGGCTGGTATGGCCACATGTTTATCAACCCGAAGGATATCCCCTTTGCAACAACGATGATCTGGGCCAGCTACGCGCTGGCGCGCTGGGTGATTAACCTGCCCAAACCGGCGTGGCGCGAGGTGCTGTTTTTTGGGGTTTGCAGCGGCATGGCGATGGGTATGCGCATTGGTGGTGTGCTGATCTTTGGTTATCTTGGCGCCACGTTACTGCTCTGGTTTTTTGTCACACTCATCGGCTCGTCAGCACGTAAACAGTTGCTGCACGATAGCTTGGCGCTGTTGCCAAAATTAATTGCTGCCGGTGTTGTTGCCTATGGTGTGATGTTGCTCGCCTGGCCGTGGGCGCTCAGTGCGCCGCTGCAACACCCGTATCAGGCGCTCACCACGTTTTCTCATTTTCCGGTGATAATCCCGGCGTTGGTGGAGGGACGCTGGATCAATTCCGATGCATTGCCCACCGACTACCTGCCGCTGATGATTGCCATTAAAGTGCCGCTGCTCCAGCTGCTGTTGCTGGCTGGGTTGCTGTCGTTTATGGCACGTGCCGTGATGCAGATACGGTGGCTCGAACGCCATAACGATACACGCTGGTTGCCGTGGGCTGTTACCCTCATCTCCCTGTTCTTGCCTCTCGGTTATGCGCTTGTAACTCGCCCTGGTCTCTACAATGAGATGCGTCACTTCCTCTTTCTGCTGCCCCCCATGGCGGTGCTGGCGGGTGGCAGCGCCTCTTTGTTATGGGCGGAGCTGCAACGTCGCGGCGTTGTGCTGCGTCTCACCGCTATCGGTGCGGTGGTTATCTATCTCAGTTTTCACGTTGCTACTCTGGTACGGCTGCACCCTTATGAATATGTCTACTACAACCACTTTGTGGGTGGCATCAAAGGGGCGCAAGGACTCTTTGAACTTGATTACTGGAGCACCTCACAGCGCGAGCTCTATGCCGCACTCAAGCAGCGGCTGCGCGACAAGGAAGGTGAGGTGGCGCTACACAAACCCTGGCGCATCCGACTCTGCGGCGCACCGGAAGCGGCGCTCTACTACCATGAAAAAGAGTGGACAACGCGCTGGCTCGGCGAGCCGGGCGAGGCTGATTTTGAAGTTGGTATCAATGGCAATGCCTGTCCACCACCCAAACTACCCGCCACTATCGAAGTGCGGCGTGAGGGGGTGCTGTTGGGGTATGTGAATGACCTGCGGCGACCACAGCCGTGATAGCTGACGGATTATTTACGGTGCGCTTACCCTGGCAATCTCTTGCGCCAGTTCCACCCCTAATGCCGTTACGCACTCACTCATCGCCGCGACACGTGCTTTGTATTCGCCACTGCGAGCGGCTTTGATGTATTGGCGTTGTTGTGGTGGGCCGAATGATTTTTTGTCGGTGCCGATTAGCTGCCAGCGGGCGACGAGGCGGGCTTGGTTGTTGTCATCACTGTCGAAGCTGAGTACCTCGAGTCGTACCTGAATCTTGATCTCGTTGCTACCGCGCCAGGGGTAGATAGTGATATCGGCGCCGGGCAGGGCGCTACGCAGCTCCTGCGAGAGTATTTGGGTGAAGTTGGTTTGGAGCGGTTCGGCCCAGCGGTGGTATTCGGCAGCCTTGAAGCTGTTGCTGCCGCTACGGACCATTATCTTGCTGCGGTCGAGATAGGCCGGGAACTCAATCGGACCAAGGCCGAGCGCGAGGTTGTCACCACTACTTAGTGGCGCGTTGTTGCTGGCATTGAGCAGATAGAATTTGGAGGGCTGGCTGGTGCCGCAGCCGCTCATGGCCAGTAGCAGTGCCAGCATCAGCGGCCAGGTGTTGGTGATCGGCATCAGTTGTCTCCATCTTCCGGTTTGCCCTTGAGCAGGGCCTCGGGATTCTCTTCCAGGGTATTGGCGAGGATGCGCAGGGCGCGGGCGCTGCTTTCGACCTCTTGCAGGGTTTTATTGAGCTGGTGCTGGAACGGTGAATCGTCGGCCAGCAGCTGGTTGGCGGAGTCGCTACTGGTCTTGATGGCGCTGAGCATCGCGGTGGTATTGGCGGTGATCTGATCGGCGTTGAGACGTAGCTGTTTTATCAGGTCATTGGAGTTGCCCATTAGCACTGTGCCAGAGCCGACCAGCCCCTGTGTTGCTTGCAGGGTAGTGCGCACCTCACTGAGTGTGATGTTGAGATCGGTGGAGATCTGTTCGCTACGCCGGTCGAGCCGTTGCGCCAGGGTGGTGTATTTGTCTGATAATGCTGAGTAGTCCTGCATGGTCTGGTCGAATTGTCTGATCGCCTGCGGTAGCTCAGGGCCATTGAAAAGCTTGTCGACACCGGCGGCGGCATTGGCCAGGTTTTCCAGTAGTTTGTCAATGGGGAACTCTTCGAGCTTACGGGCGAACTCCTGGATTGGCGTCGGAATGGTGGGGATCTCAATGATGCTTTCATTGACGCCGACCAGCATGGCCGGTTTGTCCGGGTGCATGTCGAGCTGGATGGCGAACTGCCCAGTGAGCAGGCTCTGCATTTCGAGCTGGGCGCGCAGGCCGTTGTTGATCATATCTCTTAACCTATCCGTCTTGAGGGTGTCCATCTCTTCACCGCTCATGAATGAGATGCGGTTGGGTTCGAGTTCGACATAGACTGGGATCTGCACCCGCTGGGTGCCTGGATCAAGCCTCAGGCGGATGTCGGTGACGGTGCCGATCTTGACACCACGAAAATTGACCGGCGCGCCAACGCTCAGCCCTTTGACCGAGCCGTTGAAGAACATGACAACGCGCGACTTGTCGCGCAGTAGGCCGCTGCCAAAGAGCAGCGCGGCGCCGACGCCGAGCATGATGGCGCCAACGATGAAGAGGCCGATGAGGGTGGTATTGGCACGGCGCGCCATCTCAGCTCTCGCCGCGATTTAGAAAGCTGCGCACACGTTCATCGGTGCTGTGCCGCTTAAGTTGTTT
>JAYWDX010000271.1:0-4989 GCA_043779675.1 Tenderia sp. (SeqCode)
TTTAGCCACGAACATAAACGTTCGATTGTTGATCAGCGCGAGGTTGGGCTGGATACGCTCAGTTACAGCAACGCCCTGAAAAATGCGATGCGTGAGGCACCCGATCTGATCCTGATCGGTGAGATCCGCGATGTTGAGACGATGCGCCACGCCATTGTTTTTGCCGAGACTGGCCATCTCTGCCTCTCTACCGTACACGCCAATAACTCGAACCAGACCCTTGATCGGGTGGTGAATTTTTTTGAGAGCGCGGCACGGCGGCAGCTGCTGATTGACCTCTCTAGCAATCTTAAGGCGATCATCTGCCAGCGGCTGGTGATGGGGGTGGATGGCAAACGGCTGCCGGTGGTGGAGGTGTTGCTCAATACACTTTATATCTCTGACCTGATTGCCAAAGGGGAGGTTGAGGGGATCAAGGAGGTGATGGAGCGCAGTGAGATGGTGGGCATGTGTACCTTCGATCAGTGTCTGTTTCGTTACTACCAGCAGGGTCGCATCACTGAGAAAGAGGCGCTCGTCAATGCCGATTCCCGCAACAACCTGCAGGTGAAGATTAATCTCACCAAAGGCGTTGCCGATGCCAGCCACTTAAAGCTGCATGACGTTGATGATGAGGAGGAGACGCGAGGCAATAAGGGTAAGAGCGGGCGACGGCGCTAATCTTCCTTTTTCTTTCTGGCGCGCGGATGGGCCTTGTCATAGACCGCCGCCAGGTGTTGAAAGTCGACGTGGGTATAGATCTGGGTGGTGCTGATGTCGGCATGGCCGAGTAGCTCCTGCACGGCGCGCAGGTCGCCGGAGGATTCGAGCAGGTGGCTGGCAAAGGAGTGACGCAGCATGTGTGGGTGGAGCTGGCTGTTGACGCCCTGTTTGATGGCCCACTCTTTCATGCGTAGCTGCACCATACGTTGGCTGATGCGACGGCCACGGTTGTTGATGAAGATGGCGTTTTCACCGACTGCCGCCATGCCACTGCGAACCGCCAGCCACGCTTGCAGCGCCGTAATGGCGTAACGGCCAACGGGCAACATGCGCTCCTTGTTGCCTTTGCCTATCACCCGCACGGTTTGATCGCTCAGGTCGATGTTATTGAGGTCGAGGTTGACCAATTCACTCAGACGCAGGCCGGAGGAGTAGATCAGCTCCATCATCGCCCGGTCGCGCAGATCGAGTGGTTTATCACTCTTTATATTTAATAGCTGTGCGGTCTGGTCGACATCGAGCAGCGCCGGCAGTGGTCGCGGCTGTTTGGGTGCGCTGACACCATTGGCGGGATTGATCTTGGCCAGCCCTTGGCGTTGTAGGTAGTTGTAAAAGGAGCGTACTGCGGAGAGGGTGCGTTGGATGCTGCGCGGGCTGAGGTTGTTGCGGCGCAGCCGGGCAATGAAGGCGCGAATGTGGTGGTCACGTAAGTCATCCCACTCACTTAGCTGTGCTGTGTTGCAGTACTCCTGGAGCTTGCCGAGATCGCGCTGGTAGCTGCTAAGGGTGTGGGGCGAGACGCGGCGCTGATGGCGCAGATAGTCGAGAAAATCGCCGATAACCTGTGTGGCTGGGGCCGTCGGCGTGGTGTTGCGGGTGTCAGGCATTGGGCCTGAGCGGTAGATGGCTCTTGATCGAACGGCTGATGATGTCGCCGAGGTTGCTCAGAAACAGGGTGCCCATGGAGGCTTGGAAACGGTTGGCATCACGGCTGCCGATGGCGAGCAGACCGAGGAAGGGGCACTCGATGCTGCTACAGCTTTCGCCGCCCAGCGGGATGACGGCGGTGGATTTGATGCTCTCGGCAGTGGCGCCAAACATATATTTGAGCTGTTCTGGCTTGAGTCGGCCACAGCTCGGTTTTTCGTTGCCAAGCAGGTTTTTGAATTCGGTGAGACGCGGGTCGTTCATCGGTACAAAGATGGTCTGCATCAACTCGTTGTCAGGTTTAACCGCGGCGGCGTCGGGGTTGATGAAGAGCTTGATGGTAACGGCATCGGCCTGAAAGTCGCCACGCAGGGTCTCGTCGAGGGCGATGTAGATATCGTTGAGGGTGACAGCATCCAGTACCGCCAGTGTCAGGCGGTGCATACGTTCGTTGAGCCGGTCATTGTCACGGGCGATCTGCACCAGTGTCTCCAACTGCTGTTTGCTGTTGTGGTGCTGGCCGCGCAGCGCCTTAATCTGACGTTCGATCAGCGACACGATATTGCCGCCTTGGTCGTGGCAGAGGTTGATCTCGGCCAGCACTGCGGGGTGTTGTTCAAAAAAACCAGGGTGAGCGAGGAGGTGTTTTGCCACCGTCTCATCAGTGGCTCCCTGCTCCGGGGCTTCTGCCTTGTTAATATCTGACGGGTTTTGAGGACTGCTCATAATTCAATTGTTCCTTCAAATACATGGGTGGCTGGGCCGGTCATCATTACCGGCTGCCCCTCGCCCTGCCAGCGTATCAGCAATTGGCCACCGGGCAAATCGACACGCACTGTTTCATCCAATTCGCCCCAGATACGTCCTACCACCACGGCGGCGCAGGCACCGGTGCCGCAGGCGAGGGTTTCACCGCTGCCACGTTCGTGCACCCGCAGGCGGATGTGGCCGCGATTAAGAATCTGCATGAAGCCGCTGTTGACCCCTTTGGCAAAGCGCGGATGGTGGGTGATGGCCGGGCCGAGGCTGGCGACGGCGGCGCTGTCTGTATCGTCCACTTGGTAGACGGCATGAGGGTTCCCCATCGAGACGGCACCGATGGTGATGGTCTGGTCCAGCAGATCCAGCTCGTAACGTGACTGCTGTTGTGGCACCTGAAACGGCAGGGTGGCCGGTTCGAAGCGTGGCAGCCCCATGTTGACGGTGATCGCGCCGTTGGCCTCGATGCGTGGGTAGATGATGCCCTTGGCGGTCTCGACGGTGATCTCATCTTTATCAGTCAGCCTCTGATCGCGCACAAAACGGGCAAAGCAGCGGGCGCCGTTGCCACACTGTTCCACTTCACTGCCATCGGCGTTGAAGATGCGGTAACGGAAATCGGCCTGCGCTGTGGTGGGCCGTTCAACCAGCAGTAGCTGGTCGCAGCCGATGCCGAAATGACGATTGGCGATCTGACGGACCTGCTCATTGCTGAGGTTGATGGTCTGGCGAATGGCGTCGATGACCACAAAGTCATTGCCGAGGCCGTGCATTTTGCTGAAGTGAATGGTTGTTTTCATGGGGGTTCAGTGTATCAAGGAGTCAGGCGCTGTGCGCGGCAGATCACGTTGCAGGATGTGGTCGCTGAACTCTGGCTGGAGGGTGGTGTGATGAATCTCGAAGCGGTCGTGCAGCACTGCTTGTAGTTGCGCCAGCAGCGTTTGCCACTGACTGGCGTCTCTTATTACTACGTGGGCGGAGAGGGCGATGGCGCCGGAGGTGATGTTCCAGATGTGCAGATCGTGTACCGAGTCGACCCCCTCGATCGCGGCCATGGTCTGGCCGACTTCAGGTAGGTCGAGTTCGAAGGGCACGCCCTCCATAATCACATGCAGCACCTCACGCAACAGTCGCAGACTGGAGGCCAGGATCAGGGCGCAGATGAGCAGCGACAGCAGCGGGTCGATGGTGGTCCAGCCGCTGTAGTAGATGACGATACCGGCGATGAGGGCGGCCACCGAGCCGAGCAGGTCGCCCATCACATGCAGCAGTGCGGCGCGGATGTTGAGGGTCTGTTCGCCGCGATGCAGCACCCAGGCAACCGCAAGATTGACCAGCAGGCCGATGAAGGCGATGACCATAACGGTGCCGCCGCTGACTGCACGTGGCTCCTGCAACCGTTCGATGGCGGCGATGATGATGCTAACGACAACAACGATCATGAAGAGGCTGTTGATCAGTGCGGCGACGATCTCGGCACGTACCAGGCCATAAGAGTGGCGATGTGATGGCGGCCGTTTTGCCAGCCAGGCGGCAAACGCTGCCAGCCCCAACGCCGAGGCGTCGGTGAACATGTGACCGGCATCGCTCATCAATGCCAGTGAGTTGGCGAGCCAGCCACTGATCGCTTCAACAAAGGCAAAACCGAGTGTGATCGCCACTGCCCATAACAGGGTGTTGCGGTTGGAGTGGTCGTGATCGTGCTGGTGGGCGCTCATCTGCATTATTACCAAGTGGTTGAGTCGGCGATGATAGGGGCAGCTGCAATCCGGTGCAAATGGCTGCGCTGTGAATGCAGACTCATCGTCTATAAATACAAAGGCCCACCCGAGTCTGGCTGGGGTGGGCCTTTAGTGTGGTGCTGTGACGCAGCTTAGAAGTTTGGCTTCTCAGGGGCATCGTTGAAACGTTTGATGCTGGCCAGGATTTCTGCCTTGGCGTCGGCAACGTCACCCCAGCCTTCAATCTTGACCCACTTGCCCTTCTCCAGATCCTTGTAGTGCTCAAAAAAGTGGCTGATCTGGCTCAGCAGTGACGGTGGCATGTCGCTGATATCGTTGATATGGGCATAACGGTCGGTCAGTTTGTTGACCGGTACGGCCAGTACCTTGGCATCAATGCCGCCGTCGTCAGACATCTTCAGTACGCCAACAGGACGAACGCGAATGACAGCACCGCTGATCAGGGCGTGCGGGGTGACGACCAGCACGTCAACAGGATCGCCATCTTCGGACAGGGTGTGCGGCACATAGCCGTAGTTGCAAGGATAGAACATGGCGGTGGCCATGAAACGATCCACAAACATCGCGCCGGTATCTTTGTCCACTTCATACTTCACCGGATCGCTGTGGGCCGGGATTTCGATAATGACATTGATGTCGTTAGGTACATCTTTGCCGGGGGTCACTCTGTCCAGAATCATCTGCTCTTCCTCAATCGTGGGGTTATAAACGGCGGCCATTATATATGGCGGGGGGGTGCTTGTGTTAATCCGCTACCTCGTGAGCAATTTATGGCGTCCATGCCATAAATTGACTCGCTTACGCGACAGCTGATTCCTTTTGCCCGGACCGTCCTGCGTCCGCTACGTCTTCGTACAAC
>JAYWDX010000272.1:0-4377 GCA_043779675.1 Tenderia sp. (SeqCode)
GCGGCTGCGCCAGGTGAGTGGCGGTGACTTCCGGGTCGAGCTGCTGGGGCAAAAGTGGCGTCGGCCGTTGCGTTGTGAACGTCGGGTGCTGGGGTTGGAGGATCGGGCCGTGGCGCTGATCCGTCAGGTGCGGCTCTGGTGTAATGGCCAGGCCGTGGTCTACGCCCGCACGGTGCTGCCGCGCCACACCCTGATTGGCCGTCAGCGCCGTCTGGCGCGGCTCGGTGGGCGGCCGCTGGGGGAGCAGCTGTTTCGTGATCGCACTATGCATCGCGGTGAGATGCAGGTGGCGGCGATCACCCCGCAACACGGCTTTTACGGCGCGGCGCTGGGGTGTGATGCAACGGTTCCGCCACGGTTGTGGGGGCGGCGTTCGGTCTTTACGGTCGGCGGCCGGCCGCTGCTGGTGAACGAGATTTTTCTACCACCGTTGCTTGCGGGCGCGGCGTTTACGATGTCTAAATGAGAGTTTTGGTTTAACAATGCAACGGTTACGGCAATACATCCTGTTGATGCGGCTTGATCGCCCCGTGGGTATCTTTCTGCTGTTATGGCCGACACTCTGGGCGTTGTGGATCGCTGCACAAGGGCATCCCGACTACTGGGTGACCACCGTCTTTGTCCTGGGGGTGATCCTGATGCGCTCTGCCGGTTGTGTCATTAATGATTACGCCGACCGTGATATCGACCGCCACGTGACCCGCACCAGTGACCGGCCGTTGACGGCGGGACGGGTAACAACAAAGGAGGCGCTACTGCTGTTTGCGGTGTTGACGCTGGCCGCCTTTGCTTTGGTATTGACCATGAACCTGCTGACCATTCTGCTCTCGTTTGTGGGGGCGGCGCTGGCGGCCAGCTATCCTTATATGAAACGTCATACCTATCTGCCGCAGGTCTACCTTGGCTTGGCCTTTGGGTGGGCGGTGCCGATGGCCTTTGCCGCCCAGACCGGCGCGGTGCCGGTGGTGGCGTGGTTGCTGCTGATGGCTACGGTGTTGTGGGCCACCGCCTACGATACGATGTATGCGATGGTTGACCGTCCTGATGATCTTAAAATTGGTGTGAAATCGACGGCGATTCTGTTTGGCCCGGCCGACCGGGTTATTATCGCCATCATTCAGTTGATGACACTGGTGGTACTGGTGACAGTGGGGCTGCAACTGGAACTGGGGGGTTATTATTATGCTGGGCTGGGGCTGGCGCTGTTGCTGATGGGGTATCAGCAGTATCTGATCCGCAACCGTGATGGTATGCACTGCCTCAAGGCTTTCCTCAATAATCAATGGGTAGGTGCGGCGGTCTTTGTTGGCATCTTGCTGCACTACCTGTGAGAATTTTCTCAAGATAGTGCTCTGCACCGTGGCGGTGCTGACACGCAACTTTCCGTGGCTGATCGGTTTGATCTTGGTGATGTTTGCCAGCGCCGCATCGGCCGACTGGCGGGTGGGGGCTTTGCTCCCGGCCTTTGGCGGGTATATGGTGTGGCTCTATATAACGGCAATAGCGTAAGGAGAAGAACATGGCGGTAGAGGAGCGGTTTAGGGTGGTCAACGTCAAATGCGGCGGCTGCGTGACCAATATCCAGAACAGCGTCGGCCAGATGGCGGGTGTTGAGGCGGTGAGTGTCGATATCGCCAGCAAGCAGGTGGTGGTCAGCGGCACAGCGCTTGATCGTGCCGCCATTGCCGCCAAGCTGGCGGCAGCTGGTTATCCCGAGGTGAATGGTTAATTGCGCTCTGAACAGAAGACGATAGTATTGGCGCCCGCCGAACGTGACAAGCTCAAGCGGCTGGGGTTGGCGGTCATTGAGACCGAGGCGCGTGCGGTGCAGGCGTTGGCCGCTCGCATTGATGAGGGTTTTGTTCACGCCTGCGAACTGTTGCTGGCTTGCGAGGGGCGCATTGTGGTGATTGGTATGGGCAAGTCGGGCCACATCGGCGGCAAGATCGCTGCCACCCTCGCCAGTACCGGCAGCCCGGCATTTTTTGTCCACCCCGGTGAGGCCAGCCACGGCGATTTGGGCATGATCATGCCTAAGGATGTGGTGATGGCCTTCTCCAATTCCGGCGAGACCGACGAGATCCTTACCATTCTGCCGCTGATCAAACGTATTGGTGTGCCGCTGATCACACTCACCGGTAATCCAGGCTCGACCTTGGCGCGCGCCGCCGATGTGCATGTCGACGTTAGCGTGGCGGAGGAGGCGTGTCCGCTGGGGCTGGCCCCCACCTCAAGCACCACGGCGGCGCTAGTGATGGGTGATGCACTGGCGGTGGCGTTGCTGGAACAGCGTGGTTTCACCGCTGAGGATTTTGCCCGCTCGCACCCCGGCGGTCGTTTGGGTCGACGGCTGTTGCTACTGATCCGCGACATCATGCATGGTGGTGTCACGCTGCCGCTGGTGGCAGCCGAGGTTTCACTGATTGATGCGCTGATGGAGATGTCGCGTAAGGGGTTGGGGGTGGTGGCGGTGGTGGACGATCAACAACGGCTGCTGGGGGTGTTCACCGATGGTGACCTGCGCCGCGCGGTTGATCATGGCGTCGATATCTACCACGCCAAAGTCGCGGAGCTGATGACCCGTGGCGGCAAGACGGTGGGCCCGGGCGACCTGGCCGCCGAGGCGCTGCGGTTGATGGAGACCCACAAGATCAACGCCCTGCTGGTGGTTGATGAGAATGAAAAAGTGGTGGGCGCGCTGAACATGCACGACCTGCTGCGCGCCGGCGTGGTTTAGCGCGCGCAAACAAAAAAGAGAAACGGAGTCCTTATGCAAGATATCCTCGCCCGTGCGGCGCGTATCAAACTGCTGATCTTTGATGTTGATGGTGTGCTCACCGACGGTGGCCTGATCATGGACAAGGATGGCAACGAGTACAAACAGTTCAACTCCCGTGACGGCCACGGCATGAAGATGCTGCAAGAGACTGGCGTGCCGATTGCCATCATCACTGGCCGTAATTCGGCGGTGGTGGAGCACCGTATGAGTGGCCTGGGCATCAAATATATCTATCAGGGGCAGCACGACAAACGGGTCGCCTTTGAGCGGTTACTGCAAGAACTTCAGTTACAGGCCGATGAAGTGGGTTATGTCGGCGATGACATTGTTGATCTGCCGGTGATGCGCCAGGTTGGTCTGGCGGTGGCGGTGCAGGATGCCCATTTTGCTGTGAAAAAACATGCCCATTGGCAGACCCCCAGCGCGGGTGGACGTGGTGCCGCTCGTGATATCTGTGAGTTCATCATGGAGTCCCAGGGCACCTTGGCGGCGCAGTTGGCCAAGTACATGGCGGAGTGACGTCGGGTTTTATGGCCGTCAACAGCAGTAGTAGACGTTACCTTGGCCTGCTTGTGGTGCTGGCATTGGCGCTGCTGAGCTGGTGGTTTCAGCGTCAGGAGAGTTCGCCGGCGGTGGGGCAGCAGGGTGATGTCCATGTGGTGGATTACTCGATGAGCGATTTTGAAGTGACGGCGATGGATGAGGCGGGGCGACCGCGGCATCGTCTGCGGGCGGTATCAATGCAGCACTACGCCGATGATGGCAGCGCCGAGTTGGAACAGCCACAGCTGCTGCTCTATCTGCCGGCAGGGCCAACCGCCCCCGCCGCCCCCGAGCGTTGGTCGTTACGGGCGGAGCGGGCGCGACTCTATCGGGATGGCGCGTTGGCATTGCTGGAGGGCACCGTGCAGGCGCAGCATTTTGATGGAGCAGATAAGGTGACGCTGGAGTTGCAGACCCGTGATCTATGGGTCTACGTAGACGAGCAGCGCGCCGAGTCCGATCAGCCGGTGGAGATTCGCGAGCGTCACGGCACCACCCGGGCGCAAGGGTTGAAGATTGATCTCAAGGCGGGGCAGATAGAGTTGCTGGCCGCTGTACGTGGTGAGTATGTTCGGGAGCGGTAATATGAGTATGGTCAAGCGGCGCAGCAGTGTCGCCAAAGTAGGCTTGGTGCTGTTGGGCCTCTGCTCGTTGGCAGCAATGGCTGCTGAACCGGTTGCGGTATCGCCACGGGATGAGCCGATCTATATCGAATCTGACAGCCTCAAGATTGACGATGCCAAGGGCATCAGTACCTATCAGGGCAATGTCCTGTTTCGGCAAGGGATGGCGACACTCAAAGCCGATACCCTGGTGATCCAAACGCGCAACCGTCAGGAGGTGGAGACAATTGTTGCCAAAGGGACTCCGGCACGGTTTGATCAGAAGTCGCCAGAGGCAGGCAAAGATGTTTCGGGTGAGGCGCTGCGGATTGAATATGTTGCCCCCAAGGCGCTGGTGATCCTGGATGGTCAGGCCCGTTTCCGGCAGGGCGAAAATCAATTCTCTGGCAATCGTATTGAGTATGAGGCGGAAAAAAAGCTGGTGCGGGCGGG
>JAYWDX010000273.1:0-6394 GCA_043779675.1 Tenderia sp. (SeqCode)
CATTTCTTCCGGCTTGACCATGTGCTGCGCCGGATCAAAGCCGTCAATATTGGCCAGCAGAAAACGGGCGGTATTACGCATGCGGCGATAGGCGTCGGCGGTGCGTTTGAGGATCTCATCCGAGACACTCATCTCAGTGCGGTAATCGGTCGCCGCCACCCACAGCCGCAGAATGTCCGCGCCCAGTGAGTTGGCCACCGTCTGTGGCGCGACGATGTTGCCCTTGGACTTGGACATCTTTTCGCCCTTGGCATCAACGGTGAAGCCGTGGGTCAGCACCGCCTTGTAAGGGGCCACACCACGCATGGCGACAGCGGTCAGCAGTGATGACTGAAACCAGCCGCGATGTTGGTCCGAACCTTCCAGATAGAGATCCGCAGGCAGTCCAAGTTCGGGACGACGTTCGAGCACGGCGGCGTGAGTGACACCCGAGTCAAACCAGACATCAAGGGTATCGCTGACCTTGTCGTAGTACGCCGCCTCATCGCCCAGCAGCTCGGCGGGGCTGAGATCAAACCAGGCGTCAATACCACCCTGCTCGATGCGCTGCGCCACCTGCTCGATCAACTCACTGGTACGCGGATGGAGCTTGCCCGTCTCTTTATGAACAAACAGCGCCATTGGCACCCCCCAAGTACGTTGGCGCGAGATGCACCAATCGGGGCGTTTTTCCACCATGCCTTCGATACGGGCCAGACCCCAGTCGGGCAGCCACTTTGAGTTTTTGATGGCATTTATCGCCTGCTCACGCAGCCCCTTCTGCTCCATGCTGATGCCCTGGTGCTCGTTCCCTACCTCACCGGAATACACCGCGTCCATGCGGATAAACCACTGTGGCGTGGCGCGGAAGATGATCGGCGTCTTGTGGCGCCAGCAGTGTGGGTAGCTATGTTTCAAGGCGGCGACGCGCACCAGCTTGCCTTTGGCCTTCAACACCTCAAGCACGTGGTCGTTGGCACTGAAGACATGTTCACCGGCAAAAAACTCGGTATTGGGCAGAAAGCGACCATCACCACCCACGGGATTATCAACCTTGAGGTTGTAACGGCGACCAACCACGTAGTCATCCTGACCGTGGCCGGGGGCGGTGTGTACGGCGCCAGTACCAGCATCGGTGGTGACGTGATCACCGAGAATGATTGGCACTTCGCGCTCATAAAACGGATGGGCCAGCGCCAGCCCTTCCAGCTCACTACCCTTGCAGTAGGCAACCACGCGATGGTTGTCGAAACCGTAACGGCCCATGGCATCCTTGAGCAGCGCCTCGGCCACCACCAACCGCTCGGCGCCACGCTCACCTTCACACTGCACCACGGCGTAGTCGAGTTCAGGATTCAGGCAGACCGCCTGGTTGGCGGGCAGTGTCCACGGCGTGGTGGTCCAGATCACCACCGAGATTGGCCCCTTGCCTTCATGTGCTTCAACGTGATGGCAGCGCTGCATGAAGGCAGCGTCGTCGAGCACAGTGAAGCGCACGTCGATGGCGGGCGAGACCTTGTCTTCGTATTCAACCTCAGCCTCAGCCAGCGCCGAGCCACAATCGGTACACCAGTGCACCGGTTTGCTGCCCTTGTGCAGATGGCCGTTGTTGACGATGCGCCCCAGGCTACGCACGATATCGGCCTCGAACTTAAAATCCATGGTGAGGTAGGGATTATCCCAATCGCCAATCACCCCAAGGCGTTTGAAATCTTCGCGCTGCAGATCGACCTGTTTACCGGCATAGTCACGGCAGGCGTTGCGGAAGGTTTTGGCATCAACCTTGTGACCAGCCTTGCCGATCTTTTTCTCCACCTGCAACTCGATAGGCAGGCCGTGGCAATCCCAGCCCGGCACATACGGGGCATCAAAGCCACTCATGGTCTTTGATTTGACGATGATGTCCTTCAACACCTTGTTCACCGCGTGGCCGATGTGGATCTGGCCGTTGGCGTAGGGCGGACCATCATGCAGGATAAATTTGTTGCGGCCCGCGCCGGTGGCGCGCAGCTTGCCGTAGAGCCCCATCGCCTGCCACTGCTTCACCATCTCCGGCTCACGATTGGGCAGACTTGCCTTCATAGGAAAGCCAGTGTTGGGCAGGTTCAGGGTATGTTTGTAGTCAGCCATGATTCACTCTAAGGTAAACGTTAATTTCTCAGCGCCGCGCGAAGTAGTCACGCGCAGCCACTGCATCCAATCCTATCTGCTGCTTTAGGGCGTCGAGCGAGGCAAAACGGACCTCATCACGCAGCTTGTGCAGAAACACCACCTCAACATAACGACCATAGATCTGCTGATCAAAATCGAACAGATGTACCTCCAGCAGGGTACGAGAGCCATCCACAGTGGGGCGCACGCCGACATTGGCAACCCCCGCCAGCGGCTCACCCTCAATGCCAAACATCTCCACCGCAAAGACGCCACGCACCGGTATAGCCTGGCGATGCAGGTGGATGTTAGCAGTAGGAAAACCGAGCTGACGCCCCAGCTGTTCACCGCGCGCCACCCGGCCACTCATACGATAACCACGCCCCAGCAGCTTCGCCGCCGTCGCCATGTCACCACGCCCCAGCGCCTCACGCACCCGGGTGCTGCTGACACGCTCACCGTCAACACAAAAACTGTGCATGCTCACCACCTGAAAACCGTGGCGCTGACCCGCCGCCTTGAGCATGGCAAAGTCACCTTCACGCCCCCGACCAAAACGAAAATCGTCGCCCACCACCAGATAACGCACCGCCAATCCATCCACCAGCAGCCGTTGAATAAACTGCTGCGCCGTAAGCTGTGCCAGCGCCGCATTAAATGGCAGGCAGACTACCCGATCCACCGCGTAGCGCCGCAACGCCTGCAACTTCTCGCGCAAGCGGCTCAAACGTGGTGCCTGCGCCGCCGCACCAAAATACTCCTGTGGCTGCGGCTCGAAGGTAATCACCACCGTGGGCAAACCGAACCGCCCAGCCGCTTCTGCCAGTTGCCCCAGCACCGCCTGGTGGCCAAGGTGAACACCATCAAAATTGCCGATGGTAGCGACACAACCACGATGCCGGGGTTGCAGGCTGTGAAAACCGCGAATCAGTTCCATCTCAGATTTGTAGCTCTCAAGGCGCCAGCAAAAGGGGGCTCATTATATGACACCTTGGCACATCATGGCCGGAATAATCGGCTAATCAGCCACGTCCATTTCGCCTAGCGGCAGCTACTTTTTGGTCTGTTGCCAGAGGATGCGAAACTTCACCCCCAACAACAACAGCGTAAATAGATAGGCCAGCGCCCCTACGCCCACCCACAGCAGCAACTGTTCAGCACGTTCAGCACCGCTCCATGCAAACCACGTCGCCAGATCACTGACACCCCACCACAGCAGCGCCGCCATCACGCCATTAGCCGCCACAATCTGCCACAGCAACCGAGGCCAGCCCGGCTCGGGTATATAAACCCCCTCACGCCGCAATATGCGATAGAGCAGCGCGGCATTGATAAAGGCCGACAGCGAGGTAGCCAGTGCCAATCCGGCATGGGCCAGCGGCCAAACCAACAGCAGATTAAGCACCAGGTTGGCGACCACGGCAATGATGCCGATGCGCACTGGCGTGCGCACATCCTGACGGGCAAAAAACCCTGGCACCAGCACCTTTACCAAAATAAACCCCTGCAAGCCAATGGCATAAGCCATCAGGCTGCGTGTCGCCATCTCCGCGTCGTGAGTGGTGAAGGCCTCATATTGAAACAGCGTAGTCAACAACGGCCCGGCCAATATAAAAAGCCCCACCGTCGCCGGGGTACCCACAAGCATCACCCAACGCAACGCCCAGTCCAGGGTACTAGAGAAATTTTGCGGCGATGCGGCGGCGTGCTGCTGCGACAGATTGGGCAGAATCACCGTCGCCAGCGCCACCCCCAGCAACCCCAGCGGAAACTCCACCATGCGGTCGGAGTAATAGAGCCAGGAGACACTGCCCGTTACCAGAAACGAGGCAATCACCGTATTGATAAGCAAATTGAGCTGCACCACCGACGAACCAAACAGCGCTGGCAGCATCAGCCGCATCACCTTACGCACCCCTTCGTCCTTGCTACCCCAGCGTGGCCGTGGCAGCAGATGCAGTTGCCGCAAAAATGGAAATTGAAACAGCAGCTGCACCACGCCGGAGAGCAGCACCCCCCACGCCAGCGCCATCACCGGCTCCTCCATATGGGGCGCCAGCCAGAGAGCACAACCGATCAGACAGAGATTCATTAATACCGGGGTAAAAGCAGGCACGCCAAAACGACCATAGGTATTGAGGATGCTGCCGGCAAAAGCGGTCAGGGAGATAAAAAAGATGTACGGAAAGGTGAGCCGCAACATTGATGTAGCCAGGTCGTACTTCCCCCCCTCATCAACAAAGCCAGGGGCAAAAAGAAAGATCAGGATCGGCGCCGCCACCACCCCGACCACTGTCACCAGCAACAGAATGACCCCAAACGTACCGGCCACATCGTCGGTCAGCCGCTTAACCTCGTCATAACCACGCTGGGTCTTGTATTCGGTAAGAACCGGCACAAAGGCCTGCGAAAATGAACCCTCTGCAAACAGACGGCGCAGCAGATTGGGGATCTTAAAGGCAACAAAAAAGGCGTCCGCCCCTACCCCAGCGCCAAATAGACGCGCCACCACCATGTCACGGACAAACCCCAACAGCCGCGACAACAATGTCATAGCGCCAACGATGGCTGTCGACTTCACCAGCTTTTTACTCATAACCACCTGTTTTTATTACTACTGACCGCGCCGGGCTGGAATCGTCAGGATTCTACCCCGTACTGACACCAAACCGTAACCTCTAAATCATTTGACAAAGGAGTGCCAATCCATCATATTGTCGCGCTTTTGACGCCTCGACTTTCCGAGGCAGTATTGAAAACAGAATTCTCGAGGAGTTTTACTTTGGCTAACTCTGCACAAGCTAAAAAACGCGTCCGTCAATCGGAAGCCCATCGCCAACACAATGCGAGCCTGCGCTCAAAACTGCGCACCCACATCAAGAATGCCGTTAAGGCAATCGCGACTGGCGACAAGAACATTGCCACCGAAGCCTATAAAGCTGCCGTGCCTGTCATCGACAACATGGCCCGCAAAGGCATCATCCACATGAACAAGGCCGCCCGTCACAAGAGCCGTCTGAACCAGCACATCAAGGCCATGGCCTGATCACCGCTTCATAGCGGATACGCAAAAAAGCCGACTTTAAGTCGGCTTTTTTATTCCCCCAAGCTCCTGAACAACTGGCTTGGGTGCTAATCAGGTCAATACAAGATTGTCACGATGGATTAGCTCAGGCTCATCCACATACCCTAGCAACGACTCGATACGCTCACTGGCCTGCCCCTTGATCTTACGACTCTCTGCCGCACTGTAATTCACCAGGCCGCGGGCGATCTCCGTACCATCAGCGGCCACACAGGCAACCACCTCACCACGCCCGAACTCACCAATCACATCAGTCACGCCAACCGCCAGAAGGCTTTTACCTGCCTCACGCAATACGCGCACCGCGCCATCGTCGAGCATCAACCGGCCACGCAGTTGAAGATGATCAGCCAGCCACTGCTTACGCGCTGCCAGCGTCTGCTTGCCTGGTGTCAGCAGGGTACCAACAGTCTCGCCAGTAGATATCTTTTGCAGAATGCCCGCCTCACGCCCCGGCGCAATCACCGTTGCCGTGCCGGAACGGGCGGCGCGTTCGGCGGCGCGCACCTTGGTGACCATGCCACCACGGCCAAATGAACCGACCCCACCACCGGAAGCCATGCGCACCAGCTCAGGATCGCCCGCCTGGCGCTCACTGATAAAAACAGCATTAGGATTCTGGCGTGGGTCACTCTCATACATGCCAATCTGGTCAGTCAGCAGCACCAGCAGCTCAGCCTCCACCAGATTGCCCACTAGCGCCGCAAGGGTGTCGTTATCACCAAAGCGTATCTCATCAACGGCGACGGTATCGTTTTCATTAATCACCGGCACCACCCCCAAATCCAGCAAGGTGCGCAGGGTACTGCGGGCATTGAGATAACGGCGACGATCAGAAAGATCATCGTGGGTCAGCAGCACCTGAGCGGTATGTATACCAAAACGCTGGAAGCAAGATTCATAAGCCTGCACTAGCCCCATCTGTCCAACAGCGGCGGCAGCCTGCAATTGATGTAGCTCGTGGGGACGACTCTTCCAGCCAAGGCGTTTCATGCCCTCAGCCACCGCACCAGAAGAGACTAGTATCACCTGCACACCAGATTGGCGCAGCAGCGCAATCTGCTCCACCCAGGAAGCAATGATTTCATGGTTCAAGCCACGACCATCATTGGTGACTAGCGAGCTACCAACCTTAACAACCCAGCGTTTCGAACGTCCTAACTGTGCACGATATGACAT
>JAYWDX010000274.1:0-4407 GCA_043779675.1 Tenderia sp. (SeqCode)
GCCATGCTCAGTAATCACCCCCTTTTCGTCGAGGGCACCAAGCCGTTGCAGCAACTCACGCGCCTGGGCCAGCGCCGCTGCCGGTGGCGGTGTCAGCCAGCTCATGCTGGCGGCATCGACGACGCCCCACTGCGCCAACTCTAGCGCCAGCGGTGCCAGATCAGCACTGCCGATCTCAGGGAGATTGAAGGGAATGAGATGCTGCCCCTCAGACCAGAGCCGGTAACAGACGCCAGCTTCAATACGCCCGGCACGCCCGGCACGCTGCTGCGCCGATGCTTGTGAGATGGTGATTGTGTGCAGCCGCGTCATGCCACTGCCGGGATCAAAACGCGGCTCACGCATCAAACCACTGTCGATGACGATGCGAATCCCTTCAATGGTAAGGCTGGTCTCGGCGATGTTGGTGGCCAGCACAATCTTGCGCTGCCCGGCAGGCGCGGGGGCGATAGCGCGATCCTGTTCGGCGCTGCTGAGGTTGCCGTAGAGCGGCGCGATGATCACATGCTCACCGAGACGATGGGCCAACAATGCCTGTTCGAGGCGCCTGATCTCACCCGCACCGGGCAGGAATACCAGCAGGCTGCCGGGTTCCTCCTGCAAGGCGCGCAAAATGGTGGCGAGCAGCTCACTCTGAAGGTCATACTGACGACCCCGCCCCGCCCCACTGGCGTAATGCACTGCCACCGGAAAACTGCGCCCTTGGCTGGTAACGATAGAAGCGTCGCCCAACAGCCGCGCCACTGCTGCACCATCGAGGGTTGCCGACATCACCAATAGTTTCAGGTCATCACGCAACGCCGCCTGACTTTCGAGACAGAGGGCAAGACCGAGATCGGCCTGCAAACTGCGTTCATGGAACTCATCAAAGATCACCAAGCCGTAGGATTCAAGCGCTGGATCGTGCTGCAACATCCGCGACAGCACCCCCTCGGTCACCACCTCAATACGGGTGCGTGGGCCGATGCGACTCTCTAACCGCACGCGGTAACCAACGGTCTGGCCCACCGCTTCACCAAGGCTCTGCGCCATAAAACGTGCCGCCGCCCGTGCCGCCAGGCGACGCGGCTCGAGCAGCAGAATCTTACGTCCCTGCAACCACGCCTCGGCCAAAAGCACCAACGGCACAACCGTAGTCTTGCCCGCACCTGGCGGGGCCTGCAATACCACATTGGCGGATGATGCAAACGCCTGCCGTAACGCCGGCAGGACTTCATGGATAGGTAGTGTCATAACGTTATTGTAACCGTGCAACTGCTAACGCAATGCACTCAAGCGTTTATGCCGACAATTAAATCAGGAGAGCTCCTCAAGCCGATAGCCATGGTGGTAGATCGATTTGAGCTGCCAGCCACCCTCGCCATCAAATAGCAACTTCTTGCGCAAGCGGCTAACATGGGTGTCCAGGGTGCGAGTATTGATATCAGAGGTATGGCCCCAAACACTCTCCAGCAGGTGGGCGCGTGACAACAGGCGGCCAACGTTGCGGAAGAAAAAGAGCGCCAATTCAAACTCCCGCTGCGTCAATCCTACCGCTTCGTTATTCACAAAGACCTGATGGCTGTCGAGGTCAAAACGGTAAACGCCATATTCAAACTGCCGCCGCGCCTTATCCAATCCCCCTGACAGCGCATCAGTGCCTGGATGCGCGCCTTGAGTTCAAGGGATTTGATGGGTTTGGTGACATAATCATCGGCACCATGGTCAAGCGCATAGGCGATATCCTCGCCACTATCGCGCTGAGTGACAAAGATAAACGGTATGCGCCACTCAAGATTTTCACGAATCCAGACCAGGACCTCATCGCCACTAATGTCCTCTGTCCTATGATTGTTTATAACGCTACAATCAAGCCGCAGATTGCGCGATACAGATACAACTATAAAACTGGCGATCTATCTATCTGATTCAGACAGATGAACTGGCTGCCGCGCAGCAACCCCGTAGCTATCGGCTCAACGCTGAAGTAACTCCGCAGCCCAGCGCAATATCGGCTGCACCCGCGGCGCCAACAGCGCCTCAGCCTCGACCTGACTAACCCAGCAAAATTCATCATGCTCAGGCCTGCCCAGCTCGGGGTTCACCAGCAGCTCAACATCACCATCAACGGACTCAGCCAGATAGTAACGGGCAATCTTTCTGAACTGGCCATAAGGTGGGGTTTCACAAAAATCCATGCCCCAGTGAAACTGGAGATTGATGAGCGCACTCTCTTCCGTCACTTCACGCTGTGCCGCCGCCAACGGCGCCTCACCTGCCTCTACCAAGCCCTTGGGAAAATCCCAATACTGGAAAGAGCACAACAGCAGGTAGCGCCATTCGTCGTTGCTACGACGAACCACGACGACCCCTGCTGACAGCGGATTTTTTCTATCTTGTGGCACCCGTCACACCAATCAATCAGGCAACACGCTTGGCGCTAAGGACCACCACGGCATCGACGGGCACATTCTGATGCCCACCCTGATTGCCGGTTTTGACCTTGGCGATACGATCAATCACATCCATGCCCTCGGCCACCTTGGCAAAAACGGCATAGCCGAAATCACGACTACCATGATCCAGGAAATCGTTATCAGCAACGTTGATAAAGAACTGGGTCGTGGCGCTATCCACTACCGCTGTACGTGCCATGGAAAGGGTGCCGCGCAGATTCTTCAGACCGTTATCAGCCTCATTTTTGATGGGCGCACGGGTCTGCTTCTGTTCCATCGTCTCGGTAAAACCGCCACCCTGGATCATGAATCCAGGGATAACACGATGAAAGATGACGCCATCAAAAAAACCATCGTCTACATACTGCAAAAAATTCTCGACCGTTATCGGTGCATCAGCGGCCAACAACTCAAGTTTGATATCGCCATAGTTGGTTGAAAAAATCACCATGTAAAACTCACTCCACTTTTCGATTTAGATGACACGGCCGCGTCTGGATTCAGCCGAGGCCGCTATTGTACCTGTCAGAAGACCGATTCCATCAAGAAAAGAGCCGCACGACCGAAAACAGGCTATATGCCCAGGAAACCAAGCCATGAGTTCACGCAACCAGACAACTGCCAGCAATCGCCTTGAGATTCTACTCTTCAGACTTGATGGGCGGCAGCTATTTGGCATTAACGTCTTAAAGGTCAAAGAGATAATCTCACCGCCGCGACTAACACAACTGCCAAGATCCGATATCACTATTCTGGGCATTGCTGAGCTGCGTGGCCAGACACTACCCGTCATGGACCTGAGTCTGGCCATCGGCCGCAAAGGGGTAAGCCGCGACAATATTGAGCGCAAGGTGATCATTGCCGGATTCAACCGCACTACCCAGGGGTTCATGATCGGAGGGGTCGACCGCATCATTGTCAGCGACTGGAAGGATGTATTGCCACCCCCCAGAGGGCTGGCCAACAGCTACATCACCGGCATCATCCGTAGCAACGACAACAGCCTGGTGCAGATCATCGACGTAGAGAAGGTACTGGGACAGATAGCACCCACCGACTTCGCCGTCACCAGCGAACAGACAATCTCCGCCGAGGTCCAACAATTTATGGCCAGCCGCAACGTGCTGCTGGTCGACGACTCATTAGTGGCCCGCCACCAGACCGCCCGTACTTTAGATGACCTCGGCATCCCTTACCTACAGGCAAAAGATGGGCGTGAGGCGCTCGACATGATCCACGAATGCAGCGAAGACCGCACCAAGGCAGCTGACAGTATCCCCGTGGTTATTTCCGATATTGAGATGCCGGAGATGGATGGCTACCAGCTAACCCGCGAACTGCGTGCCGATAGCCGCTATCGTGGCATCTATATCCTGCTGCACACCTCTCTTGATGGCCAGGTGAACGCAGAGCTGGCCCAGGCCGCTGGTGCCAACAAGACCCTCACCAAGTTTATTCCGGACCTGCTGGCCAGCGAGATCATCAAAGGGCTCAACACCATGGTGCCGCAAGGGTGACATGATAAACTGCGGGCCTCGCCACAGGAGGCCCCTAAATGCACCGTCAGTTGCTGGCGCAAAAACTTGCGCGATACACCCCACATGATGCCAATGAAGCCGAAATGCTGACGCAAATCGCCCGTTTTGTTGCCGAAAATGAAGCCTGCTTTGAACGCACACTCAAGGCTGGCCACATCACCGGCTCCGCCTGGATCATCGACCTCGACCGCAGCCACGCCCTGCTCACCCACCACCGCAAGCTCGACCGCTGGCTGCAATTGGGCGGCCACTCCGACGGCGATGCCAACACCCTCAACGTCGCGTTGCGCGAAGGGCTGGAGGAGTCTGGCCTGACCACGTTGCGCCCGCTCTCTGAGGCGATCTTTGATGTCGACGTACATCTCATCCCGGCGCGTAAGGATGAACCGGACCACTACCACTATGACGTACGCTTCCTGCTCGAAGCCGACCGC
>JAYWDX010000275.1:0-37063 GCA_043779675.1 Tenderia sp. (SeqCode)
ACGTGGGGAGGTGAGATGCAGAGCTGTTTACACCGCAATGCCGCGAGAGCGTAACTCCTGCTTGGCCTCCATCGCCAACAACGCCATCTCCAGCTCGGCCTCCCAGTCGTAGGGCTGCACCGGTTTGTCGATCTCGTAACGATTGACCTGGGCAATCGATTCATCGGCATAGATCCGTACCACCCGATTCTCTTCAAGGTTGGGCGAGAGGTCTGGCCATGCACCTTGCATCAGGTTTTCTGGGCAGGCGATGGACCACTCATCAACAATGCGATAGTTGGCGGGCAGATGGTCAAAGGCCTCCTGGCTACCGGTTTGGCGCTCGCCACTGTACTCGTTGGTATGTTCGGTAAAGATGTAGATGATCATCTTTGGTTGGAGCTTGACGATATCCGGGGTGAAATTTTTGGCCATCGGCATCCAGGCAGAGAGCACCACATCCACTGGAAAATCGACATCCGCCAACGTCCCTTCACGCAATTCATAGACAGTAGGGTCATAAAAATTGGCGATCTGGTTTGGCTTTTCCGCCGGGTCACGCAGACCGATCATATTTGCCCCTTCATGGGCCAGCAGTGTGCCGATGAAACCGTTGCGGGCATGCAGATCGAGCACCACAGCGTCTTCCGCGACGTGGCGGATGTAGTGCACCAGGGCGCGGTTCTCTTCCCGCAACGGATAATAGTGGGCGATGGTCGGGCCAAACTGCTTGGGATCACGGTCCGGATTGCTGAAGATCAGATTGTGTAGCGATAGATTCGCCATGCGCCGGGTAAAGGGCTGATTCTCATCCCAGGCCGGATGACTCTTCTCCTGAAAAGAGAAGATGCGCTGCATCAGCCCATCAGTGAAGCTCTCCATATCACGCAGTTTTTGAAAACGTTCCGGCATCATTGGTAAGTCACCCCTAAATTTATAATCAACCGTGAAATTTCGGGCTTAGCTCATGCACTGCCTCAATAAAGGCCTTGGCATGCTCTGGATCGACATGCTGGTGAATACCATGACCGAGGTTAAAGACGTGGCCATTACCACTGCCGTAACTCTCAAGAACCGTGGCGACTTCCTGACGAATCCGCTCAGGTGAGGCGTAGAGGGTAGAGGGATCCATGTTGCCTTGCAGGGCAACCTTGTCGCCAACACGGCGACGCGCATCACCCATGTCGGTGGTCCAGTCCAGGCCCAGTGCATCACAGCCAGTAGCGGCCATATCTTCCAGCCACTGGCCACCACCCTTGGTGAAGAGGATGACCGGAACCTTACGGCCATCGCTTACACGGGTCAAGCCAGCAACGATTTGCTGCATGTAGCGCAGCGAAAATTCTTTATAATCACGCGGGGTCAGCACGCCGCCCCAGGTATCGAAGATCTGTACCGCCTGGGCACCCGCCGCGATCTGGGCATTCAGGTAACTGGTAACCGACTGCGCTACGGTATCGAGCAGCTTGTGCATCAGGTCGGGGCGATCAAACATCATGCCCTTCACTTTTGAATACTCTTTCGTGCCGCACCCTTCAACCATGTAGGTGGCCAGGGTCCAGGGGCTGCCGGAGAAGCCGATCAGCGGCACACGGCCATTCAATTCACGGCGGATGGTGCGCACCGCGTTCATGACATATTGCAGCTCACCTTCGGGATCGGGCACAAACAGCCTATTAACGTCGGCCTCGGTGCGCACCGGCTTGTCAAACACCGGGCCTTCGCCGTGAGCAAAACGCAGACCCAGGCCCATGGCATCAGGAATGGTAAGAATATCGGAGAAGAGGATGGCGGCGTCGAGCGGAAAACGTTCGAGCGGCTGAATGGTCACTTCGCAGGCCAGATCGGCATTTTTGCACAGATCCATGAAGCTGCCAGCCTTCTCGCGAGTGGCGCGGTACTCGGGCAGATAACGGCCAGCCTGACGCATCATCCACACCGGGGTGTAATCAACTGGCTCTCTCAGCAGAGCACGCAGGAAACGATCATTCTTCAATTCGCTCATTACTTCCCCATCCCAATCTAATATAGGGTGGGTTAGGCGAAAGCCGTAACCCACCAAGCGTGCTCAAAGCGCTGCGCGGGGCAGGCCCTCGCAGAGCAACACAACAAATTTTTTGATTTTCTAAACGTCGAGGTAGTCCAAAATCCCTTCAGCGGCAGTGCGCCCTTCAAAAACGGCGGTCACTACCAGGTCGGAACCACGCACCATATCTCCACCCGCAAAAACCTTAAGATTGGTGGTCTGAAACTTGTGTTTACCATTGGCAGGGGCCCTGACGCGACCACGCTCGTCCACAGCAATGCCATGATCGGCAAACCAAGGCGACGGGCTAGGCTGGAAGCCGAAGGCAATGACAACGTTGTCACAGGCAACAATCTCTTCTGACCCCGGGATTACCTCCGGGCTGCGGCGGCCACGCCCGTCGGGGGCGCCGAGGCGGGTGGTGACCAGTTTGATCCCTTCAACCTTACCATTACCGACAATCTCAATCGGTTGACGATTCCAGAGAAACTCCACCCCCTCCTCCTTGGCATTGCCCACCTCTTTTTTGGAGCCAGGCATGTTGGCCTCGTCACGGCGATAGGCACAACTGACGCTGGCGGCACCCTGACGAATGGCGGTGCGGTTGCAATCCATGGCGGTATCACCCCCCCCCAGCACCACCACACGCTGTCCTTTCAGATCAACAAAACCACGCCCATCCTGCTCATAACCCAGGCAGTTATTGACGTTGGAGACCAGGTACGGCAACGCCTCATGTACGCCGGGTAGATCTTCGCCCGGAAAGCCACCTTTCATATAGGTATAGGTGCCCATGCCGAGGAAGACGGCGTCGTACTCATCGGTTAACTGCTGGAAGCTGACATCCTTACCAATCTCAGTGTTAAGCACAAACTCAATGCCCATGCCTTCCATGATCTCGCGACGACGTCTGACCACCTCTTTTTCGAGTTTGAACTCAGGGATACCAAAGGTAAGCAGACCACCGATCTCGGGGTTGCGGTCGTAGACCACCGCTTTAACACCGTTGCGGGTCAACACGTCGGCACAGCCCAGACCGGCAGGACCGGCCCCGATAATGGCGACTTTTTTACCGGTGGCTATCACGTGTGATAAATCGGGACGCCAACCCATTTCAAAGGCGGTATCGGAGATGTACTTCTCCACGGCACCAATGGTGACGGCGCCAAACCCCTCATTGAGGGTGCAGGCCCCTTCACAGAGCCGGTCCTGCGGGCAGACACGACCACAGATCTCCGGCAGCGAGTTGGTCTGATGTGACAGCTCGGCAGCCTCGACGATCTTGCCCTCAGATATCAACTTGAGCCAATCGGGGATGTAGTTGTGCACCGGGCACTTCCACTCACAGTAGGGGTTGCCGCAGCCGATACAACGCTCCGACTGCTCCGCCGCCTGCGCCTGGTCAAAGGCCGCGTAGATCTCGCGATACTCTTTTTTGCGCACATCAGCCGCTTTCTTGGCCGGATCGTGACGCTCTATCTGGATGAATTGAAACGTATTCGCCATAGTCTTCAATACTTATCCGCTATTTGTTTAGTCCACACAGAACCAAAGCCTGTGCGTTGAGAGGGGTATTGCCAGCGCGGAGGCGCACCCCATCAACCGGTCGCCCCCTGAGTCTGACAGTCCGCTACGCTGCCCGCTGCAGATCACTCAGCAATGAGGCAATGCTCGCGGCCTTGGGTTTGACCAGCCAGAATCTGCCCACCACATCTTTGAAGTTATCGAGCAACTGCTGACCACGGGCGCTGCCGGTCTCCGCCACAAACTCCTCGATCACACTGCGCAGATGGTTGCGATGGGCCGCCATCGCCTCGGTGCTGACACGATGGATGTCGATCAGTTCGTGGTTGTACCGGTCAACAAAGCTGTTCTGCTCGTCAAATACATAGGCAAAACCACCGGTCATACCGGCGCCGAAGTTGACCCCCGTCTGCCCCAGCACCGTGATCAGACCGCCCGTCATATATTCACAGCCATGGTCGCCAATACCTTCAACAACCGAGTTGGCGCCGGAGTTACGCACCCCAAAACGCTCGCCCGCCAGACCAGACGCAAAGAGCTTGCCGCCGGTGGCGCCATAGAGACAGGTATTGCCGATAATGGTCGCCTCAAAACTCTTGAAGCTACTATTTTTGTGCGGGTAGATCACCAGTTTGCCGCCGGCCATGCCCTTACCGACGTAGTCGTTGGCATCACCTTCCAGATACATATTCAAACCACCGGCGTTCCAGACCCCAAACGACTGCCCGGCGGTACCGTTCAGACGCAACGTGACGGGAGCATCGGACATGCCCAAATTGCCATGACGGACAGCAATCTCACCGGAGAGGCGGGCGCCGATGGAACGATCGGTATTTCTGACCGAGTAGCTATGCTCGCCACCCAATTTGCCCTCGATCGCCGCCAGCGTATCCTTGACCATCTGTTCAGCCAAGTGGCCCTTATCAAACGGCTCGTTGCGCGGCTTGACACAGAACTGCGGCTTGCTGCTGTCACCGGCGTAAAGGATCGGCGAGAGGTCGAGGCCGCGCTGTTTAGCGGTCTGACCTTCAATCACCTGCAACAGATCGACACGGCCGATCAGCTGCTCCAAGGAGCGTACACCAAGGCTGGCCATCAGCTGGCGGGTCTCTTCGGCGATGAAACGGAAGTAGTTCATCACCAACCCCACTTCACCCTTGTAATGTTCCAGACGCAGCACTTTGTCCTGGGTCGCCACGCCAGTGGCGCAGTTGTTCAAGTGACAGATACGCAGGTATTTACAGCCCATGGCAACCATCGGGCCGGTACCAAAGCCGAAGCTCTCAGCACCGAGGATGGCGGCCTTGACCACATCAAGCCCCGTCTTCAGACCGCCGTCAGTCTGGAGCCGAACCTTGTCACGCAGGTTATTGGCACGCAGGGTCTGGTGGGTCTCGGCCAGCCCCAGCTCCCATGGACCACCGGCATACTTCACCGAGCTCAGCGGGCTGGCTCCGGTACCACCATCAAAACCGGCGATGGTGATCAGGTCGGCGTAGGCCTTGGCGACACCGGCAGCGATAGTGCCAACACCAGCCTCAGCCACCAGCTTGACGGAGACCAAGGCCGCCGGATTGACCTGCTTGAGGTCGTAGATCAGCTGCGCCAGATCTTCAATCGAGTAAATATCATGGTGTGGCGGTGGCGAGATCAGGCCAACACCGGGCTTGCAGTAACGCAACTCGGCGATCAGTTCGTTGACCTTGTTGCCGGGCAGCTGGCCACCCTCACCGGGCTTGGCACCCTGAGCCACCTTAATCTGCAACACCTCGGCGCTGCGCAGGTAGGCCGGGGTGACACCGAAGCGACCCGAGGCGACCTGTTTGATCTTGGAACGTTTGATGGTGCCGTAGCGTTTTGGATCTTCACCACCCTCACCGGAATTGGAACGGGCGCCGAGGCGGTTCATCGCCTCCGCCAGGGTCTCGTGGGCCTCGGGTGAGAGCGCACCAAGGGACATGGCGGCGGAGTCGAAGCGGGTATAGATCGACTCAACTGGCTCAACCTCGTCCAGCGACAGCGGCGTTATGTCACCCCGTAATTTGAACATGTCACGCAGTGCCAATGGCGCGCGGCCATTGACCAATCCGGCATAGATCGCCCAGTCACTGAACTCACCGCTACGTACCGCCTGTTGCAGGGTTATTACAACATCAGGGTTATAGGCATGATCTTCGCCACCATGTACATATTTAAACAGACCACCCTGACTCATCTGCTTGCGTGCATTCCAGGCTAGCTTGTGCAGCGCTACCTGATCGGCCTCCAGCTCATCAAATCCGGCCCCCTGAATGCGGGAGGTGGTGCCCTTGAAGCAGAGATCAATAACGTCGCGGCTCAGGCCAATGGCCTCGAACAGCTGCGAACCACGGTAGCTGCCAATGGTTGAGATCCCCATCTTGGAGATAATCTTGTAAAGCCCCTTGCCAATCCCTTTACGGTAGTTTTCTTCGACCCTAGCCACATCTAGGCCCACGTCGAGGCCGGTGATGGCCCCGGTTTTAACCATATCGCAGAGGCACTCGTAGGCGAGATAGGGGTAGACAGCAGTGGCGCCGTAACCGATCAGCACCGCCACCTGATGTGGGTCACGGGCGCTGGCAGTTTCAACCACGATATTGGCATCGCAACGCAGACCTTCATCAATCAGACGGTGATGCACGGCTCCGGTAGCCAGCGCCGCATGGACCGGAATCTTCGCTTGGCTAATGTCGCGGTCGGAAAGCACCACCACCACCTTGCCGCTCTTGACGGCGGCAACCGCCTCGTCGCAGATCGCCTGCACCGCTGCCTTTAGGCCGACCGGGCGATTGAGGTCAATACGCACGTGGGCATATTTAGGATCATCAAGCGCCAACAGCTGCGTAAATTTACTGTGCGACAACACGGGTGAATCCACCAACAGACGGGCGGCATGCTCTGCCGTCTCCTCAAACATATTCATCTCACGGCCGAGACAGGTCTCCAGCGACATGACAATCGCCTCGCGGATCGGGTCGATCGGCGGGTTGGTGACCTGGGCAAACTGCTGGCGGAAGTAGTCATAGGGGGAACGCAGCTGCCGCGACAATACCGCATGTGGGGTATCGTCACCCATGGAGCCAATCGCCTCCTGGCTGGTCTCAGCCAGAATACGCAGCACCTGATCACGCTCTTCATAGCTGACCTGGAAGAGCTTTTCGTAGACCTTGAGCCGTTCGCCGCCGAGCGCATCGCTGCAGGAGCCGTGCTCACCACCAAGTTTGGACTCTAGATGGGTGGCGTTAGCGGCCAGCCACTCTTTGTAGGGGTGACGCCCCTTGAGCATGCTGTCGACATCCGCCGGCAGCAGCAGCTTGCCGGTAAGTGTATCAACCGCCAGCATCTCGCCGGGCTTGAGGCGACCCTTGGTGACCACATCTTCAGGTTTGTAACCGTAGACGCCGATCTCAGAGGCGATTGTGATGTGGCGATCCTTGGTGATGACATAACGGGCTGGCCGTAGACCGTTGCGGTCTAGGGTACAGGCGGCGTAACGGCCATCGGTCAAGACGATACCGGCAGGGCCGTCCCACGGCTCCATGTGCATGGAGCTGTATTCGTAGAAGGCGCGCAGGTCAGGGTCCATGGAGTCGATGTTCTGCCAGGCGGGCGGCACCAGCAGACGCATGGCGCGGAAGATGTCCATGCCACCGGCAAGCAGCGCCTCAAGCATGTTGTCCATGCTGTTGGAGTCAGAGCCGGTCATGCTCACCAGCGGGCGGATGTCGGCCATCGGCAGCAGCGGCGTCTCGAATTTGTGGCCACGGGCCACAGACCAGAAGCGGTTGCCCTGAACGGTATTGATCTCACCGTTATGCGCCAGGTAACGGAACGGTTGGGCCAGACGCCACTGCGGCCAGGTGTTGGTGGAGAAGCGCTGATGAAAGACGGCGGTGGAGGACTCCAACCCCTCTTCGTTCAGCTCTTTATAAAAAACCGGCAGGTTGGCCGGCATCACCAGCCCTTTGTAGGAGATCACGCGCGACGAGAGGCTCGGCACGTAAAAGACATTATCACTTGGCTCAATCGCCTTTTCGGTACGGCGACGGGCAATGTAAAGATGGCGCTCAAAATCAGCCTCGTCCATGGCGGCCGGGGCGTTGACAAAGATCTGTTCAATCTGTGGCAGGCTTTTGAAAGACTCCTCACCACAGGCGCTCGGGTCAGTGGGCACCACGCGCCAACCGGCGACCATCAACCCTTCCAGGGTCAGTTCGCGCTCCAGTTGTTGACGCGCCAGCGCCGCCTTGGCGGTGTCCTGACTAAGGAATATCATGCCCACGGCGTAGAGCGGCGCCAGGGTGATCCCCTGCTGCGCGGTCACACCACGGAAGAAACTGTCCGGTTTGCGCAACAGTAGGCCGCAGCCGTCGCCGGACTTGCCATCGGCCGCCACGGCGCCACGATGGGTCAAACACGCCAGCGCATCAATGGCGGTCCGCACCAGCCAGTGGCTCGAGACTCCATCCATCTGCGCGATCAGCCCAAACCCGCAGTTATCTTTTTCAAACTCGGGGCGGTATAAACCTTTATCCATAAGTGAACGATCTAACCAGTTGATTGTTATAGATTCAGTGACGCTTGCCACCCTGACGCGCAACGAGATGTAAATTCGATGCAAAAGGGGGAAGGAGTATACATCCCTTGAGGCCAGCGGCGCAAATCAAGCCCCGGCCGAAACAGGTGGTTGCAGGCGTGAAATTCCAGCCTAAAATCGGCTGGATTTAGCGGGGCTTAATCAGGCTTGGTCTCTTCGAAGACGCTGGCAAAGGTGCGCACCCACGGCGCCTTCACTCCCCAGTTGGCGGGCAGCGATTGCGCCGCCGCATCAGCAGCAGCACGACTGGGGTAACTGCCATAGACTAGCGCAGCCAGACGTTTGCCTTTACGACTGATGTAAAAAACCTCGCTCTGCCCCTGAAGTTTATGTGTCGCTACAAACTGTCTAACCTCAGGTTCATCAATAAGCGCCATAAGTTGGAGGGTAAAGTGCTGCGGCTGTTGGGGCTGAAGCCAGCTTTGGTCGTTGCCACTCTCGACCACCTTTGGCGAACTCTCCTCCGGTGCCTTGACAACCGGCTTGGCTGGCTTAGCGACTGGCTTCACCACTGGCGCTGCGGCCGGGACAGGGGCAACAATCGTTGGCACCACACTCGGCGCAGTAGTGATGGGCGGTGTTGAGATGGCAGCGGCGGGCGTAGCCGCTAACACTGTCTGCGGCACCAACGTCTCGTGCGTCGGCTGACTCTCCAGCTCGCCCATGTTCTGTGGCGGCGCCGCGGCGTCTGACACAACATCAACGCCACTAACAAGATTGCCGTTGGCGCCATCCCCCGGATCGCCCACCTGTTCGGTCTCTATCGGCGCGGCAATCTTGGCCAGCGGCGCTGTTGTTGGTGGCACGCTCACCCATTGATTGATGCGCTCCTGGAGCAGTAGCACTGTACCGACCACAGCAACAGCAATCAGCAGCAGCCCGCCACGCACCAGGGTGCGGCCATTGCCCGTCGCAACGGCACCGCGGGGGCCAGCCTTTTTATTGAGATGCGCCTGTGCCAGCTCATTAAGTTTGCCCGGCAGGCCACCGCTTTTTTTGTAGAGTCGATCCAGCAGTGCCGCCGTAAAGTGGGACTCCAGCGCCGCATTGCCGGAGTGCAGCAGTCGATGGTGGATGTAGCCGACCACATCAGTTTCGGCCAGCGGCTCGAGCCGCAAGGTATAGGCCCGCTTGTGCACGAGCACCGGGAACTTATCTAGCCTGCTGAGTCCGGCACCCTCTGCCGCACCCAGCACCAGATTGATAGCATTGGCACTGCGTTCATCACTGAGGATCTGTTCGATGACAACAAGCACATCATCAGGCAGCAGGTCTGCATCATCGACCACCACAATGGCACGACGGCCACTGCGCCCGAGTGCTTGCAAGTAACGACCCAGCTCAACCAACATGTGCTCCAGCTCATCCACCCCTGCCAGGGGCAGGCCAAAGCCATGAACCACTTGGCGCAGAAACTCCTCATGGGTCATCAAGGCGCTGGCGCGTATGTGTACAACCTTCCAGCTCTTTTTGGCGCTGATCAGAAAGTCCTGCAACAGTGTGGTTTTACCCGCGCCCAATGGCCCACTGACAAACAGCACTTCACTGTAGGGGGCCAGATGCAGCAGTTTGTTGAGATCGAGTTTGTAGGCATCATTGACGTAGGTAGCCGCCAGCCACTCATTGGCAAACGGGTCGCGTGGCACCGCGTGGACACCAAGATCGAGAATATCGGGGTTGATGTTGAAATTTTCGCTCATGGATAGCCCCAATTTTATTCCGACGCCGGGGTGGCAAAAAGCGCTCTGAAATTAACGGCCTGTGGCACTATTGCTCAGCCTCCTGCGCCTGCTGTCCTTGTACAAACACCACTCGATAACCACGCTGCACCTGGGCATCACGGCCAGAGATCAATGCTGCCTCGGCCACCTCGCGGCTGCCGTAGTGTTCGCGCTTGACGCGGCCACTGCTGCCCTGAAACCCCCACTCCTTCACCAGCGACCACCCTTCGAGCAGATCTTTTTGCAGGATCAGATGATAAAAACGGGGAGGTTTATCCTCGAGCGCCGGAATCTGCATATAGACACGCATCAGTTACTTTTCACCAGGTTAACGCGGCGGGATCGAACATGCGCCCGTATTCACGAATGGCATAACGGTCAGTCATACCGGCAATGTAATCGGCAACGGCGCGGGCGCGCCCCTCTTCACCACGCTGCGCTTCAAAGGCGTCAGCCTCGCGTGCCGCCTCAGGCGGCAGCAGTTTTGGCTCCGCCATGAAGATGCCAAAGAGTTCACGAATGACACGACCCGCCTTGGTGGTCATGCGCTGTACGCGGTAGTGCTGGTAGAGCTGGCGGCGCAGGAACCGTTTCATCTCAAGATTAAACTCATTCATCTCATCACTAAAACAGATCAACGCCCCGTCCATCGCCCTGACGGCGTCGATCGATTCGGGCTGGGCAGCGCCAAGGTTGGCGCGGGCGTTGTTGATAAGGTCGGTGACCTGCATGTTGATCATGCGGCGGATGATCTCATGGATGCGCCGCCGCCCAGCCAACTCCGGGTAGCGTTTCATCACCACCTCATACTGCTGGCGGAACAGCGCCACTTCGCAGAGCTGTTCGATTGTGATCAAACCAGCCCGCAGGCCATCATCAACATCATGGTTGTTGTAGGCGATCTCGTCGGCAACATTGGCAAGCTGTGCCTCCAGACCCGGCTGATGGCGCCGCAGAAAGCGCTGCCCAAGCTCAGCCAACCCCTTGGCCTTGTCGGGGCTACAGTGTTTGAGAATCCCTTCGCGGGTCTCAAAGCTAAGGTTAAGGCCACGAAAATCGGCATATTTCTCCTCCAACTCATCCACCACACGTAGCGACTGAAGGTTGTGTTCAAAGCCGCCATAGCCGCGCATACACTCGTTGAGCACATCCTGACCGGCGTGGCCAAACGGGGTATGGCCGAGATCATGGGCCAGGGCGATCGCCTCGGTCAGGTCTTCGTTGAGTTGCAGGCAGCGGGCAATCGAACGACCGATCTGCGCCACTTCGATGGTGTGGGTGAGGCGGGTGCGGAACATATCACCCTCGTGATTCACAAAGACCTGGGTCTTGTATTCAAGACGGCGGAAGGCGGCGGAGTGCACGATACGGTCACGGTCACGCTGGTATTCACTGCGATAGCTCGGCGGTGCCTCACTAAAGCTGCGGCCGCGTGACTGCTCGGGGTGCGCCGCATAGGGGGCGAGACGCATGTCGCTGTCGGCCATCACTGATTCTCCATTAAATGCGGCACTGCTCCAGCGTGGCTGCCAGCAGGGCAGGGGCAAACTCATCGGTCACTGTCGCCGCGCCGATGCTGCGCAGCAGCACCAGGCGGATGCGGCCATCCTGCACCTTTTTGTCAACTGCCATCAACGCCATCATGCGCTCAACCGATAACGTCTTTGGTCCACGCACCGGCAACCGGGCCTGCACAAGCAATGCCTCGATACGTGCCACGTCGGCCTGACTGAGCCAACCCAAACGGCAGGAGAGATCGGCGGCCATGTAGGTGCCCGCCGCAATGGCCTCGCCATGCAGCCACTCGCCGTAGCCCATGCCGGTCTCGATGGCGTGGCCAAAGGTATGGCCGAGATTAAGCCAGGCACGTACGCCGTGTTCATGTTCATCGGCGGCCACTACCTCAGCCTTGTTCTGGCAAGAGCGCTCCACGGCGTAGACCAGCGCCTCGGGATCACGCGCCAGCAACTTGGCCATGTTTTGCTCCAGCCAAAGGAAAAATTCGCGGTCACGAATCAGACCATACTTGATCACCTCGGCAAGGCCAGCGCTGAACTGCCGATCATCAAGTGTATCGAGCGTGGCAGTATCGGCGATGACACAGCGGGGCTGGTAAAAGGCGCCAATCATGTTTTTGCCGAGCGAGTGGTTGACGGCGGTCTTGCCGCCAACAGAAGAGTCGACCTGGGCCAGCAGGGTGGTTGGTATCTGCACAAAGGGGACACCACGCTGGTAACAGGCGGCGGCAAAACCGGCCATGTCGCCGATGACGCCGCCACCGAGGGCGACGATGGTCACCTGGCGGCTGAAACGTTGCTCCAGCAGTGCCGAGAAAATATCGTTCAGCACCTCAAGGGTTTTGTACTCTTCACCATCGGGCAGGATCACCGTTCCGACCCGATAACCCGCGAGCATAGCCATGACTCGATCAAGGTAGAGCGGCGCCACCGTGGTATTGGTCACTACCATCACCTCGCGGCCGCTGATGTGGGGTGTCAGCAGCTGCGCCTGACCCAGCAGGCCATGGCCGACGTAGAGCGGATAACTGCGTTCCGCCAGCGCCACATGGAGTTTTTTTAGCTGCACATTATCAGTTGTCATCGCTTCACTTCTTCTTTAAACAGGCCATGGCGCCGTAACTGACTCAGCAGTTGGCGGATCACACCACGGACACTGCCTTCGCCGGTATCGACAATAATATCAGCCACTTCGCGATAGAGCGGATCACGTGCCTCAATCAGGGCTGCAATCCTGGCGCGCGGATTCTCGGTCTGCAACAACGGCCGGTTGCGATCACGAGCGGTACGCTGGTAGAGCTGGTCCGCCTTGGCGCGCAGATAGACTACCGTACCACGCTGACTCAGAAAGGTGCGGTTATCCGGATCAAGTACGGCGCCACCACCCGTGGCCAAAACCAGCCCCTGGCGCTGACTCAAATCATCGATCACACCACGCTCCCACTCCCGAAACCCAGCCTCGCCCTCAATCTCAAAGATCACCGGGATCGTGGTGCCAGTACGGCGCTCAATCTCGTGGTCACTATCGACAAACTCGAGGTTCAGTGTTTTGGCCAGCTGCCTGCCAACCGTGGTTTTACCTGACCCCATCGGGCCAACCAGAAAAATGTTCTTCGGTTTTTCCGAAGTATAAGGCATGAGAGCTGGCTTCCAAACTACTGATCGAAAGCGGAATTTACCAAATAAATGGCGGTTACCGTTAATCCAAATAAAAAAACCGGGGCCACGGTCTCCCGCAGCCCCGGTTTTCAGAGGGCATAAGCCACTCTTAATTAAGCGACAATCCCTCCTTGATGATCTTGGGTGTGATAAAGACCAGTAGCTCCTCTTTGCCATCCGACTCCGACTTGTTACGGAACAGGACGCCGATCAGGGGCAGATCACCTAAGAACGGTACTTTGGTGGTGTCTTTGCGGGTCTCCTGCTCATAGACGCCGCCCAAAACGATGGTTTCACCATTTTCTACCAACACCTGAGTATTGATCTTACGGGTATTAATACTTGGCACATTAAAATAAGTCGCGCCCACACTGTCCTTGTTGACCTGCAGATCCATGATCACACGGTCATCCGGGGTAATCTGGGGGGTGACCTTCAGACTCAATACCGCCTTCTTGAAGGAGATAGTGGTAGCACCGGCGGAGGAGGACTCCTGATAAGGGATCTCAACCCCCTGCTCGATAAGTGCCTCTTTCTGATTGGCTGTGATAACACGAGGGGATGAAACCACCTCACCCTTGCCCTCGATCTGCATCGCCGAAAGCTCCAGGTCCACATTGGTGCCAAACGGCAGCTTGACCATGCTCAGGGCAAACGAACCAGCCGCCGCTGGCACAGGCAGGTTGACATTCAACCGTCCAGGGGTGGTCAGCGTCTCATTGTTGATCAGCTGATCGGTACCACCCAAAGTACCCGAAAAGGCGGTGCCACTGCCAGTACTGGCGGCCCCCAGGGTATCCCGCGAGACACCAAAACGGCTGCCGAGGCTGCGGTCAAAACCGCTGTTGGCGATGACGATACGCGACTCAATCAAGACCTGACGCACGGGGATATCAAGCACTGCAATCAGCTTGCGTATCTCATCCAGCTTGGCCACCGTATCCTGAACCAGCAGGGTATTGGTTCGGGCATCAAACGTGACCGTGCCACGAGCAGACATTAATGAAGCGCCTTGACCAGATGAGGATGCACCCGCTGAAGTTGATGACGAAGTGCCTTTACCACGCAGCAGCGTCTGTATGTCAGAAGCCTTGGCATAGTTGATCTGGATCAGATCAGAGAACAGCGGCTCCAGATCGGTAAGCTGCTTTTTGGCCTCCAGATCATGTTTCTCGCGTGCGGCGATCTCTTCAGACGGACCGATGTACATCACACTGCCCATCTCCCGCATCGCCAACCCTTTGGTTTTGAGGATGATGTCGAGCGCCTGATCCCAGGGCACATTCTGCAGACGCAGGGTGAGGCTGCCGGTGACTGTATCGCTAGTGACCAGGTTCATACTGGTAAAATCAGCAATGAGCTGTAGTACCGCCCGCACTTCAATGTTCTGGAAGTTGAGCGACAGACGCTCACCACCGAAGGCGCGCGGGTCACCCTTGCGCTTGAGCTCCTCCACATCCTTTTCTACACTCTTTCTGACTTCTATAGTCATCAGATTGCCGGCTTGGTAAGCCATGTGTTCATACTGCCCCTGCCCCGTCACTACCATGCGCACATTATTGCCCTGGCGGAAGGTGTCGATCTGCGTCACCGGAGTGGCAAAATCGGTTACATCCAGGCGCTGCTCCAGCGCTGCGGGTACATTGGTATCGGTAAAGTCCAATGCCAGCTTGCCACCTTGCTGCTGAATATTGACGTTGGTGCCAGGATCGGAGAGCGTTACTAAAATGCGCCCTTCGCCCTTTTCGCCACGGCGGAAATCGATGCTCTTTATGGCATGGCTGGCAGGGGTCTCGCGGCTAGTAAAAGCGGCCGGTTTTTTGTCTACCGGAGGTGTCGCCGTCACGGCACTGGCACTCTCCAGAATGATATAAACACTCTTACCCTCAACCCGGGTTTCATAAGGCACCAGCTGTGTCAGATTCAGCACCGCTCGGGTACGGCCACGCGCCTCCACAACATTGACACTACGTGCCACGCCGACGCCGACCTGGGTGGTGCGTTTGGCCAATTTGTTTTCAGTATCTGGAAAATCGAGCGCAATTCGCGCCGGGTTGTTGATGGTGAAACTGATGGGTTCTGCTGCTGCGGCCGACATGGTGAACTTGATCTGGACGCGATTGCCCGGCAGATTAGAGACATCCACCGTCTCCAGGCCATTCGCCGCTTGCGCCAATCCCGGTGCCCCTACCCCAAACAGCATCAAGGCCGCCAAAATTCCGCTTCTGAACATCCCCAGCCTCCATGCTCGATTCATGATTTTTTTTATGCTATTCATCATCAACACTTGTTCCATTACCATGCCCCCTTTGGGATCACTCTGCTATCGCCAATGATGCCTGGCGAGGCAGCCAACCGCCCAGACCATCCGGTACTATTTCAGTAATCTCAATCCTGTCGGGAAGTATTGCCGTCACCCGACCGTGATTTTGCCCCAGGTAGTTACCCTTTACGACCCGAGAGACCAGACCATCCGGCGATTTGACCAACCCAGCGTTCTCTTTATCACGCCGTAGCGTTCCCACCATGCTCAACGCATCTAGCGGGTAAGACTCGAGTGGCTCACGCCGACGGTCAAAGCTGGGCTGCAAGCCACCGCCAGTTGTCGCTCGCCGCTGAGACTCCTGTGCCTGAGCGGCTTTAACCTCCCAGCCTACAAACGGATCACCCAACTCATCGGCAGAATAGGTGAAATTTTCCACCGGCGTAAACTCAGGCAGTGGCGGCACTTTTCCCCGACTATTGGCTTTAATGTCCGCGATATCCTTTTGCAGATCATCCATATTGCCACCACTACAGCCGACCAATACCAGCGCCAGCGCCACGCAGCAGCCGCGTAACAGAAGAGCGCCATTATCAATGAATACGGCTCTCATTGGCCCTCCTCCAGATAACGGTAAGTCTTGGCCTTGGCCGACATGGAGAGTGTCGCCACTTTATTAACCTCTTTACCAGCAGTGATGCTGATGTCATGCAGCGTCACAATACGTGGCAACGCCGCCACATCGCTGACAAACTTTCCAAAGTCGTGGTAATTACCGGTGACCTTGATATCGATCGGCAGCTCTGAGTAGAATTCGGCGGGAACCTCTGCCAATGGCTTGAACAACTCAAACTCCAAGCCATTGGCCAGGCCGGACTGTGATATATCCACCAGCAACTCCGCCACCTCTGTTTTACTCGGCAATTGTCGCAGCATGGCACCAAAAGAGCGCTCCATGTCGGCCATCTGCTGCTTGTAATCCTCCAAATTAATAGCCTTGATCTGTTTAGCCTTAAAGGTCTCTTTTAATTCAGCCTCTTTTTGCTCGGCTTGTTTCAACACCTCCAACTGTTGCCGGGTATCAAACCAATAACCGGCAAAAAGAACCGCCACCGACACCAGAACGATAGCAATAACCTTGGCTATCAGCGGCCACGAGCCGACATCGTTAAAATCGAGAGTTTTGAGCTGTTCAAAATCAATCTCTTTGAGGTTCATTGTGCTTCACCGGCCTTTTTCTTTTCAACCGCCTCCGGAGCCAACTGCTTCACCTTCAGCACAAATTTACTGACACGGTTACCGGCAGTATCTTGTGCCTGAATCACGTCAAGCATAGGATCGCTGAACCAGAGCGAGTTTTCCAGGTTGCGCATGAAGGCGGAGATTCTGGCATTAGATTGGGCGACGCCCTCCAACTCCAGATCGGCCTCCTTCTGTGTCACTTTGGTCAATACCAGTCCTTCCGGCAAAGTACGCACCAACTCATCGACAAGATGCACACTCAGGGGGCGCCGTGTCTGCAGATCCTGAATCACCGTCATTCGGTTAAGCAGCTGAGTCTTCTTGGTCTCCAGCTCACTAATTTCCTTAATGCTTTCATCAACCTTGGCAATCTCTACCTCAAGCAGGGCATTACGAGAGTTTTGATGCTCCACCATGCCATTGATGTGAAGATGCACGTAAAAGATGACCGCCGCCATCAACAGGGCGACACCACCGGCAATCGATGCAAACTGGCGCTTACGCTCTTTGCGTAATGTTTCACGCCAGGGCAGTAGATTAATATGCGTAGTCATTAGTCAAAGCTCCTCAACGCCAGACCACAGGCAATCATCAGAGCAGAGGCATCCGACCCCAGCTGCTGCGGTTTTATCTTGGATGAGAGCGACATGTTGGCAAACGGGTTGGCAATGGAGGTAGTAACGCCCAGTTTGTCTTCAATCAGCTCATCAATACCGGGGATAGAGGCACAACCACCGGCCAAAACCACATGATCAACGCTGTTGTATTGACTGGACGAGAAGAAGAACTGCAATGAACGGCTCACCTGCTGCGTCATTGCATCTTTAAAGGGCTGCAACACTTCGGGCACATAGTTGTCTGGCAAACCACCCTGTTTTTTAGCCAGACCCGCCTCTTCATAGGAGAGACCATAACGGCGCTGAATCTCTTCAGTCAGCTGTTTGCCACCAAACACCTGTTCGCGAGTGTAGATAATCTTGAAATCATGAATGACGTTAAGGGTCGTCATCGTCGCGCCAACATCAATCACCGCCACTGTCAGCCCCTCACCGCCATCCGGCAGCTGTGGCGCCAGCAGGGTATAGGCCGTCTCCATGGCGTAGGCCTCAACATCAACAACTTTACCAACCAGGCCACCCAGCTCGCAGGCCGCGACACGCACATCGACATTTTCGCTACGTGATGCCGCCAGCAATACATCGACGGTTTCACCACCCTTTTCCGACGGACCCAGTACTTGAAAGTCCATATTGACCTCATCCAAAGGATAAGGAATGTACTGATCGGCCTCAAGCGTAATCTGGCTCGCCATCTCATCGTCAGTGAGATTGCCGGGCATGGTGATAATTTTGGTGATAACCGCAGACCCCGCCACTGCCACCGCCGCATTTTTGGTGCGGGTACCGGCACGTTTTACCGCACGGCTGATCGCTGCACCGACTGATTCGACATCAGCGATGCTCTTTTCGACCACCGCATGGGGTGGTAACGGGATGACTGCATAGCTTTCTACGCGGTAGCGATCACCGCTTTTGCTCAATTCCAGGAGCTTTACAGCGGTAGCGCTAATATCAAGACCGATGAGCGCCGCTGCCTTTCGTTTAAGGAATTCCAAAGTGTGTCCCTTCTCTTTTTCACCCACGCCATACCGACATCCCCTCGGGTTATCGGGCATTCAATATCATACTTTATATTTATTCAATAAATAATTGGGCATGTCGAAGCTTTGCCCAAGTCACACAAGTTTATCGGGGCCACACTATCAAAGCTTAATCTATCTACTGTAAAATTGTGGTGTTATCGACATTTCGCACATGCCCTGGAAAAAATCTTAATGCCCAATCTTCTCCGCCGCTTCATGATCAGCCTTGCGGCCCTCTTCATTCTTGGTCTTGTTGCTGTTGCCGCCGCCTATTTTTATGTAGCTCCGCAGCTACCATCGGTAGAAGTGTTGCGTGATGTCCGTTTTCAGGTCCCTTTACAGGTTTATACCAACAGCGGTCAGTTACTGGCAGAGTACGGCACCAAAAAACGCGATCCGCTGAAATATGAGCAGATCCCCAAGAGTGTCATCAGCGCCTTTTTGGCAGCGGAAGATGACCGCTTTTTCGAACACCCGGGCGTCGATTATCAGGGGCTGCTGCGCGCCGCCGGGCTGCTGGTTGTCACCGGTGAGAAGAGTCAGGGCGGCAGCACTATCACTATGCAGGTGGCGCGCAACTTCTTTCTTAGCAGTGAAAAAACCTTCCTGCGCAAGTTTAATGAAATCCTGCTCTCCTTAAAAATTGAAGCCGAACTCACCAAAGAACAGATCCTCGCACTCTATTTAAACCAGATATATCTTGGCAACCGTGCCTACGGTGTTGGCAGTGCGGCGCAGGTCTACTACGGCAGACCGCTTGACCAACTCAACCTGGCCGAGATCGCCATGATCGCCGGTCTACCCAAGGCGCCATCGCGTTACAACCCGGTCGCCGACCCCAAAAGGGCGCAGCTGCGCCGCGACTACGTGCTTAATCGCATGCTCAAGCTAGGATCTATTACTCAGGCTGAGCATGATAAGGCCATCGCTGAGCCGGTCAGCGCCAAGCTCTATCAGGCAACCATTGATCTACAAGCCCCCTATGTCGGCGAGATGGTGCGCAGTTATGTCTATGAACGCTATGGCGAGAAAGCCTACACCGACGGCTACAAGGTCTATGTCACGATTGATGCGCAGCTGCAACAGGCAGCTCAAGAGTCACTGCGCCAGGCGCTGCTGGACTATGATCGCCGCCACGGCTATCGCGGGGCGCTCAGCCACATCAATTTCACTGCTGCTACCGCAATCACTGACATCCTCGACCAAATCGACCCCATTCCTGAAGTTGGCAATTTAAAAATCGCCATGGTTTACAAGGTTAAGGAGCACGACATCACCGCGCTGCGGGCCAATGGCGAACAGATTCAGATCCCGTGGCAGGGGCTCTCCTGGGCCGCCCGCTATAACAACAGCCGCAGCATCGGACCCGCCCCCAAGGTTGCCAGCGATATCGTCAAAAGTGGCGATGTGATTTACGTTCGCGAAACTGCGCCCGAACAGTGGGCGCTGGCGCAGATTCCAGAACCGGGCGCCGCCATCGTCTCTATCAACCCCCATGATGGCGGCATCTTGGCATTGAGCGGCGGCTTCGATTTTTTCCACACCAAATTCAACCGCGCCACCCAGGCCAAGCGCCAGCCCGGCTCCAGCTTCAAGCCGTTTATCTACGCCGCCGCGCTGGAGAAGGGTTTCACCGCCGCCTCCATCATCAATGACGCGCCGGTGGTCTTCGAAGATTCAGGGTTGGAGTCATCATGGCGTCCGGAAAATTACAGCGGCGAGATCTATGGTCCCACCCGCCTGCGCGAGGCGCTGGTCAACTCCCGCAACCTGGCCTCGATCCGCCTGCTCCAGGCAATCGGTGTCGGCTATGCTATCGACTACGCCACCAAGTTTGGCTTTGATCGGGCGCGTCTGCCACGCGATCTATCGTTATCACTCGGCACCGCCTCCGTAACGCCATTGGAGCTGGCTGCTGGCTACACCGTCTTTGCCAATGGCGGCTTCCGTGTCACCCCCTATTTCATCGCCAAAATTGTCGATGGCAACGGCAAGACCCTCTTTAAGGCCAAGCCTACCGTTGCCTGCCTCGAGTGTGGCGCAACTGGCGAATCGGGCGGCTCCCAAGCACCACGAGTGGCATCGCAACAAGTCACTTATATCACCAGCAGCATGATGCAGGATGTCATTCGCCGTGGCACCGGCCAGCGCGCCATGCAGCTAGGACGCAGTGACCTGGCCGGCAAAACCGGTACCACCAACGACCAGCGCGACGCCTGGTTTGCCGGTTTCAACGCTGACATAGTCACGGTCAGCTGGGTCGGTCTTGATGACGCCAAATCCCTGGGCTACGATGAAACGGGCGGCAAGGCCGCCCTACCAATGTGGGTGGACTACATGCGCGTCGCACTTCGCGGGCGACCAGAGGCAGCACCGCTCCAACCCGGCGGCATCGTCACAGTAAAGATTGATCCACATACCGGGCTATTGGCCGACGCCGACCAGAGTGATGCGATCTTTGAGGTATTTCGCAGCGACAATGCCCCGGAAAATCGCGCCCCCGATATCGACGAGTCGGTCGCCGTACCAAACGGCGGCGATGGCGAGAAATCGGCACCACAACTGTTGTTCTAAAAAGCAAACCGCGACAATGGATAACAAAACACCACGCAACAGCCACACCAAAGAGCAGCGCCTGCGCCTGCAATTAGCCCAGGAGGCGGCGCGGTTGATGGCGGAAGAGGGGATTGAGGACTTCGACAGCGCCAAACAGAAGGCGGCGGCGCGCCTGCATCTCCCGCGCGGCCAGAGCCTGCCGCGTAATGATGAGATTCAGCAGGCGTTGCTCGAATACCAGCGCCTCTTCAAGAGCGATACCCAGCCCCGCTCACTGCTGCGACTGCGCCAAACCGCACTCAAGGCGATGAGCTTTTTCAAAGCGTTTGAACCACGTTTGGTCGGCGCGGTGGCCGATGGCAGCGCCAGTGAGTATTCAACCATCACCCTGCACCTGTTTGCCGACAGCAGCGAAGCGCTGCATCTGTTTATGATCAATCAACGTCTGCCCTATGAACTAGGTAGCCAACGCATTGCCGCGGCCAACGGACAGTGTGTTGAACAGCCGGTCTATCGTCTGGAGCTGGAGGGGTGTGCGATCGAATTGATCGTCTTTGACCACCTTCGGATGCGGCAGGCGCCGCGTGATCCGGTAACACACAAGCCAATGCAGCGGCTTGACATTAAAAAGGTGGAGGAGCTGATCCGGCTCACCGGACCCGCCCAGCCCACCTCTTATTAGCCGTTAGCGCTTCAACATCTCCACATAGTCACGCCGCGCCGCGCCCTGATAGAGCTGCCGTGGACGGGCAATGCGCTGCTGCGGATCACCAATCATCTCCATCCACTGCGATACCCAACCGACAGTACGGGCAATCGCAAACATCACGGTAAACATGTTGGTCGGAATGCCCAGCACCTTGTAGATGATGCCAGAATAGAAATCGACATTGGGGTAGAGGCTACGCTCCTTGAAGTAATCATCCTGCAACGCCACCTCCTCCAGGCGCAACGCCAGCTCAAAGAGCGGGTCTTTCTCATCGCCAAGCTGGGCCAATACCTCATGGCACATGTTGCGGATAAGGGTGGCGCGCGGATCGAAGTTGCGATAGATACGATGGCCAAAACCCATCAGCCGAAATGGATCGTTTTTGTCCTTGGCCTTGGCGATATATTTGGGGATGTTGCTGACGTCGCCAATCTCGCCCAACATATGCAGCACCGCCTCATTGGCGCCGCCATGGGCCGGACCCCACAACGCAGCGATACCGGACGCAACACAGGCAAATGGGTTGGCAGCTGAGCTACCCGCCAGACGAATGGTGGAGGTACTGGCATTCTGTTCATGATCGGCATGCAGAATAAAAATCAGATCCAGCGCCTTTTTGGCGATCGGATCAAGTTCATACTCTTCGCAAGGGACAGAAAACATCATGTTAAGCAGGTTGCCGCAGTAACCCAGCGAGTTCTTGGGATAGACAAAGGGTTCACCGATGGAGTGTTTGTAACAGGCTGCCGCAATGGTCGGCATCTTGGCGATGAGGCGATGGGCAGCAATCTCGCGATGCTGCGGATTACGGATGTCGATCGACTCATGATAGAAAGCCGACAGTGACCCCACCACACCCACCATGATCGCCATCGGATGGGCGTCATGGTTAAAGCCGCGATAGAAACTCTTCAGACTCTCGTTGATCATGGTGTGGCGCGTGATGCTACTAACAAAGCTATCCAACTCGATCTGATGTGGCAACTCGCCATAAAGCATCAGATAAGCCACCTCAAGGAAAGAGCTTTTGGCCGCCAACTGTTCAATGGGGTACCCACGATAAAGCAGCTGCCCCTCTTCACCGTCAATATAGGTGATGGCGCTGCGGCAGCTGGCGGTCGCGACAAAACCGGGATCAAAGCTGACATAACCAAGCTCACGATAGAGGCCGGTAATATCCACCGCGCCAGGACCGTAGGTACCGCGCTGAATCGGCAGCTCGATGCTCTTACCGGTCACGTTGTCTGTTACCGTTACCGTCTCTCTTTTTGTCATACCGGATATCCCTATCTTCAGTCTGAGGTAATTGTTTAGCGGCAGCACACAGCCCGGTTATTAATCACGTATGGGGTAGTGGCCCGGATAGGGGCGACGCGCCACACCACTCTCAACCGCTGCCTTTGCCACTGCCGGTGGCACCCACTCGATCAGGCGTGGATCGATCGGCTTGGGGATAATGTAGCCGGGACCAAAACTCAGCGACGCCAGACCATAACACTCCAGCACCTCCTCTGGCACTGGCTCATGGGCGAGACGCCGCAAAGCATCAACGGCCGCAATTTGCATCTCCATATTAATGGTGCTTGCCTGTACGTCGAGCGCGCCGCGGAAGATGAACGGAAAACCCAGCACGTTGTTGACCTGATTGGGGTAGTCGCTACGCCCCGTCGCCATCACCAAGTCATCACGCGCCTGCAGCGCCACCTCGGGGCGAATCTCGGGATCGGGATTGGAGAGGGCAAAGACCACTGGTTTAGACGCCATCGACTTGAGCATCTCTGCCGTCAGAAGATCGGGGCCAGAAACGCCGATAACAACATCTGCGCCCTTTAGCGCATCGGCGAGGGTGCGTTTGTCCGTCTCAACAACAAATTTGCGCTTGTACTCATTCAGGTCATCACGACCCGTGTGAACCACCCCGGTACGATCCACCAACATGATATTGCCATGTGTCGCACCCAGTTCACGCAACAAGGTCATGGAGGCAATACCCGCCGCACCGGCGCCAACACAGACAATCTGCGCCGTCTCAATCGACTTGCCCTGTAACTCCAGGGCGTTGAGCAGACCGGCAGCGATGATAATGGCGGTGCCGTGCTGGTCATCATGAAAGACCGGAATATCGAGCCGCGCTTGCAGCGCCTTCTCAATGACAAAGCAGTGGGGGGCGGCAATATCTTCCAGATTGATGCCACCGAAAGTGGGGGCGATGCGGGCAACGGTGTCGATAAAGGCCTGCGGCGACTCGGCGTCCACCTCAATATCGAAGACGTCGATATTGGCAAATTTTTTGAATAAAACCGCCTTGCCCTCCATCACCGGCTTACCCGCCAGGGCGCCGACATTACCCAGCCCAAGCACGGCCGTACCATCAGTAATCACCGCCACCAGATTGCCCTTGCCGGTGTAGAGATAGGCATTCTGTTTATCCCTGGCAATCTCACGCACCGGCGCCGCCACGCCAGGTGTATAGGCCAGCGAGAGGTCATTTTGATCCCGGCACGGCTTGGTGATGGCCGTGGCGATTTTTCCCGGTATCGGCTCGGCGTGATACCTCAAGGCCCGCTCTTTCAAATCGCTGCTCATAGTCTGATTCCAGTTCCTTCGAAACGTCTATTACGGCCGATCGGGCATCAACCGCTTATCAACCTGCCATTGTAACGCTCTTATTTACGGGTGTGTGTTAACTAATTGAGTGGCTGCAACGCCGCTGGATGATAGAGCCGCATCTGCAACTCACCCCGCCTTTCGGACAACCAGCCGCGCACCCGGATCTTTTTGCCACGCAGCTGCCTGGCATCAAAGCCAGGCTCAAAATTAAATAAATCCTTTTTATCGATTCGCACCGCCACTTTACCGCCGCCCTGATTGGTAAAGTTCAGCCACAGCGCCTTGCCACTCTCGCCAATGCGCTCCACCCGTCCCTGAATAATATAGAAACCCCGCGCCTCACGCGGCAGTTGCTCAGTCTCGTAGCCGCTGAAGCGCAACTGCTGCCAGATGCCACGACCGTGGGCGCGCGCCTCAGCATTAAAATAACAGTCGAGATTGGCAACATTTGGGGTGATCACAACGGCGGCGGCCAACCCCTGCTCCAGCAGCCGCTCCTGAACACTACTCTGATCAGAGAGATAGAGATGAGCCAGCAGACGACCATAACTGTCCAGCTGTTCACTCTCATAGCGCAACGCAATACGCGTCTGCCCCGCCAACAATTCCTGCAACGCCTGGCGTGCCGCCTCGCCCAATGGCTCCGCTGGATTGGCATCATGGCCAACCTCCGGGGCATTGATGCCGATGAGGCGTACCTTGCGACCATCGCTGAGCTTGATGGTATCGCCATCGTAGATGTAACTCACACTAGCCCACTCATCTGCCTGGAAAGGGAGGCACTGCGCCGCCACGGCTGCGGGCAACAGGCCGCTCAAAAACAGCAGCCCGCAGAAAGCAAAAAGGGTGCCCTTGCGAGGCACCCTTTTTAAACTGGCAAGCCCAGACACGTAACTGGTTACTTTATACCGTACTTCTGGCGGAACTTATCTACACGGCCGGCGGTATCAACTATCTTCTGCTTACCGGTGTAGAAAGGGTGGCAGCCAGCACATACGTCCAGATGCAGCGTACTCTTGCCCAGTGTTGACCGGGTTGTGAAAACATTACCGCAACTGCAGGTCACTTCTACTTCTTGGTAGGCGGGATGGATGTCCGCTTTCATGGCTTTGAACCTCTCAACTCAAATCAAATTTCACACCTAGACTAAATTGCCGTGCGAAAGAGCCGGGCATTGTATCGAAAAGCCCCTTGATCAGCAAGCCCCGCCCCTTCACAACACACTTTATCTCCAGCACTCACGCCCTAAAGCATATTCCGCTTTGGCCGCTGACTATGGGCAGCACAACGGACAACCCGAAGCTCACCCTAAATCCACATAAAACAGATAGTTACTAGCCAGGAGATTGCCATGGAAGACAAACGGAAGTTACCCGCTTTTAAATACGACTATCTGGGGATGGACGCCAAATCACTGAAACACTCCCTGGCCAACCGCCTGGAGTTCTCGGCGGGCAAGGATCTCTACACCGCGACACCCCGCGACTGGTACCACATCGCCTCTTGGGTGGTCCGCGACCGCTTGATCGAACGCTGGATGGAGACCATGCGCACTTACTACCAACAGGATGCCAAGCGAGTCTACTACCTCTCGCTGGAGTTCATGATCGGCCGTACTCTCACCAACAGCGCCCTGAACCTCGGTATTCAGGGTGAGTTTGCCAAGGCGCTGAATGAGATCGGCGTGGATCTGGAGGAGGTGCGGGAGATGGAGAGTGACGCTGCCCTTGGCAATGGCGGCCTTGGCCGTCTGGCCGCCTGCTTCCTCGACTCCATGGCCTCACTCGGGCTGCCGGGCTATGGCTATGGCATCCGCTACGAATATGGCATGTTCAACCAGCGCATCGAGAATGGCTACCAGATCGAACACCCGGAAAACTGGCTACGCTACGGCAACCCGTGGGAGTTCCCGCGCGCCGAGGTGATCTACCCGGTCAAATTCAATGGCCACGTGCTCTCCTTTCCTGACGAAACGGGTGAGATGCACTACCGCTGGGTCGATAGCGATGATGTCATGGCCATGGCCTATGACACCCCCATCCCCGGTTATGGCGCCACCACCGTCAACAATATGCGTCTCTGGTCGGCCAAGTCTTCACGCGATTTTGATCTGAAATATTTCAACGAGGGCAACTACATCAAGGCGGTTGAGGACAAAAACGAATCGGAAAATCTCTCCAAGGTGCTCTATCCCGACGACACCACCGAGATGGGCCGCGAACTGCGTCTCAAACAGCAGTACTTCTTTGTCAGCGCCTCACTCCAGGACATCCTCTTCCGTCACCAGAAACACCACGACACCTTCGATCAACTTGCGGATAAGGTCGCCATCCAACTCAACGACACCCATCCGGTGCTGGCGATTCCGGAACTGATGCGCATCCTCATGGACACCCATAATCTCAATTGGAGCAAGGCCTGGGCGATCACTACCGATACCTTCGCCTATACCAATCACACGCTGCTGCCAGAGGCGCTGGAGAGTTGGCCAGTAGCGGTGATCGAAAAGATCCTGCCGCGCCACATGCAGATTATCTACGAGATCAACCGGCGCTTCCTCGACGAGGTGATGCATCGTCACCCCGGCAATTTCGAATTACTAAAACGCATGTCCCTGATTGATGAGAGCAACGGCAAACGGGTTCGCATGGCCTATCTGGCCGTGGTTGGCAGCCACAAAGTCAACGGTGTCGCCGCCCTGCACACCCAGCTGATGAAAAGCTCTATCTTTGCCGACTTCGACCGCTTTTATCCTGACAAGATCATCAATATGACCAACGGCATCACACCGCGCCGCTGGCTCAACCAGGCCAACCCCGATCTGTCACGGCTGATCTCAAGCAAGATCGGCGACGGCTGGATTACCGATCTTTTCGAACTCAAAAAACTGGTGCCCCTGGCGGAGAATGCCGAATTCCGCCAGAGCTTCCGAACCATCAAACGCAACAACAAGGTAAGGCTGGCCGGGCTGATCAAAAAGACCCTCGGAATCGACGTCAATCCCGATTCAATGTTTGACATCCACGTCAAACGCATGCACGAATACAAACGCCAGCTGCTCAACGTGTTACATGTCGTGACACTCTACAACCGCATTCGCAGCAGCCCCGGAGAGAACTTCACCCCGCGCACCGTCATCTTTGCCGGCAAGGCCGCGCCCGGCTACTACCTCGCCAAACTGATTATCAAACTAATCAACGATGTCGCTGATATCGTCAACAACGACCCCGCCATCGGTGACAAGCTCAAGGTTGTCTTCCTGCCCAATTACAACGTCTCGCTGGCGGAACAGATCGTGCCTGCCTGTGACCTGTCGGAACAGATTTCAACCGCCGGGACCGAGGCCTCCGGCACCGGCAACATGAAATTTGCCCTCAACGGCGCACTGACCATCGGCACCCTTGATGGTGCCAACGTCGAAATACTCGAAGAGGTGGGTGAAGAGAATATCTTCATCTTTGGCATGACCACCGCCGAAGTGGAAGAGCGCAAACACAACGGCTACAACCCGTGGGAGTGCTTCCATGGCAACGCGGAGCTAAAGGCGGTGCTCGAGATGATCGGCTCAGGTTACTTCTCTCCCGCCGAACTCAACCGCTATCGTCCCATCATCGACACCCTGACTCACCATGGTGATCGCTACATGGTGTTAGCAGATTACCCCGCCTATGTCGCCCGCCAGGAGGATGTGGCAGCACTCTATCATGACCAGGATAGCTGGTCGCGCAAGGCAATACTCAACACCGCCAACATGGGCAAATTTTCCAGTGATCGCACCATCAGTGAGTACGCCAAACAGATATGGAATACCGTGCCGGTCAAAACCCAGATCAACAGCGCAAAAGAACAGGGTAGCTAAAAACAAAAGGGGAGAGCTTTTGCTCTCCCCTTTGCTTTGACCTCGGTAAGTAACGCCAGTATCAGCGTTTCATCGAATCAAAAAACTCATCGTTGGTCTTGGTATCCTTGAGTTTATCGAGCAGAAACTCCATCGCCGCCAACTCATCCATCGGATGAAGCAACTTGCGCAGGATCCACATCTTCTGCAACTCATCCTGCTTGGTAAGCAGCTCTTCACGGCGGGTACCAGAGCGGTTGATATTGATGGCGGGATAGACACGTCTTTCGGCGATCTTGCGGTCAAGATGTAGCTCCATGTTGCCAGTACCCTTGAACTCTTCGTAGATTACGTCATCCATGCGTGAACCGGTTTCAACCAGTGCCGTAGCGATGATCGTCAAACTGCCACCCTCTTCGATATTACGAGCAGCACCAAAGAAACGTTTTGGGCGGTGCAGGGCATTGGCATCAACACCCCCGGTCAAGACCTTGCCTGAAGATGGAATCACTGTGTTATAGGCACGCGCCAGACGAGTAATGGAGTCGAGCAGGATCACCACATCACGCTTGTGTTCAACCAGGCGCTTAGCCTTTTCGATCACCATTTCAGCCACCTGTACATGACGGCTGGCAGGCTCATCAAAAGTACTAGCGATCACCTCACCACGGACTGAGCGCAACATTTCTGTTACCTCTTCAGGACGCTCATCGATCAACAGCACAATCAGGTAACACTCGGGGTGATTGGCAGCGATAGACTGGGCGATGTTCTGCAGCATCATCGTCTTACCCGCCTTAGGTGGCGACACAATCATGGCCCGCTGGCCTTTACCGGTAGGCGCCACCAGCTCGATAACACGCGCCGTCAAATCCTCGGTGCTGCCGTTGCCCTGCTCCACCTTGAGACGCTGATTGGCAAAAAGCGGCGTCAGGTTTTCAAACAACACCTTGTTTTTGGAGTTCTCAGGCGGCTCGAAATTGATCAGGTCGACCTTGAGCAACGCAAAATAGCGTTCCCCCTCTTTCGGTGGCCGGATCTTGCCGGTAACACTATCGCCGGTACGCAGATTGAAACGACGGATCTGGCTGGGCGAGACGTAGATATCATCAGGCCCGGCAAGGTACGAGCAATCTGCGGAACGCAGGAAGCCAAAACCATCCTGCAGGATTTCTAACACACCATCCCCTGAAATCGGCTCACCCTTTTTGGCATGGCCCTTGAGAACAGCAAAGATAATGTCTTGTTTACGGCTACGAGCCATATTCTCCAAGCCCATTTCCATCGACAGCTCGATAAGCTCGGCCGCGGTCATTTTTTTTAATTCGGTCAGATTCATAGGATTGTTATCGGCTACTAGATGAATAGGGAAAACGAAAAATTCTGGGGAAGTTCTGGATGAGCCGGAAAGGGCTGGCTCGGAAATCTCAGTGAGAGATCGCCTACATTTTGGATCGGGTTATAATCGTTATTTGCAAACCGTACCACTTTTAAATTACCGCGTCTAGCATTAATTACTAAACGCGGCGATCCAACCTGCTGACTGAGACTTTAGATGTGGCTATCCAAAAAGGCGATCAGTTGTGATTTGGAAACAGCGCCCACTTTGGTTCCTTCAACTTTACCACCCTTGAACAACAGCAAGGTTGGAATACCACGGATAGCATATTTTGGCGGCGTGGCTGGATTCTCGTCGATATTTACTTTGGTGACACGCACCCTACCAGCATATTCAGCTGCAATCTCATCCAGAATCGGCGCAATCATTTTGCAGGGGCCACACCACTCGGCCCAAAAATCGACCAAAACAGGCCCCTCGGCATTCAACACCTCTTGATCAAAGCTGGCGTCTGTCACGTAGACTATATTATCACTCACTGTAATGCCTCCATTCAGGCCATTATTGGCAATGCCAACAGAATTATACAAAAACATCTTCGAATCAAGTGTCTTAATAGGTTTAATCGCTGTAAGATTCAAGTTCAATTTGAATAATAATGCAAGCTCGGTAGTATGCGGGCCTCTTTCCAAACCAAGCTAATGAGCCTTATGGAAGTCACACATCTCTCTGATATCCGCTTTTCCAGCCTTGAATTACCCGCGCCCTTAATGCAGGGGATCATCGACAGTGGTTACGAGTTCTGCACCCCAATTCAGGCGAGTACGCTGCCACTTTTGCTCGATAATAAGGATGTCGCCGGTCAGGCTAAAACCGGCACTGGCAAGACCATCGCCTTTTTAGTTGCCGTGATGAATCGACTGCTTACCGAGCCTGCCGCTGTACAACGCCGTCCCAATCAGCCTCGGGTGCTAATCATGGCACCGACCCGCGAGTTGGCGATTCAGATTCACAAAGACGCCACTTGCCTCAATACCCACACTGGGCTGGTGCTGGGACTTGCTTATGGCGGTGCCAATTATGAGTCACAGCGCAATGCCTTGACCGAGGGTGTCGACATTTTGATTGGCACGCCGGGGCGTATCATCGACTTTTTCAAACAAAAGGTCTTTGACCTCAAAGCCATTCAAGCCATGGTCCTTGATGAGGCTGATCGCATGTTTGATCTTGGCTTTATTAGTGATGTCCGATTTTTATTGCGGCGCATGCCGCACCCGGAACAGCGTCTCAACATGCTCTTCTCCGCCACTATGTCGCACCGCGTCACTGAGCTGGCCTATGAACACATGAACAACCCGCAGGTGATCAAGATTGAGAGCGACTCAATCACCGCTGACAATGTGGAACAGAGCGTCTACTACACCGCCAACGACGAGAAGATCCCGTTACTGCTGGGCCTGTTAAAAACACTGCAACCTGAACGCTCCATCGTATTTGTAAATACCAAACGCGCCGCTGAACAGGTATGGAGCTACCTTGAAAGCAATGGCCATAAATCTGGGCTACTCTCTGGCGACATTCCTCAAAATAAACGCCAGCGCCTATTAGAAGAGTTTCAGCGCGGTGAGCTACCCATCCTGGTCGCCACCGATGTCGCCGCCCGTGGCCTACACATCCCGGCCATCAGCCACGTCTTCAATTTTGATCTACCGCAAAGTGCCGAGGACTATGTGCACCGCATCGGCCGCACTGCCCGTGCCGGTGCCAGCGGTTGCGCCATCAGCTTCGCCTGTGAGGATTACTCCTTCCACCTGCCAGAGATTGAAGAGTACATCCGTACAAAGCTCAACGCTCAGGCAGTCAGCGCTGAACTGTTGGTGATGCCTCTGCCGCCAGTGAGGGTAGAACGCCAAGGGCCAAATCCGCACCACAAAGGACCGCGCAAAGACGGGGCGCAAAACCGCTCCGGCAGTCACGCCCCACAACGCCGAAGATAGCACCGAGCAAAAACCGAGCGGCAGATAACGATGGCTAGCAACTTTGACCAAATGCCAACCCGTGAGGCCTTAGCCACCATTGCCCAAGACTTTCATAGCCGCGGTTGGATGGCGGGCACTGCCGGCAATCTCAGCGCCCGCTCCAACGAAGACAAAGGATGTTTCTGGATTACCAGCAGCGGCCTGCCCAAGGGCAACCTTGATGTCGATGACCTAATCCTAGTACGCTCCAGCGATGGCGAAGTCCAACAGCGCCTACGCGAGAATGCTCGCCCCTCTGCCGAAACCAGCATTCACCAGGCTATCTACTCCCTATTCCCCAGCGCCCAGGCCTGTTTTCATGTGCACACTGTTGATGCCTGCCTGGCCACCGCTCAAGTCGATCACCACGCCGCTGAGATGCGGCTGCCACCGCTGGAGATGATTAAAGGGCTGGATATCTGGGAAGAGGAGCCACAGGTCAACCTGGCGCTGTTTGATAATGTGTTTGACGTGCCGCTGATCGCCCACGAAATCCGTGAACGTTTTACACACAATCCACCACGGCTTCCGGCGTTAATGATCCGCAATCACGGCGTCACGGTTTGGGGCAACAGCCTACAGCAGGCCTACAACCGGGTCGAAATCATTGAATTCATCATGAGCTACATGGCGCGTTGTTAGTAGGAGTGCGCGCTGCTACAAGCCTGTTACGACCTATTCGGCGTCGCGCAACTCAGCCACAACCCTTATTGGAACAGGCTCCGCCTGGATTTGATGTCCCACCCAGTTTGGCAAGGATTTTGTCCATCAAACACCAGCCTGTGAGGCCGCTCTGAAACAGGTTAACCCCAACAAAGACCGTAAACCACAACCAGTTGCTGGAGTGATAAAGCGGGCTCGCCTCAAACCCCAGCGCCAGCGACAACAGCACAAAAGTTCCAGCCATGGTACGGGTAGTGCGTGTAATGTTCATAACAAACCCCTTTACTATGACTTAAAATATATATTAGCAACGTCTAATATTATAGGGTCGCCGACCAATATTGCCAATAGACAATTAGGAGTATTCAATAACCCTCATGGAACATGAACTACTCATCCGTCTCGGGATTTTTTTTGGCATGTTTGCTGGCGTCGCCTTTTTTGAGACGCGTTACCCACGCCGCGCCCCCGACCACAAGGCGGCACGCTGGCTCAACAACCTGGGCCTTATTTTTCTCAACGCCCTAGTTTTGAGGCTTATCTTCCCGACTGCTGCCGTTGGTATGGCCATCGTTGTCGAACAGGGGCAGTGGGGGCTCTTCAACTATTATGCGATCAGCCCCGGCTTGACACTGCTGCTCAGCGTCATAGCGCTCGACCTGATTATCTATCTACAACACGTACTCTTCCATGCCGTACCGCTACTGTGGCGCCTGCACATGGTCCACCACGCCGATCTTGAATATGACCTGACCACCGGGCTGCGCTTTCACCCCATCGAGATTCTGCTATCGATGGTGATCAAATTTGCCGCCATCGCCGCCCTTGGCGCACCAGTGACTGCCGTGATCATCTTTGAGGTTTTGCTCAACGCCTGCGCCATGTTCAACCACGGCAACCTGCGGCTGCCGGAAAAGTTGGACAGGACACTGCGCTGGATCATCGTCACCCCCGATATGCACCGGGTCCATCACTCCAGCATCAAACGTGAGACCAACAGCAACTACGGCTTTAGCCTCTCCTGCTGGGATCGCCTCTTTGGCACTTACCGCGCCCAGCCCAGTCTGGGACATGAGGCGATGGAGATCGGACTGACACAATTTCGTGAACGCTCGCGCCTCTCCCTGCCATGGCTGCTAATCCTGCCCTTCATCGGCAAGGTCGGCAGCTATCCCATCAACCGCGACGAAGCCACTGACCAGACAAAACCACACAAATTACACGAAAAATAATATGGCCAGCCTTAACATAATAATACTTGACAGTGACAAATTGCCCGTGGCATAAACCATGGCACGGAACTGTTGTGGAAGTGAAACGTAGTGACACAACAAGCAATATGTTCCTGTAGTACGACCACTTAAAGATGCTGTTTGAAACTAGGGGAGACTGAGAACAGCCATCTGATCACAATGGAACAGCAGCTATTGCTGTTTTTTTTATTAACTTATATATGAGGGGATTTTTATTATGAAGACACGTCTATTGAGTATTTCTGCTGCTGCAGTTCTGATGCTGGGTGTTGCCGGTCAGGCGAACGCCGATCTGGAATTGGCCAAGAAGAGCGGCTGCCTGGCTTGCCATAGCGTCGACAAAAAGGTTGTAGGTCCAGCCTGGAAAGATGTTGCCGCCAAGTACAAGGGTGATGCTGGTGCCAAGGCTGCGCTGGTTAACAGCGTGAAGAAGGGCGGCAAGGGTAACTGGACTGCCGTTACTGGTGGTGTGCCAATGCCTCCGTACTCACCACGTGTTGCTGATGCTGATATCGAGAAGCTGGTCGATTTCATTATCGCCCTGTAATCACTTTCAGCAAAGCAGTACTGTAAAAGCCAGCCTTCGGGCTGGCTTTTTTTTCTCCGCCAACTCGCCTCACAATGATAAAATCCTCTGCTTCACAGCAACACAGACAGGGAACCCACGTGACACAACTGCACACCGTACCGGTAGTGATGACACTCTCCGGCAACGACCCTACCGGTGGCGCCGGTATTCAGGCCGACATTGAGGCACTGCTCAGCATGGGCTGCCACGCCGCGCCAGTGATCACCGCCCTGACCATTCAAGATACCCAGAAAGTATTTCGCTTTGAGGCCGTCGATGCCACTCTGCTGATCGAGCAGGCCCGCGCCGTACTTGAAGACATGCCCGTGGCCGCCATCAAGATCGGCATGATCGGCAGTGTCGAAAACGTCGCGGCAATTCATAGCCTGTTGATGGATTACCCCGCCATCCCGGTGGTGTTGGATCCCATCATCACGGCTGGTGGTGGTGGCGAACTGGCCGGTGACGACATCGTTGACGCCATCATCAGCCTGCTACTGCCCCAGACCACCGTACTCACCCCCAACAGCCACGAAGCCCGCCGCTTCGCCTCAACTGCTGACAACCTCGACGCCTGCGCCCAGGAGCTGCTTGATATGGGCTGCGAATTTGTACTGATTACCGGCACCCACGAAAATACCCCGATGGTGAAGAACCGCCTCTACGCCGAACATCGCAACCTTGAGACCTTCTCCTGGGAACGACTGCCCGGCAGCTACCACGGCTCCGGCTGCACCCTCGCCTCGGCCATCGCCGGACTGCTGGCGCAAGGACTCGACCCGTTTGCCGCCATTCACGAGGCACAGCAGTACGCCTGGGAGACACTTAAACATGGCTACCGCATCGGCATGGGCCAGACCATCCCCAACCGCCTCTTCTGGGCGCGAGGAGATGAGGAAGATAAGGCGTGAATTCACGCCTGCAGGGGCTTTACGCCATCACTGACACCACGCTGGGCGACACCATGCTGACGGCGGCGAAACAGGCTATCCATGGTGGCGCTCGCATCCTCCAGTATCGCGATAAAAGCAGTGCCCCGCCACACCGCCGCCAACAGGCCGAAGAACTGCTGGCACTCTGCCGCCAGCACGATGTCACCTTCATCATCAACGATGATGTGGCACTGGCCGCCGCCATCGGTGCCGACGGGGTGCACCTCGGCCGCGACGATGGCAATATCGATGCCGCTCGCCAGCAGCTGGGGCACGGCATCATTGGTGTCTCTTGTTATAATGAGTGGCCGCTGGCCGAGGCCGCCGCCGTGGCGGGGGCTGACTACGTCGCCTTTGGTGCGTTTTTTCCGTCGACCACCAAACCCAACGCCGCCCGCGCCACGCTGGAGCTGCTGCAACGCGGCCGCCGGGAACTCTCTATGCCGATCGTCGCTATTGGTGGCATCACCCCGACAAATGGCCGCGACTTAATTGATGCCGGGGCCGACATGCTGGCCGTGGTACAGGGCGTTTTTGCGCAATCAGACATCCAGGCAGCGGCACATCGTTATGCCGCGCTGTTTTACCAAAACTAAATTAGAGAAAGGATTCAATATGACCCGTTCACACGAACTGTTCCAGGCTGCCCAGAAACATATCCCCGGTGGCGTCAACTCGCCGGTACGCGCCTTTCGTGGTGTCGGCGGCGATCCGATCTTCTTCAAACGTGGTGAAGGAGCCTACCTCATTGATGAGGATGACAACCGCTACATCGACTACGTCGCCTCTTGGGGCCCGGCCATCCTCGGCCACGCCCACCCCAAGGTGTTGGCGGCAGTTGAAAAGGCCCTCAAAAACGGCCTCAGCTTCGGTGCCCCCACTGCCATTGAGACCGAAATGGCCGACCGCGTCTGCGAGATAATCCCCTCCATCGAGATGATCCGCATGGTCAGCTCCGGCACCGAGGCGACCATGAGCGCCATCCGCCTCGCCCGTGGCTTCACCGGCCGCGACAAGATCGTCAAGTTCGAGGGGTGCTACCACGGCCACTCCGACTCGCTGCTGGTGAAGGCCGGTTCCGGCGCGTTGACCCTGGGTGTGCCCACCTCGCCCGGCGTGCCGGTGGCGCTGGCTGAACACACCATCACACTCGACTACAACGACCTCGACCAGGTGCGTGATGCGTTCGCCAAAGTTGGCGGCCAGATCGCCTGCATCATCGTCGAGCCGGTGGCCGGTAATATGAACTGCATCCCGCCCAAGGCCGGTTTTCTCGAAGGGCTGCGTGAGGTGTGCGACCAATACGGCGCGGTGCTGATATTTGATGAGGTGATGACCGGCTTCCGCGTCGCCCTCGGCGGCGCCCAGGCCTACTACAACATCACACCCGACCTGACGACGCTGGGCAAGGTGATCGGCGGCGGCATGCCGGTCGGTGCCTTTGGCGGCCGCCGCGACATTATGTCGCAGATCGCGCCGCTCGGGCCGATCTATCAGGCCGGCACCCTCTCCGGCAACCCCATCGCCATGGCGGCGGGGCTGGCCAATCTGGAGGAGATCTCCAAACCCGGTTTCTACGAAAATCTGAGCGCCATGACCGAGAAGCTGGTTCACGGTTTTGTCATCCGCGCCCACGCCTTCGACATTCCCATGACCAGCAACGTCGTTGGCGGCATGTTTGGCCTCTTCTTCAGCGGCGAGAAAAAGGTCGAAAACTACCAGCAGGCGACCCAGTGCGATGTGGAACGCTTCAAGAAGTTCTTCCACGCCATGCTCGACGAGGGGGTCTACCTGGCACCTTCAGCCTACGAGGCGGGATTTGTCTCCTCAGCCCATACCGACCGCGACATCAAAAACACCCTGATTGCGGCCGAGAAGGCCTTCTCCACTATCTAAACAGAGATGAACGGAAAGGGGTGCGCAATGGCACCCCGCCCCGTTAACATAGAAGGAGACCCGCTTGTCCTTTAAACCACGCGCCCTGATCAGCGCCCTGTTCGCCCTTGGCCTGAGCCAAGCGGCCCTGGCCGCCATCGAGGTCACACCGGCAACCGTGACGGTTGGCAAAACGGCCACCATCCAGCTGAGCGGGGCAGGAGCTGAGAATATCCAGCAGATTAACCTGCTACCTGGCGGACCAATGCTACTGCAACAACTGCCACTTACCCCCGGCAGCCATGGCGACTACACCCTGATAAACAAACCCGACGGCCTGCACCTGCTGCTGCAGATGGGGCCGGAGAGCATGGAGGCGGCCCACTTCGGCAGCCACACCGCGGCGACGCAAAGTGGCAAGCAGTTGCTGCGCATCGAAAACGGCAACGAGCTGGTGCTCTATCCGGCCCAACAGAAACAGGCCAAGGCGATCAGCCGTTACCGCGCCTCA
>JAYWDX010000276.1:0-2183 GCA_043779675.1 Tenderia sp. (SeqCode)
CGTATTAAAAAAATGGTTACCGCTAAAATCGGGCACTAACAAATTATTGTCTTTATCTATCCGCACAAAACCTGGTTTTCCGCCACGATGTGATACATCCACGCCGTGTGCTGGCGTACACTTTTTGTTCGCTTGCGGATGGGCGGAGGCGATAAAAAAGGTGTCGGCATTTTCGATGATCTGTTTCATCCTTGGGTTAAGCGCGCTTGAATCGCAACTGCGAGAAACCGTTGCGCGCGGCCAATACTCAACCTGGCGTGCCTGAATATATTTAGGGCAGTTACCAAAACTCTGCTGTACCTCTACATCAAACCCCGTCGGTCTGACCTGTGTAACCAGACCATTCATACGATTACGCCGCCGTGTATGTTGCTCAATTCCGAGCAGCGCAATCGTACTGCCGCTGACAAGCACTTGGTGCAGCGGATCGGTTGCCATTGGCAGGGCAGAGATAGAAAGCTGACGTGAATCGGAGGCGCTAATAAAACCTAGGGGATTACACAGCAGAGACGCCCAAGGCTGCCCTCCCCGATCCACACTGCCAACAATCACAAAGGGTAGCTGGGCAAAAAATGCCCGGTGCTGATCTGGCATATGATCACGAATGAGCTGTGGGGCTAACGCCTCCAACCGTGTATGCATGCCTGTGTCTGATTGCAACAGACGCTCACCGTCATGAAATATCTCCGTTGTGCCAGACAGTTCCATTTTAGCCTGCCAGACCAAGCGCCGATTTTTCCATCGGCACAAAACCCGGCAACGCCTCTATACGCTGGAGCCAGCGACGCAGATTGGGATAGGCCTCGAGCGAGACATTGCCCTCCGGGGCGTGGGCGATGTAAGTGTAATTGGCGACATCAGCAATAGTGGGTGTGGCACCGGTCAGGTATGGCCTTTTTCCCAGTTCACCGTCCATTATCTGGAAGAGTTCATGGGCACGGGCAACCGCCTCATCAGTCTGAACCGGGGCTTTGAACACCATTGCCAATCGGGCTCTTGCGGGACCAAAAGCGACTTCGCCTGCCGCCACTGAAAGCCAACGCTGCACAGCGGCAGCACCTACCGGATCACGTGGCAGCCAAGCGCCATCGTCATACTGGCTGGCCAGGTAGACCAGGATTGCATTGGAGTCGGCCACAATCGTTTTGCCATCCTCAACCACCGGCACCTGGCCGAATGGATTCATGGCGAGAAATTCCGGCTGTTTGTGCGCCTTATTGGCAAGATCCACGTCCAGCAACTCGTACTTAAGTTTGAGCAGGGAGAGTAGTAGCTCTACGCGGTGGCTATGGCCGGAGAGATAAAAACGGTGCAGGCGGATCGGTTGGGCGGGATGGTTGGTAGTCATGATAGTAGATCTCCTTAAAGGTCTGGGTCGAATGACGGAGTCCATTATCATCAGTTAGCCGGCAACAATAAATGCTCTAATATGAACAACACTCATCCGTTTTATGGAGCAATCGAGGCATGGACAAACTCAAAGCGATGCAAGCAGTTGTGACCATTGCTGACCATGGCAGCCTGACGGCGGCCGCTGTTGTGATGAACACTTCACTGCCATCCATGGTGCGCACGCTGGCGGCGCTGGAGTCACATTTGGGCGTGCGGCTATTTAATCGCACCACCCGCAGCATTTCGCTAACGGATGAGGGACGTAGTTACATTGAAAGCTGTCGTTCACTGCTCGCCACACTCCAGGAGGTTGAAGCTGGCTTGAGTAGTGATGCGGTGGAACCAAACGGACTGCTGACACTCACCGCCCCGGTACAGTTTGGTCAGATGTATGTCGCGCCTGCTGTCACCGGTTTTGTACAGCGCTACAACAAAGTACGCATCAATCTGGTTTTACTGGATCGTGTAGTCAACTTAGTGGAAGAGAATATTGATGTTGGCATTCGTATCGGTGCGCTGGAGGACTCTTCACTGATCGCACAACCGCTTGGCAATGTTTGTCGTGTTGTTGTGGCCAGCCCCGATTATCTGGCTCGCCATGGCGAGCCAAAACACCCCAAAGAGCTGCTGCTGGCAAATTGCCTCCGTTTTTCCGGGAGCACCGGGCCGTGGTGGACCTTCCATGAAAACGGCAAACCGTTCAACGTGCCGGTGACCGGCAACCTTGAATTCAATCAAGTGGCACCGACGGTTGATGCCTGTCTGGCAGGGATGGGATTTGGCATGTTCAT
>JAYWDX010000277.1:0-4479 GCA_043779675.1 Tenderia sp. (SeqCode)
CTCGCCACCCTCGAATTCCGTCGTATGTTCTCCGGCGAGATGGACCCCAACAACGCCTTTCTCGACGTGCAGGCCGGTTCCGGCGGCACCGAGGCGCAGGACTGGGCCAGTATGCTGATGCGCATGTACTTGCGCTGGGGTGAGCGTAGCGGTTTCAAAACCGAGTTGATCGAAGTCTCCGACGGTGAAGTGGCGGGTATCAAGAGCGCCACCATCCGTTTTGAAGGTGAGTACGCCTACGGTTGGTTGCGTACCGAGACTGGCGTGCATCGCCTGGTACGCAAGTCGCCATTTGATTCCGGCAATCGCCGTCACACCTCCTTTGCCTCAGTGTTTGTCTCGCCTGAAGTGGATGACGACATCAACATCGAGATCAACCCTGCCGATCTGCGTATCGACGTTTACCGCGCCAGCGGCGCTGGTGGTCAACACGTCAACCGTACCGAGTCGGCGGTGCGTATCACCCACATACCTACCAATGCCGTGGTGCAGTGTCAGAGCGACCGTTCACAGCACAAAAACAAAGACACCGCCATGAAACAGCTCAAGGCCAAACTCTATGAGCTGGAGATGCAAAAGCGCCGCATCGACCAACAGGCGTTGGAGGCAACCAAGTCCGACATCGGTTGGGGCAGCCAGATTCGCTCCTATGTACTAGACCAGTCGCGCATCAAGGATCTGCGCACCGGCGTTGAGACCGGCAATACCCAAGCGGTACTAGATGGCGACCTGGACCAGTTTATCGAAGCCAGCTTAAAGAGCGGCCTCTAAATCAATCACAAAGAAGATTTAAATAAAATGACAGAGCAACAGAACAACGACCAGCAGATCGAAGCGGTAGACGAAAACAAACTGATCGCCGAGCGTCGCAGTAAACTGGCCGCGATCCGCGAGAAGGGTATCGCCTTCCCCAGCGACTTTCGCCGTGACGCGATGGCGGGCGAAGTGCTGGCCAAACATGAAGGCAAAACCAATGAAGAATTCGAAGCCCAACCTGTTCGCGTAAAAATAGCGGGGCGCATGATGGCCAAACGCATCATGGGCAAGGCCAGCTTTGTAAAGATCCTTGATCAGTCCGGTTCCATCCAGCTGTTTCTGCAACGTGACACCATCGGTGAAACGCTTTACGCCGACTTCAAGGATTGGGATGTCGGCGATATCCTCGGTGCCGAGGGTGTGCTGTTTATAACCAAAACCGGCGAACTTTCCATCAAGGTCGATCAGCTGCGGCTGCTGACCAAATCCCTTCGACCGCTGCCGGGCAAGTTTCATGGCCTGTCGGACCAAGAGACACGCTACCGTCAGCGCTATCTTGACCTGATCATGAACGAAGTCTCACGCGAGACCTTCCGTACCCGTGTGCGTGTCATCAACTACATCCGCGAGTTTCTGAACAAACGTGGCTTCCTCGAAGTTGAAACACCGATGATGCACTCCATCCCCGGCGGCGCCTCGGCCCGCCCCTTTGAGACATTCCACAACGCACTCGACCTGGATATGTTCCTGCGCATCGCACCGGAGCTATACCTCAAACGTCTGGTAGTGGGTGGGTTTGAAAAGGTCTACGAGATCAATCGCAACTTCCGTAACGAAGGAGTCTCCACCCGCCACAATCCAGAATTCACCATGCTCGAGTTTTACGAGGCCTATGCCGACTACAACGACCTGATGGATACCACCGAAACGCTGCTGCGCGGCATGGCCGAAACAATCCTGGGCACCACCATGGTCAGCTATCAGGGCGACGAGTATGACTTCGGCAAACCCTTCACCCGCATGACCGTGTGTGAGTCGATCCTGCACTACAACAACGATCTGACCGCAGCGGATATTGAAACGCTGGAGAGCGCCCGCGCCACCGCCAAAAAACTCGGCATCCACATCAAAGAGAGTTGGGGCTTGGGCAAGGTGCAGATCGAAATCTTTGAAGAGACGGTTGAACATCTACTCAAAAATCCAACCTTCATCACCGCCTATCCAACGGAAGTCTCACCTCTGGCGCGCCGCAACGACGACAACCCACTGGTCACCGATCGTTTTGAATTTTTCATCGGCGGCCGCGAACTAGCCAACGGCTTCACCGAGTTGAACGATGCCGAAGATCAGGCCGAACGTTTCCGCAAACAGGTAGAAGAGAAAGATGCCGGTGACGATGAAGCGATGCACTACGATGCTGATTACGTGCGTGCTCTTGAACATGGCCTGCCGCCGACAGCGGGCGAGGGGATTGGTATTGATCGCCTGGTGATGCTGTTTACTGACTCACCTTCGATCCGTGATGTATTGCTGTTTCCGCATATGCGGCCAGAGAGCTAAACAAACACAACTATAGGTGATGATTCATTAATAGCAGTTAGCTGAACAAGAAAGACAGAGATGACATGAGAATAGAAGCGCTTACTTTTTTCAGATTCATTGCGGCTGCAATTGTAGTGGTTTTTCATTATGGGAGGGATGCTACGGGTTTTGGTGGGGTGCTGACTGCAGGCCCAGAAATGGTTACTTTTTTCTTTGTTCTTTCTGGGTTTGTGATGGGTATTGCATATCTGGATAAGGAAGTGAGTGTGGGTTCATACTGGTGGGCAAGAGTGGCTAGAATAATGCCTATTTATGTGCTTGCATTGCTGCTGGTGGTCGTTGCTTATTTTGCCTCTGGAAAAAGTGTTAATTACATGTCTCTGGCTCTTAGCTTAACACTTTTGCAATCATGGATTTCACCACATCCTACATCTTTAAATGCACCTGGGTGGTCTCTTTCTGTAGAAGCGTTTTTTTATCTTTCCTTTCCTCTGATATTGTATTTTATAAAGAAATATTCTGTATCAGCTTTGTATGTGACATGTTTCTCTTTGACTCTATGGGGCGTCACGCAAATTGTTACAACGGTGGTTCTGTCGGGTGGGTTTTACGATGGCGGGCACTCTTTGTCGCACGATTTGATCTACTATTTTCCACTTACCCACCTTTGTAGTTTTGTTTTGGGGGTTTCTGGTTCAATGTGGGTTATGAGTAAGAAGCACTTGGATACGAATAATATCGTTACGCTAATGTTTGTTATTTTTACAAGCTTAGTGATTGTTATCTCAATTAATAACAAGGAGTTGATTGATTATTTCTCTGGGTTGAAGTTTGCTTATGGATCAAGTTTCTTTGCTCCTTTATTTCTTTTCTTTATTGTTTCACTTGCATTGTGTCGCTCAAATGCAATGAAAATATTTGGTGCGCCACCTTTGGTATTATTAGGGGAGGCGAGTTACTCTTTGTATATACTGCAAATGCCAATCCACGCAATTTATGAAAAATATATTTCAGGCATTCTGAATTTCCAGCCTTTAGAGAGTTTTGTGATGTTCTTTATTTTTTTGACAGGAGTTTCAATTTTTACTTTTTTGCTAATTGAAAAGCCTGCTAACAGATTTTTAAGGTTCTCACTGCCAGTATTAGTGGCGCAGCGGTTAGCCAGGACGAGAGCGTTAAGCGAGCGCTGATCTTCTGTTTTTTTACGGATATAATAATCCGGCGATTGATTAAGCTCTGTAAGGTGGGCACGGCTTTATCGTGCTTATGCGAGTTAATACAGCGGGAGTATAAAAATCTGCTCCCTCTACCAGACTAGACATATTGAAGTGGGCAGATAATAATTGTTCTAACATTAGAGTTAAATGTTCTCTGCCCGGGATTTCCTTTCAGGTAGAGGCAATCTGCACATTTTTTATGGATGGAGAGCCATGATCGGACATATCGATAAATTTTCCTCTGCAGGCGCTAAAGATTTTCTCGATCAGACACAGGACGCACAAGTTTTGCCGTTTTTAATCGAGATTGCACCCTTCATGGATGAGCAGGAGTGGCTGGTGCTCCTCAATTCGACATGGCCGCGTATCAAAAACGCCGATGAGTATCGAGAGCAACTGCTACAAACGCCTTACGGTAGGTAGGTGGATGAACAGTCGCGCAGATAATAATAGAAGAAAATGGGATTCAGTGCGTAGCCTGGATGAAACGCAGTGTAATCCGGGAGCTGTCCCCCGGAATTCGCTGTGCTGCTTCCGGGCTACTTGCTATTCAGTGCGTGTAGTTTGATAGCATAAGTCGTTAGTGATGTTGGCAATGTGTGAAATTTCAAAACAGGAGAACTATATGCCAGGCACAACAAATGGAACAGGAAGTTGTCTTTGTGGTGAAGTGAGCTTCACCGCAAAAAATGCGAGCAATAGTGTTGGTGCATGTCATTGCAGTATGTGTCGGAAATGGGGTGGTGGACCGTTGATGGTGGTTGATTGTGGTGCCGATGTTACGTTTAAGGGTGAGGAAAACATATCTGTCTTTAACTCGTCACTATGGGCGGAGAGAGGGTATTGTAATAAATGTGGCAGTCATCCGCTGGCGGCCATGGATAGCGAAGCGAGGGCCGCTAGTCCCGGATAGGCTACGCCGTCTGCCCTTTCGTAGTTAGGAGCGCTAGCGAGTGACGGAGAA
>JAYWDX010000278.1:0-3069 GCA_043779675.1 Tenderia sp. (SeqCode)
TTAAACAACCGGCCAAGAAAATGTCTTGGATATAAAACACCCAATCAGGTATTTTTGGGAATCAACCCACCGGTTGCACTAGCGTGTTGAATCTGCGCAGCGTTTCAAAGTGCTGGATTAAAAACAACCGTACAAATTTTGGGAAACCCCGGCACCATTGGCGCCGGGAATATCATCGATTAACGTTGCAGGATATGCAGCTCAACACGACGATTGGCGCTACGACCTGTTGCAATAGCGTTATCAGCGACTGGTTTGTCAGAACCGTAACCCTTAGCCTTTAAGTTATCAGCCTTAACACCCTTGGCAGTCAGATAGGCAACTACAGAATCAGCACGCTGCTGTGACAGGCGACGATTAAGTTTGGCAGCACCAGTGTTGTCGGTATGGCCTGAAACTTCCACCACCATGGTAGAGTATTTTGTCAGTGTTGCCGCCATATCATTCAGCACATCCAGCGAATCGTCGGTCAGCTTGGCTGAACTGGTTTCGAAGTTCACACCCTTAAGCACAAGCACATCTGCCAGCTCACACCCCTTGCTGTCGACGCGGGCGTCTGCCTTGCTATCGAGACAGCTGTCGCGGCTATCCACCACACCATCATTGTCGCTATCAAGCTCACAACCCTTAGCATCAACTTTGGTGCCAGCTGGAGTATTGGGGCAGCTATCAACGCTATCCTTAACGCCATCAGCATCGTTATCGCCATCAACTGGCGCAGCCTTTGCCACTACAGGCGCTGGGGCTGGGGCTGGGGCCACCATTTTAGCAACCACTGGGGCCGCCACAACTGCCGTAAACGGGGCGCTCTTGCTGCCAATCGGCACCATCAGGCCAACGTTAACCATCCAGTCACCAAAGCGGTTAACACTCGCCATACGATCATCATCATCCAGACGATAACGTACATCGCCACGCAGTTTAATACCTGAATCGGTCAGGCTGTGCATCACACCAACACCGGCGTTAACCATGGCATTGTTGTCACTGTCACCGGCAATATCAGTGCGCAACAAACCAGCACCAATAACACCATAGGGTGAAAAACTCATTGAACGGTCAAACATATAAAGACCATCCAGCTGTAAACCACGCTGTTTGTACTTATTACCTGTAGACTCAAAATCAAGATTGTCGGCAGCAAGGCTGACTTCAAGATTCCACATATCAGACACCTGCTTACCCAATCCCAACAACAGACCAAAATCGTTGTCTGCTGAGCGATCATGATCGGCATTGATATAAGAGAGTGATGGCACAAAGTAGGTTCTGTCATCGGCAGTGGCAGCCATCGCCTGGGTAGAGGCAACAGCAGAGAGTGCCAGCGTTGCACCGACTATAGTACGTTTTACGTATAGCATTAAGTGCTCCTTTAATTATGGTTTTTGATTTTTAGAAATGATGAAGATTATTATGTCGACAATACTGCCATGTGATCTGGCATTTGTGGCGTGAGGATACTCATTTACACGCCCATTCTCAACAAAAGCTGTAGAATTTTACACTGTTTTACACCCCGGTGTTTTATACCCCGACAGAAAAAGGCAATCGCCTTATTCCACATTAAATGGATAAACAAACATATTCTGTATAATCGTCGCAGATTTTGGAGAATAGCTATGCGCATTGCACTCATCGAGGATGATCCAGCACAGGCACAGTTGTTAATTAACTGGCTAACGGCCACTGGCCACCACCTGCATCACTACAGCAATGGCGAGAGTTTTATCCGCGCCCTGAATTTTGAGAGTTTCGATCTCATCATCATGGATTGGGGCTTGCCAGATATTAGCGGCATCGAGCTGGTAAAGAGCGTTCGCGCCAAAGATACGTTGGTCCCAGTGCTCTTCATCACCAGCCGTGATAGCGAACAGGATATCGTTGCCGCCCTCAGTGCCGGCGCGGATGATTACCTGGTTAAACCACCGCGCCAAGGCGAGGCGCTGGCACGCATCGCGGCACTACAACGCCGTAGCCAGGCCGGTGGCAGTGAAGACAACGTACTCCAGTTCGGCCCCTACACCTTTGACTGCGAACGTAATACGGTGACCCATAACAACGAGGTAATTCAATTCACCCACAAAGAGTTTGAATTTGCCCGCTTCCTGTTCCAAAACCGCAACCGCCTGCTGTCGCGAGGCCACCTGCTGGAGAACGTCTGGGGACTGAATGCCGATGTCACCGCCCGCACGGTGGATGTACACGCCAGCAAGGTACGCCGCAAGCTGGGGTTGAGTACCGAGAGCGGCTGGCGGCTGGTCTCGATCTATCAGTATGGCTATCGCCTTGAATCCGTGTAACTGACGCAGACCAGTCTCGCTTCATGGACCAATAATTCAGAGAAAAAATCATGGTCATGCGTACCAACAACTCAGCAAAAGTCACTTTAAAACGACGACTACTCCTACCTCTTATATTATTGATGGCCGTAAACAGCAGCCACGGCAGTGGCTGGGTTTATACAGTGCGTCCCGGCGACAACATCTGGCAGCTATCACAGCAGTACCTCAAAAACCCCAACCAGTGGCCGGAGGTGCAGAAGCTCAACAACGTTAACAAAGCACAAGCCATGCAGCCAGGCGCACGGCTAAGCATCCCGATCGCATGGCTGAAACAGCAACCCAAACCGGCCCACATTATCGCAAGCCACGGCGATGTCACACTGATCATAGGTGGTAAGGCACACCCCATCCACCATCAACAGCGGCGACACTCTACGCAGCGGTGCAGATGGCAGCGCCACCATTGAGTTTGCCGATGGCTCACTACTGATTCTCCAGCCAAGCAGTGAAATCGAGATGGATAGCCTCGGCAGCTTTGATGCCAGCGGCATGGTTGATACCTCGGTGCGCCTTAAAAAAGGGCGTGTCGAAAATCGGGTGGCGCCACAAAAACCTGACAGCCGCTACCGCATCATCACCCCAGCAGCGGTGGCCGCCGTGCGTGGCACGGAGTTTCGTGTGGGGGGTGACGAGATTGTGTCGCTACCTCGTGAGCAATTTATGGCGTCCATGCCATAAATTGACTCGCTTACGCGACAGCTAATTCCTTTTGCCCGGACCGTCCTGC
>JAYWDX010000279.1:0-6250 GCA_043779675.1 Tenderia sp. (SeqCode)
CTGGAGTCGAGCCACGCCCTGGCCTACGCCACCAAGCTTGCGCCACAGATGGATAGAGAGAAGATCATTATCGTCAACGTCTCCGGTCGGGGTGATAAAGATATCCACACCGTCGCTGAGCTGGAAGGGATTAAGGTATGAGTCGCATCGCTCAACGATTTGCCGAACTGAAAACCAATGGCCGCAAGGCGCTGATCCCGTTTGTCACTGCCGGTGATCCTAATCCCGCCGTGACCGTGCCGTTGCTGCACGCCATGGTGGCGGCGGGTGCCGACCTGCTGGAGCTGGGGGTGCCGTTTTCTGATCCGATGGCCGAAGGGCCGACCATCCAGAAGGCCTGTGAACGGGCCTTGCTGCATAATGTCAGTCTGCGTGACGTATTGGCGATGGTAAAAGAGTTTCGTCAGAAAGATAGCCAAACCCCAGTTGTATTGATGGGTTACATGAATCCGGTTGAGATCATGGGCTATCAGAACTTCGCCCGTGCGGCCGCTGAGGCGGGGGTAGATGGTTTGCTGACGGTGGATATGCCGCCGGAGGAGGCCGGTGATCTGATTGCGATTCTGGCTGAGGCGCAGATTGATCCTATCTTTCTGTTGGCCCCCACCACGGTGGATGCCCGTATGGCCAAGATCTGCGCCGCCGCCCGTGGTTTTGTATACTACGTTTCACTCAAGGGTGTGACCGGTGCCGCCAATCTCGATGTGGCGCTGGTGGAGCAGAAGATGGCACAGATCCGCCAGCATACGCAGATCCCGATCGGTGTCGGTTTTGGTATTCGTGATGCCGAAACCGCCAAACGGGTTGCCGCCGTGGCCGACGCAGTGGTGGTGGGCAGTGCGGTGGTAAATCGCGTTGCTGAAAATGCCGAACAGCCAGAGAAGATTCAGGAAGCTGTCTGTAGCCTGCTGCGTGAGATGCGCGCGGCGATGGACAGCTGATTTTACTCAAGGGAAGAGGGGGGCGCCCCTTGAGAAGCCCCGGGTTTTATGAAGCCGCACTGCGGCGCTTGAAAACAGGAAATTAAAACCAATGAGCTGGTTTGAAAAGCTGGTGCCATCCAGGATACGTACTGAAGGTGGCAACAAAAAATCGATCCCCGAGGGGCTGTGGAGCAAGTGTGATGGCTGCGGTGCGGTGCTCTACCGCGCCGAGCTGGAGCGCAGCATGGAGGTCTGCCCTAAGTGCAGTCACCACCATCGTATTGGCGCCCGCCGCCGTCTTGATGTATTCCTTGATGCTGAGGGACGCGAAGAGATTGGTGCAAATCTTGAACCGCAGGACATACTCAGGTTTAAGGACAGCAAGAAATATAAAGACCGCATCATCCAGGCACAGAAAGATACCGGTGAAAAGGATGCCCTGATTGCGATGAAGGGGACCCTCAAAGGGATGCCGCTGACCGTCGTGGCGTTTGAGTTTAAATTTATGGGCGGCTCTATGGGTTCGGTGGTGGGTGAGCGCTTTGTGCGCGCTGCCAACGTCAGTCTGGAACAGCGTATTCCGCTGGTCTGCTTCTCCGCCAGCGGTGGTGCGCGGATGCAGGAGGCGCTGTTTTCGCTGATGCAGATGTCCAAGACCAGCGCCGTATTGGCGCGCTTGAGCAAAGAGGGTATCCCCTATATCTCCGTATTGACCGATCCCACCATGGGTGGTGTCTCTGCCAGCTTTGCCATGCTCGGCGACCTCAACGTGGGCGAACCTAAGGCGCTGATCGGTTTTGCCGGTCCACGTGTCATCGAACAGACGGTGCGTGAAACGCTGCCGGAAGGTTTTCAGCGCAGTGAGTTTTTGGTGGAGCATGGTGCTATCGACATTATTGTTGATCGTCGTGAGATGCGTGATCGCCTCGGCAGTGTGCTGGCGATTTTGAGCCACAAGTTTGTTCAATAACCAAAGGGGGCAGGCTGTTCGCTCTGGCCGAGTCAACTGATGCGCTTTAATACGCTTGATGAGTGGCTCTCCTGGCAGGAGAGCCTTCACCCCTCTGAAATAGAGTTGGGGCTGGCGCGCGTGCGTGTCGTTTATGAACATCTGGGCGTGTCGCTTAAATGCCCCGTCATTACGGTTGCCGGCACCAACGGCAAGGGTTCCTGCGTGGCGATGCTGGCAGCTATCTATCATGCGGCGGGCTATCGGGTCGGTGTCTACACCTCGCCCCATCTGTTGCGATACAACGAACGGATCTGCATCAACGATGAAGAGATCTCCGATCAGACATTGTGTGAGACGTTTGAACGTGTCGATCAGGCTCGCACTGATGCTAAGGGTGGGCAGACTTCATTGACCTATTTTGAGTTTGGCACCCTCGCCGCACTCGACTTCTTTGGCCGCACTGAACTCGACCTTGTGATCCTTGAAGTGGGGCTGGGTGGGCGGCTCGATGCGGTGAATATCATTGATGCCGACGTTGCTGTGATCGCCACCATTGCGATTGACCACGTCGCCTGGCTCGGCAATGATCGTGAAACCATCGGCCGCGAGAAGGCAGGCATCATGCGTCGTGGCCGGCCAGTGGTCTGCGGTGATCTCAATCCGCCGCAGAGTATTGCCGCTGTGGCGCAGGAGAGTGGTGCGAACCTCTATCTTAATGGCGGTGACTTTGGTGCCAAACCACAGGCAGAACATTGGCGTTGGTGGAGTAATCAGCGTCAGCGTGACGCCTTGCCGTTACCGGCGCTACGGGGCCGCTTTCAACTCAATAACGCCGCCACGGTGCTGATGGTGGCGGAGCTGTTGACTGAACGCTTGCCACTCTCCCAGGCCCACATCCGCGAGGGGTTGGCCAACGTCAAAGTGGCGGGGCGTTTTGAGGTGATCGGTGGTGAAGTGCCGTTGATCCTGGATGTTGCCCACAACCCCGAATCGGCCCAGGCGCTGGCCAATACACTCAAGGCCTGGTCGATGCCGGGGCGTATCTATGCGGTGGTGGCGATGATGGCGGACAAGGATATCGGCGGCGCGCTGCAGCCGCTGCTCGAAGTGGTGGATGAGTGGCACGTCACCGCCATCGACATGGCCCGTTCCGCCACGGCTGCACGGTTGCGGCAGGAGTTGCAGGCGCTGGCGGTGACCAATATTCACGATGCAGAGAGCGTGGCGAGCGCCTTGGAAACGGTGCGGCGCGTGGCCCGCCCCCACGACAGAATTGTGGTTTTTGGTTCGTTTTATACCGTGGCCGAGGCCATGCCCAAGGCGCTTCGCGGGGCAGGCCCTGCGTGAGCCTATACTTGACGATGTTGAAACTAGCCAGGAGTACAGAGGCATGAGTCCAGCACATAAACAGCGTGTTATCGGTGCGGCGGTGTTGCTGGCGTTGGGGCTGATTATTGTGCCCACGCTGCTCGATTTTTCCCGCGATGAGCAGGCCGATATGATGGGGGTGGATATTCCGCCCGGCCCCGATGCCATGCGCATGGAGGTGTTGCCGCTGGAGCAGTGGTCGAAAAAGCTGGAGCCGGGTATTGAAGTTCAGCAGCAACCTGCCGCTGAGGCCGATGCTGTTGAGCCCGTCGAACCGCCCGCGCCTACTCCTGATCCCGTCGATGTGGCCGTCTCTGCGCCGCCGAGTGAAACCAAGCCTGCTGTGATGATGGCACCCGCAGCCCCTCCCGTGGCCAAGCCAGCCCCAGCCCCTCCCGTGACCAAACCAGCCCCAGCCCCAGCCCCTAAAGCTGAAGCAGTTGCGGTAGCTGAGGGCTGGGTGTTGCAGATAGCCAGCCTGACCGTTGAGGCCAAGGCCAATGAGTTGCGTGATCAGTTGCACAAGGCGGGATACCCGGTCTTTATCGAGCGTGGCAATAGTGGCGGCAGTGTCATCTACCGCGTCAAGGCTGGCCCCGTGACCAATCGGGCCGCTGCTGATGAGCTGAAAACGCAGGTTAAACAGAAGACTAGGCTTGATGGTCTGGTGATGCAGTACCCGTGATGGCCATTTAGTCCTGCCGATCTGCTCACAAAGGTTCAGAAAGGGGCGGGGCTCTGGTAAAATCACGCCCTTCCTACAGTCCCAACCGCTGGATATCGCTGGACCCATCACGTGAGCACTCTTGATTATCTGATTATCGTCGCTATTGCGGTCTCGACACTGATCGGCATCTGGCGTGGTTTTGTCCGTGAAGCCCTCTCTCTGGTGGTCTGGGTGGCGGCCTTCTGGCTTGCCTATCTCGGGGCCGGAACTGTTGAATCCTATTTCACTGAGATGATAAATGACCACTCGTTGCGGCTGCTCACGGCGTTTGTGCTGCTGTTTCTGACGGTGCATGTTATTGGTTTTGTGGCTGCGCGGCTGTTGGCAACACTGTTGGCATCGATTGGTCTGGGCGGCGTGGATCGGTTGGCAGGCGCTGGTTTTGGCGCTGTGCGTGGTGTGCTGATGGTGGCCGTTGTGGTGTTGATCGCTGGCCTGACGCCAATCACCGAGGCGTCACTGTGGCAGCACTCCTATATGGTTGGCCTTTTTGTTGATGGCCTGGAGTGGGTGCAGCACTACTATCCTCTGGATATAAATAGCGTCTTGAGTCAGGCGCGTAACTAAGATTTTGTTGTTTAACGGGAGTAACTCTACATGTGTGGCATCATCGGAATTGTCGGTAAGAGCAGCGTCAATCAGGCCATCTATGACGGCCTGACGGTGTTGCAGCACCGTGGCCAAGATGCTGCCGGGATTGTTACCTGCGACGATAATAAGCTTTATCTGCGCAAGGATAACGGCCTGGTGCGCGACGTCTTCTCGACCCAGCACATGCTCAATCTGCGTGGCAACATGGGCGTGGGACACGTACGTTATCCCACTGCGGGATGCTCATCCTCCGCCGAGGCGCAGCCCTTCTATGTCAACTCCCCTTACGGTATCTCGTTGGCTCACAACGGTAATCTCACCAATGCCAATGTGCTCAAGGGCGAACTCTATAACGAAGATTTGCGTCACATGAATACTGACTCTGATTCGGAGGTGTTGCTCAATGTCTTTGCTCATGAGTTGCAGCGGCTGGGCAAGTTGCGCATCGATCACAACGATGTGTTTGAAGCGGTGAAGGGTGTGCATCGTCGTTGTCGCGGTGCCTATGCCGTGGTGGCAATGATCACCGGTTATGGCATTGTCGGTTTCCGCGACCCCTATGGCATTCGTCCGGCGGTATTTGGTAAACGCGAGACTGCGCTGGGGACTGAGTACATGATTGCCTCTGAGAGTGTGGCGCTCGACGCACTCGACTTCAGCCTGATGCGCGATATCGAGCCGGGTGAGGCAGTCTTTCTTGGCATCGATGGCAGCATCGAGACCCGCCAGTGCGCCGACAATCCCACTTATTCCACCTGCATCTTTGAGTATGTCTATCTCGCTCGTCCTGATTCCATCATCGATGATGTTTCGGTCTACAAGGCACGGCTGCGCATGGGTGACGCACTGGCGCGCAAGATCAAGCGTGAATGGGGCGATCACGATATCGATGTTGTGATTCCGATCCCCGACACCAGCCGTACCTCGGCCCTGCAGCTCGCTTATGAACTCGGTGTGCTCTACCGTGAAGGATTTATTAAAAATCGCTACATTGGTCGCACCTTCATCATGCCCGGCCAGCAGCAACGCAAGAAGTCCGTCAGGCAGAAGCTCAACGCCATCGACCTCGAATTCCGTCGCAAGAATGTATTGCTGGTCGATGACTCTATCGTGCGTGGCACCACCTCGCAGCAGATCATCCAGATGGCCCGTGACGCGGGTGCCAAAAAGGTCTACTTCGCCTCGGCGTCACCGGCGATTCGCTACCCCAACGTCTACGGCATTGATATGCCAACCAAGGAGGAGTTTATCGCCCACGGCCGCACCGAGGATGAGGTGGCCGAGGCCATCGGCGCCGATAAGGTGATCTATCAGGATCTGTCCGATCTGGAAGGGGCGGTGCGCAAGCGCAACTCCAGGCTGGTGCGTTTTGACAGCTCAGTCTTTACCGGTGAATACGTCACCGGCGACATTGATGACGATTACCTCAATAATATTCAAAATCAACGTAATGACTCAGCCAAACAGCAGCGTGGTGGTCAGAATGGCGACATTATCGATCTGCACAACTCGCCTGGATGAGTGCCAGCGGCTACTGTTTTTAGCGAATTGTTGATGCCCCTCAAATTATTCCTCTCCTTGACGATAGAGTGAAGATTGTGTCGCTACCTCGTGAGCAATTTATGGCGTCCATGCCATAAATTGACTCGCTTACGCGACAGCTAATTCCTTTTGCCCGGACCGTCCTGC
>JAYWDX010000280.1:0-11324 GCA_043779675.1 Tenderia sp. (SeqCode)
GCTGATGCCGGTGTTGTAGAACATGTCGGTGGGCAGGGCGATGATGGCCTCGACCAGATCGTTCTCCAGCATATAGCGGCGAATCTCGCTCTCGCCGGAACCTGCGCCGCCAGTGAACAGTGGGGAACCGTTGAGTACGATGCCAAAGCGGCTGCCGCCATCCACAGCGGGGCGCATCTTGGAAACGAGGTGCAGCAGAAACAGCAGCGAGCCGTCGCTGACACGCGGCAGGCCGGGGCCGAAACGGCCATTGAAGCCCATCTGCTCGGCCTCCTTGCGGATCTCCTTTTCGATCTTTTTCCACTCCACGCCGAAGGGCGGATTGGAGAGCATGTAGTCGAAGAGTTTGCCGAGCAGGCCATCGGCGGAAAGCGTGTTGCCGAAGATGATGTTGGCGATCTCCTGCCCCTTGATGAGCATGTCGGCCTTGCAGATGGCGTAGGACTCGGGGTTCAGCTCCTGTCCGTACATCACCAGTCGGGCGTCTGGGTTGAGGCTGGCAAGGTGTTCACCGGCCACGCTCAACATGCCGCCGGTGCCGGCGGTGGGGTCGTAGAGCGAGCGCACCACGCCGGGTTTGGTGAGGGCGGCGTCGTCCTCGATGAACAGCAGATTCACCATGAGGCGGATCACCTCGCGCGGGGTGAAGTGCTCCCCGGCGGTCTCGTTGGACAGCTCGGCAAACTTGCGGATCAGCTCCTCAAACACCGCGCCCATTTCGGCATTGCTGACGACATTGGGGTGGAGGTCGATGTTGGCAAATTTTTCGGTGACCATATAGAGCAGCCCGGACTTGGCCAGCTTGTCGATCTGGGTGTGAAACTCGAAACTTTCGAAGATGTCGCGCACGGCGGGCGAGAAGGCCTGCAGGTAGGCGCGCAGGTTTTCGCCAATGTGATCCTGGTCGCCCATGAGCTTTTTCAGGTCGAGCGACGAGGTGTTGTAGAAAAATTGACCGGATGTCTTGAGCAGGAAAGGTTCGGGATTCAGCCCTGCCTTTTCGCGCTTTTCCTTCTCAAGCAGCACGGCGGGCTTGGTGGCCTCCAGCACGCAGTCGAGGCGACGCAGCACGGTGAACGGCAGAATGACCTTGCCGTATTCGGATTGTTTGTAGTCGCCGCGCAGCAGATCAGCGACGGACCAGATGAAAGAAGAAAGATTGGGGTTGGCCATTGCGAGGAGATATTTTCCGGGTGATGAATGGTGCAAAGGGTGACATTTGTCTGCCCGCCCGGAAGTATCTGTTACTACTACACTTTGGGCAATGGCAATGCGATAGATTACGATATTTTCAGGCTACCACTGCACCAGCAACCCACGATCACAGAGAAGACAGATCAACATAAGGAACACGTTTGTAAGGATTTAAACCGTCTGGGATGTCACAAAATAACTCACTTGCGTTAACGGTCTACACTGGCCGTAACAGGAGTGGTTAACCACGCATAAGCGAATGGCTCATGGCTTTTTGGAGCTGTTTTAGGCTGTTTTGGAGATCCCTGGACAGGGCGATTATTAGATAACTTCTTGATTTTATGGAGGCTGAGGCCGGAATCGAACCGGCATTCACGGCTTTGCAGGCCGCTGCATAGCCATTCTGCCACCCAGCCAGCGAAACATTAGATGTGTAGTGGCTTAACTTGCTCGTGCTTTCATCATGAAAGCTCACAACAGCTGATGGGGGCCACTACTGTAAAACGATCCCGACTAAGGACTAAATCAGCCGAGATTTCTTGAATCTGGAGCGGGAAACGAGATTCGAACTCGCGACCCCAACCTTGGCAAGGTTGTGCTCTACCACTGAGCTATTCCCGCGCACCTTGTTAAGTGGCCGTCATTATATAGCCTTTTTTATTCTCGTCAACACCCACTTATATGTTTTTTCTAACCCCCTTCTTTACGCAACGCTGGCCATGCCGCTTTCAGATAAATGACCATGGACCAAAGAGTTAGAATGACTGCAATGTAAAGGAAGATCATGCCTAACATGTACATTGAAACACCCAAGAGCGGCTCGTTATAGAGCAGCATAAAAAGCGCTACCATCTGCGCGGTGGTCTTCCATTTACCAACATTGGAGACTGCTACTTGAGCGCTCTCACCAATCTCCGCCATCCATTCACGCAGTGCCGAGATTGCGATCTCTCTGCCGATAATGACCACTGTGGCAATCGTCATCCAGGGGTTAGGGTGCGCCTGTACCAATAATATCAATGCTGCGCCTACGATCAGTTTGTCAGCTACGGGATCGAGAAACGCACCAAAACGGGACATCTGATTCAATTTTCGCGCCAGATAACCATCTAGCCAATCCGTAATCGCCGCTATAGCAAAGATAATGGTGGTGACATCGTTAACCCAGCCAAAGGGCAGGAAGAAGATCAACACAAAGACTGGAATCAAAAGGATGCGCAGATAAGTGAGGAGTGTTGGAATGCTGGTCATATCGTTTTAATTCTCTAAATGCAGTGCGTCGTAGATCTTTTGGGCCAAGTCGCGGCTAATGCCTTTGACCTTGAGCAGGTCATCGACCCCCGCCCGGGCTACCTCTTGCCAACCACCAAACTGTTTCAGTAAATCACGGCGGCGCTTTGGTCCCACACCAGGAATACCTTCCAATACCGATGTACTGCGAGTTTTGGCACGGCGCTGACGATGGCCGGTGATGGCAAAACGGTGGGCCTCATCACGGATCTGCTGGATCAGATGCAGGGCGGGCGAATCGGTTGGCAGTATAATCGGCTGGTCATGACCATACAAGAAAAGCGTTTCTAGCCCGGCCTTGCGTTCCGGCCCCTTGGCAACACCTACCAGCACCACATCACTGACCTGTAACTCCTCCAGCACTTTTTGCGCCTCGGCCAGCTGTCCTTTACCACCATCTATAAAGAGTATGTCGGGCAACTTGCCCTCCCCTTCCTTCAAACGGGTGTAGCGGCGGGTAAGTGCTTGATGCATAGCGGCATAATCGTCGCCGGGTGTGATGCCTTCAATATTAAAGCGGCGATAATCACTTTTCAGGGGCCCTTCATCATTAAAGACTACACATGACGCAACGGTTGCTTCGCCCATGGTGTGGCTGATATCAAAACACTCGAGCCGCTGCGGTGTGCTGTCAAGTTCCAGCGCATCCTGCAAAGCCTCGTAACGTTGCCGCATGCCGCTCTTGCTGGCCAGGTGCCGCCGCAGCGCATCGTCAACATTGATCACCGCCATCTGCACCCAGCGGGCACGATCACCACGTAGATTATGACTGATGCTGACCTTGCGTCCCGCCTGTTCACTCAACACCTCTTCGAGTAGCTGTTGATCGTCCATCGGCTGGTTAACCAAAATCTCTGTTGGTACCTGCTTGCCGATATAGTATTGCGGCAGGAACGCCGCCAGGATCTCAGCCACGTCGGTATCCTGAGTATGGCTTGGGAAGAAGGTTTTATTGCCGAGCTGATGGCCGCCGCGAATAAAGACCACCTGCACACAGCCGACGCCTTTTTCATAGGCACTGACAATCACATCCAGATCACCTCCGGCGCCACTCACATATTGCCGCTCCTGCACCCGACGCAAACTGGCGATCTGATCGCGGTACTGCGCAGCCCGCTCGAATTCGAGCTTGGCACTGGCGGCCTCCATCTGTCTCACCAGCTCATCAATCACCTGACTGTCCTTGCCTTCAAGAAACAGCGTTGCAAGACGTACATCATCGGCGTACTCCACTGCACTTACATAATCAACACAAGGTGCTGTGCAGCGTTTGATCTGGTATTGCAGACAAGGACGGGAGCGGTTGCTATAAAAGGTATCTTCGCACTGTCGTACGCGGAACAGCTTCTGCAACAAGTTGAGTGTCTCGCGCACTGCACCTGCGCTAGGATAAGGGCCAAAATAACGGCCACGTGCGCGTTTTGCACCGCGATGGTAGGCAAGCCGTGGGAATTGATCCGCCGAAAGAAAAATATAGGGGTAACTTTTATCATCGCGCAACAACACGTTGTAACGAGGACGCAGCTCCTTGATCAGATTGTTTTCAAGAATCAGCGCCTCGTTTTCAGTATGGGTCACCGTCACCTCAATGTTGGCGATCTGACTCACCAAGGCGCGGGTTTTAGGTGTGGTGACGCTACGGCTAAAATAACTACCAACACGTTTGACCAGGTTACGCGCCTTGCCGACGTAGATTACCTCACCCACCGCATTCAACATACGATAGACACCGGGGCGTGAACTCAGCGTTTTCAGGTAGCCTTTGGCATCGAAGGCAATGCTCTCCTGCTCATCACTCATGGCTGTCTACAACGCCTCGGAAGGTTTGCCCATCAGCACCTTGGCACGGGCAAAGACATCAGCAAACATCTGCGCCGTCAGACGTTTAGTCTGGGTGTTATAACGACTACAGTGATAGGAGTCGAGCAGCCACACCCCCTTGGGCAGCACATACTCGGCAGCGTGACCAAATTTATATTCAGCCAGCTTTAATCCTTGCGTCCGCAATACCGCGCCGTGGGCAATGGCGCCGAGTGCCAACACCACAGTGCCTGGCTTCAGTTGTGCCAGCTCCTGCTGAAGAAAATCGTTACAGATTCTTACCTCATCCGTCGTTGGCTTGTTCTGCGGTGGCAGACACTTCACTGCGTTGGTGATACGACAGTTTTTCAGTTTTAAACCATCATCGATAGAGAGTGAGACCGGCTTGTTGCTCAGACCAAAATCGAACAGTGTCTGGTAAAGCAATATGCCGGCATGGTCGCCAGTAAAGGGGCGCCCAGTAGCATTGGCGCCGTGCATGCCTGGCGCCAGCCCGACAATCAGCAGTTCGATATTTTTAGCGCCAAAGGGAGCAACTGGACGGGCATGATAATCAGGATACTCAGCGCCTACCTCATCCAGAAACGAAGCCAGACGCGGGCAGCGACGACAATTGAGATCAAACATAATAGTTAACCGGCACAATATAAAAAGTGCAGAAATTTTAACATCAACTGCAATCATCGAGCTGGTTTTCAGGGGGTGGCACTGGATATGGGCAATGCAGCCACATGAAGAGACCTGAAATCAGCATAAATATTGTTCCCACCATCAATGCCCAAAGCTGAACATCAACGGCAGAATGCCATCCTGCCGCTTAGGGTGTCACGCCAGCCCGAGTAACGGGTAGTATATCCGCAATCGGCGTAACTACCCTCGTCTGGAAAAGCACCACGATAAGCAGAGCGTTCAAAGAGGTGCAAAGTGTAGTGGCCATTACCACCCCGCGCCTTTGACTACCTTAAGCTTCTCGCCAAAATCATTGCTCTTGTAATCACTGCCGGGATAGGCCTGATACCAGTCAGCCACCCACTCCGAAACGTTGCCGGTCAGATCATAAACATCGTATTCTGAATCTGTCAGATTTATAAGCGTCGACAGGTGCGATGCCATCTTCCCACTGCTCAGCTTCAGTATCACTCATACCCGCCTGCCAGACATTCCCCCAAGGGAACTCTCGGCCATTGGGGCCACGAGCGCTTTTTTCCCACTCAGCCTCAGACGGCAGGCGCTTGCCAGCCCAACGACAAAATTGATCCGCATCACCCCAGGTTACATAGTTCACGGGCAGGCGATCCATATAAAGCCAGGCGTTCGTCGATCGCCGCTATCAGCGCCTCCTTACTCATGCTGCGGGTATCTATATCGAGGCGGAAGGCCTTGGATGCCAGCTTGCTCAATACATCCAGCGACAATTTATGAATCTCGGCCCTGCGCAGATTGAGCAGATAGCCATTTTCGACCCACTGCACTGGCGGTGTAATACCGGTGGCAATAACATATTGGGCATACTGCCCGTATGTCACCTCATAACGGTCGATATAAAAATCAGGCACGTCAACAGTATGTTGCGGATGCTCATCAAGATAGAGCGGCTTGACGTTACCGTACTCCACGCCCATATCTTCCACATCCCCCTTATCACTGCCCATAATAAACTTACCGGTCGGCACCAACACCATGTCGCTAACAGCATCAGAAGCGGCTGCGGCGACACCAATACCAAACGACATACTCACAACAATAGAGACCACTATTTTAACAATACGCATCATATCCATCCCCCTAAAAGGCACCGTTAACCCGAATCCTTGGCACAGCAAAAGCCAAAGCTTTTATTTTTAGTTTGCGGTAAAAAAACCAATAATTGTAAAGTGACGCAGAGATGCCGCCTTTATAATAAGAAGCAATCCCACCACGAGCCACGCTTTAATGTTTTATAGATCTCACCATAATTTTACGTCTTATGGCTATTGCCAGGATCAGCTTGATACCACGCGCTGGTCCACTATAAAAGGCACATCTATTCAACAGCACTATCAGGGCGTTGTATCTGCCAGGGAATAATGGTGAGTCCTTTTGGCAAATCACTGCTACCAAAGATATTCATCCTTTTTTATCTACAGAAGCTGCTCGGCATTGGCCATGCTGCCTACACAAACCAGCATGAGTAGCGCAACCAATAATGTAGAACGTGGCGCCACCATTTTCACCTTACAGTGCCGGGGAGTTTTTAAGGCGTTGCGTTAGCTCGGCTATCCACATGGAGACCTGCGCATCATCGTTAGCCGTCATCAATTGGTAACGAATATAGAGCTGTAACGCCTTGTTGCCATCAAACAGGTAGAGATCGTAGAGAATACCCAGATTAAGATAGGCGTCTGCATACTCCTCATCAGTGGCAATGGCGCTATTGTAAGCAGCGAGCGCGTCATTGAAACGTCCCAGCTCACGATAGACCATACCAAGTCGATTCTGAGCGACCGCACTCTTTGGGCTGATAGCTACCGCCTTGCTCAAGGCCTGCTCTGCCTCCTCTAGCCGTTTCATTTTGTGATAAATAATACCAAGATTGACATAAGGGCCAGAGTATTCAGGATAGCGCCCAGTAAAGGCCTGCAGCTCTTTGATTGCCAGCGGATAGTTACCCTGGCGCATGGTGGTGAGCACCCGTCCGTACTCCTGCTGTTGCAACTCAATCTGCTTCAGTTGCTCTAACGTTAAACGTGGTATAGGTTCATCCTGTTTTACCTGTGTGGTGCCACAGCCACTGAGCAGCAATCCCAGCAGCAGGCCTGTTGTTTTACTCCAACGATTCAACAATGCCAGCCCCCTTTTCAGATTTTGAATAACGTATTGGCAACAACTCCTTAAGTTTACCGTAACTCTTTTTAACCCAGCCATCATAGATCCCACTCGAGGTGCGCTGAGTATTGGATTCAAGAATGGCGATGGCCTTCTCTTCAAAGGGAAATGCCTGCTCTTCAAGCATGATGTTGTACTCATCCAACTCTTCCCGTCCGAGTTCCTTGGGGCGTTCTGACTCCATTAGGTTTTTACTAAATTGATAGTAAATTTCACCGATGCGATAAGTAGAAGCAGTAACAACATCCGCCACTCGATAAGCAGCGGCCTGGTTATAGGCGCTCAAGGCCTCCTCCATACGCTCTTTTTTGGTGATAAGGTTTTTTGCCAATGGTTCTACCAATTTAACGTTATGGAACTCCTCAAGTTTACTGTCAGCCAGAGTGAGCGCCGCCTGTGCTACCAAGTAACGACTACGGTCGGTATGTCCCGGATGATCCTGTTCATCCGTCACAAGTTGACTAACAATAAAATTGGATCGTGCACGCTGCCCCAAGGTTAGATAGAGCTGACTTAGACGATAGCGCGCTTCAATCTGTTGACTATATGGCTCTGCAAACTGCTGCACATAGAACTCATAGGCTCTGGCACTGCGATCAAGCTGCTTCTCCTTCTCATAAATCTCAGCCGCTTGCCACGCCGCTTCCCTCTTCATATCTACTGAGTGGTTGGCGTGAGCAATCTGCTCATACTGCTCTGCGGCTTGGAGCTGTTTGCCAGATTCCATGTAAAGAAATGCCATTTTGAGCGGCAGTTCCTGTTGCAGCTCATGATCGGGGTAACTGCTACGGAAATGTTCCAGCGTTGCAATGGCGCGCTGCCACGCCTTCATCTCGATCAATACCGTGGCCGCCTCATACTCGGCCTGGATACTGATCTCAGCAGCGGGAGCAACCGTGGCGATGCGCAGATAGTCATTCACCGCTGCGGTTAAATTTCCAGCTGCTTGTTTCTGCTTTGCCTGTTTATAGATAGTCGCCGCCAACCACTCAAACATCTCAGGTTTTACCGTGCCGTGTTGCTGCGCCAACTTCAGCAGCTGCTGGTAGGATCTTTCGGCCTTGGCATACTCCGCATGTTCAAAATCGCTATGGGCGTTGATGATCCAGGCAGCATCGATCAATGTGGCAGGGGTGGTATCGCCCAACGCAATAACACGTTGGGCCAACATCTGTGCCTTGTTGTATTCTTTAACGCTATAAAACTCCTGCGCCAATGCAGTCATCAGCGGAGCTATACGCGGGTCTTGCGGATAACGCTCGGTATAACGCAAAAGACTGGCGACCTGTTTTTCACTCCACTGCGCTTGTTTGTCTTGGCCCACCAATTTCAGCAGCTCACGATAAGCAAGAATGGCGGCGTAACCAGCCTCCTGCTGATGGGGGTTGGCAGCAAATTCATAAGCGACCCGTTCATACTCCTGGCTCGCCTCGGCGTAACGTTTTCCCTCATAGAGCATGTCGGCCAACAGGTAATGAATTTTGATTGTATCCGTACCCTCAGGCAAGAGACGCAGATAGGTGCGATACCAGTTCTCGGCCGTGTTGTAATCAGCCTCACGCTTCTCTTGTTGCGCTACGGCATGATAGTGCTGGGCAATATCCTCAAGTCCGAGTTTGATATGAGGCATCAGCTGGGCGCGAACTTTGTCACTGTAACCCATCCAGAAACTACTCTCTGGACCGTAGACTTTGACAAAATGTTTTCTGGCATTCAGTGCCGCCACCGGGTTTTCGGCCAGGGTATAAACGTCAATCAGCTTCAGTTTAAAAAAGGCTGCTTGCGGCCCCTTGCTATAACGCACAGCATAGGTTGTGTAGATATTGGCCGCGTCCTGATAGCGCTGCTGTCGCAGATAAAAATCAGCCAGGGTCTGGTAGATAACATGATCATAATTTTTACGACCACGTTTGGTGATCTGTGCCTCGACACGATCAACACTATTGATGTAGGAAAACACCAGGGCGACGGCATGGAGCGTATCATCAATCAGCTCTTTATCGGACTGCACCACCGGTAACGCTACAAACGGATTGGCGTCTAGTTCAAGTGACGACAATTTGATATCAAGCAGCAATAAAAACGAAGCCAACGCCTCATCAAAACGGTCCAACTTAAGCAAATTCCAGCCATATTTATGTAACGCTTGTTGGTAAAAATTCGTCTTCTCACCAAGTTCAACCACACTCTGAAATGCCTTGGCAGACTCTACATACTCGCCATCTACAAACAATATTTCACCACGGCGAAACTGTGCTTCAGCGTAGAGTGGACTGTCAGGGTACGCGTTCACCAATTGAGTCAATGCCGCCACCGACTCATCGATCATTGTCAATCGTTCGTAGGCCTGGGCTAACTGGTAAAGCACCTGATCATTGCCAGCAAAATCAGGATAGCTCTTAAGCAACTCTTTATATGTATCAATGGAGAGGCGGTACTCCTCAATATCGTCGGCCTTTAACGGCTCACGCCCAGCAACCTCTTTGTCTATCCCAACTTCCAGCTCCAGATCGGCGAGCCGCTTCATAGCGCGGGCGCGATAGCGGTTATCGATATCCTGCTCCATCGTCGAACGATAGTATTTGATGGCATCACTACGATCCACAACCACGGGTGTATCAACATCAATCACAACTGTCGGCCGCGCCATATCCCGCAGAGTCTGCTCCTGCAAGCTACTGCAAGCTGTTAGCAGCAGCGCAGATAAAACGAGCAACAGGACGCGAGAGCTCATGGTTGTTCCTTTTGTGTCTGCAAAAGTCCGTCATAAATCTGGGCCGCAGCAAACAGTGCCTGGCCCCGATAACCATGCCCGGCCATGATCCGATAGAGGTAAGGAGTGAGGGTCGAGTCAGGGCTGATCTCGGTACACCACTGCCAGCCCGCGCTGGGCGGGTCAGCCAACTCTTGCGCCAAGGCAACAAAATTCATGCCGGAGGTAATTCCTTGTAGGGTTAACAGCTCGTTGACGTAAAGGTCATCGCCCTTTTATAACGGCCAAGGGCCTGCTGTTGGGTGCCAAGCTGATTGAGCGTATAGGGTACCGCTAAAAGCCCTTCCAATACAGCCGGGTCTGAGCCATTACGCTCAGTCAGTGACAACCAGATCGCCAGCGCCGCCGCGCCATTACCAAATCCGGACTCAACCCACCCCAACCCTAGCAGTGCCTGACTGGCAAAGGGGTTGGGCAGCCGCACCTGTTCGAACCAGTGGCGCGCCGGGGTAAATTTTTAATGTTGTAAATAGCTGTAGCCCAATGCGATTCGGCTCTTGTCATACAGTTCCGCCCGTTCTGGCTCGGTACCGCCGCCACGTTGCAGCAGCACCTCCAGCAATATCCGCCCCTCAACATCACGCCCCTGACAGATATGGTCAAGCGCAAGATTGTACTGGACGAAGTCACTATCTACTGAATCTGGTTGATAGTTGGCCAGCTGCGCCGCCGCCTCAGCATAGAGGCCACGCTGAACCAGCAGGGTGCTCGCCAGCAACTGTCGTTCATTTTCCTGTGATGGCGGCAATGGTGCGCTTATACGCCGTAGCAGTTCGGCGGCCCCAGCCTGATAACCACATTCAGGTTGTTGCTTGGCCGCTGAGTCGCCAACCCTAAGCTCGACGTATTGTAGGACTCACAACCGTGCCGTCGGCTGCAACGTACAGCGGCGGCAAATCACCAAGGAGTCCTCCCCCACGGCTCGCCATGCCGCTTGATCCCTTGGGAATCAAGGTACCCACCTGCCGCCAATGCCGGAACCATAGAGCCATCCTTCTCAGCAGGTGCATATGATAGATTTTCGTGAATGTGGAAGCCGTGCAGCCCCGACGGCAGACCCTTCAACGCGGGGTAGAACGCGAGGCCGTATGAGGTTTCAACGATTCAAACGAACCCTACAACCGCACCAACCCCTTCTTTTCCGGCCATGTGCATAGGAACCGAAATCTCAGCGCCGAACACGGCAGAGCTGACACAAATAAATGCGGTAGCAAACAACGTATTTTTCATATAGATCTTCTTTGAAGTAATACAGTCTTTGATTATCGATGGCTAACGAGGCCTTAGAGCCTATTCAAAATCTTTTTCCCCTCTTCTGAGCAACAAAGCGAGGAAGGCTAAGTTGACGAATTGGAGGCTGGTGTTGAGCTGGCGTTCGCAG
>JAYWDX010000281.1:0-3420 GCA_043779675.1 Tenderia sp. (SeqCode)
CACGAACAGGGGGCCGGTTATGCCGCGCTGGCAGTATCACGCCTGCGGCGGCAGCCACAGGTCGTTATGGTGACATCGGGACCGGGCGTCACCAACCTCATCAGCGCGGTGGCAGATGCCTATTACGACAATACCCCATTGATCGTAATTACAGGCCAGGTGGGGACCGGTGATCTCAAACGTAATCTGCCGATACGGCAGCGTGGGTTTCAGGAGACCGACAGCTGTGCCCTGATGGCCTCGATCACCAAGGCACAGTTTCTGGTAGAGCATCAGGATGATCTGGCGCGGGTGATGGAGCAGGCGTTTCATATCGCCAGCAGCGGCCGTTTTGGTCCGGTGTTGATCGACATGCCGATGAATGTGCAGCGTGGTGAGCTGTCTGCCCCGGCGCTGGTTCCCGTTATATCGGACGATGATCAGGCTAATGATCTTGCTGGTGTGGCAGAGTTGGCGCAGTGGCTGAGTGAGGCGCAGCGTCCGGTCATCATCGCTGGACAGGGGGTGCTGCTATCACAGAGCCATGAGCTATTGCGCGAGCTGGCAACCACCTATGGCATCCCTGTCTCACATTCGCTATTGGGCCTGGGGGCGATGCCATCTGATTCTGAACTGGCGCTGGGCTTTCATGGCCACACCGGCAATCAATATGCAGGCAAGGCGATTCAGAATTCAGATCTGGTATTGGCCATTGGTTCACGTCTCGATGTACGTCAGAGCGGCAATCAGTTTGACCGCTTTGCCCCAGGTGCACGCATTGTACGTATTGACCTGGATGCCAATGAGGCCAAACACGGCCGAGTGCGTACCAACCTTTTGATCAACGCCAATGCCAAGGCAGCACTGGCAGCACTGTTGCCAGCGTTGAAAAAAATGCAGCTGCCGCAGTGGTCTGCCTGGCGACAACAGATTGATGGCTGGCGGCAAGAGTATGCCCTAACCTATAACAAGCAGGGCAGGCTCAAACCGCAACTGGTGGTGGAGACCGCTGATCGCTTAAGCCGTGATAAACGTGTGATCTGCCTCACTGGCGTAGGTTCTCATCAACATTGGGTAGCACGCCATTTCAGCTTTGACTATCCACAACGCACACTGCTGACATCAGGGGGCCACGGCACCATGGGCTACGACCTGCCAAGTGCAGTAGGTGCGCAACTCAATGACAAAGAGGCGTTGGTGATTTGTATTGTCGGTGATGGTTCCTTTCAGATGAACATGCAGGAGCTGGGGGCAGTGGCTGAACGTAATCTGCCGCTGAAGATCATCGTGCTCGACAACCATCGCCTCGGCATTGTCTCGCAGTTTCAAAACTTCAACTGGCAGGATGACCCCACCACTGGCAATAAGTGGAATCCCGATTTTGCCGCCATTGCTCGTGGGTATGGTATCCGTGCCTTTACGGTGAGTGAAAGCGGTGATGTTGAGGCGACGCTGCAAGCGGCATTTTTCCATAATGGTCCAGCGCTGATTCATTGCGTGATCGATGAAAAGGAAGATATCTCGCCGATGTTGCTGGCAGGTCAGACATTGGATCTAATGTGGCCCTATGGTTGAAATTGGTTGGGTTAAATCAGAGGCCATAAAATTAGGAATGAGATCAAATGTTGGATGAACTTATAAGAGAAATTTCCCATCGCTGTGTAGCAATAGATGATGTGTTAAGAAATGTTGATCAGGCGATTGTTTTTGGTGGCGGAGGTAGTGGCAAGCACGCAATCCGCGTGCTTCAGTCATTAGGTATTACAGTTATCAGGGTCTGCGATAATGACCGAAAAAAGCAGGGCGATACGGTGTGTGGCATACCGATCATGGCGCCAGAACAGTTGCGAGAATATAAAACGACCATCGTGTTTGTGGCTAGTGATTGGGGAGGTGATATTGGCAGACAGCTGAAACAATTGGGTATTAAATACTATTACTTTGGGTTTGCCTTTGATTTTGAACGCTGGAAGAGTCATTACGTCCCTGAACAAATCTTGGGTTCGGCAGAGGAAATAGAGGCTGCTTACGCGTTGTTATCAGATGAGCCATCACGCGCCACGTATCGGGCGCTGCTCAAGTATCGCCTTACCCTAGATTCGGCTTTTTTCTTGCCTGCCGATTTTCCGCAGTATTACCACCCGCTGGTGTTGCCAGAGGCTGGAGATATCATTCTTGATGGTGGCGCCTGGTCTGGGGATACGGTTTTGGATTTTGTTCGTGAATTGGATAGAGATTGCACCATATATTCGTTTGAGCCGGAGGCTGGCAACTATCAAAAATTGTTGGCTACCATTCAGGAGGAGAAATTGGAATTAGTTGTGATTCCGTGCCACATTGGGATGTGGTATGAGACGACTACGTTGAGCTTTGATACATCGGTCGAAAATAGTATGCAATATCACGTCTCCGACAGCGGCGATCAGAAAATAGAGGTCACCACTATCGACGATTTTGTCAGGGAGCGAGGGTTGAAGGTGAATGTAATCAAAATGGATATAGAGGGCGCAGAGGTGAATGCCTTGCGGGGGGCTTCTGAAACGTTGGTGCGTGACCGGCCCAAGTTGATGATTAGCGCTTATCATGAGCCAGATGACATGTGGAAAGTACCACTGATGATCAATAGTATTAATCCAGACTATCGTTGTTATCTTGCACACCACGGGCAAAGTCCATTGGATTACGTTTTATACGCCAAGTGTGTGTCGTAAGCAGCATGACTCACACATTCATTATTAAAACATTGTTGGTTATCAGCGGCGGTGCCGAAGCGGTGCCTGGCATCAAGCGCGCTAAGGCGATGGGACTGCATGTGGTGGTGAGCGACATGAACCCCGACGCGCCGGGATTCGAGTTTGCCGATGATCGTCTGATCGCCAGTACCTATGATCTGGAGCAGACAGTAGCCGTGGCCCGTGATTACCATCTCAACCGCCGCAGGCTCGATGGTGTTATTTGCATGGCGGCCGATGTGCCGCTGACGGTGGCCTCGGTGGCGGATGCCTTGGGATTGCCGGGGCTGAGTCTGGAGACGGCGCATCTTGCCGCCGACAAATTGCTGATGAAGCAACGCTTTCTGCGTGATGGTATCGCCATCCCCTGGTTTAGTGCGGTGGAGTCGTTGGCGCAGCTGCAACAGATTGTCAGTGAGCGCGGTGCCCGTCTGATCATTAAACCCGTCGATAGCCGTGGCGCCCGTGGTGTGTTGTTGCTGAATGAAGATGTCGATCTTGGCTGGGCTTACGAACATGCGCGATCACAATCACCCACCAGTCGGGTAATGGTGGAGAAGTATCTGTCTGGTCCACAGGTGAGCAGTGAAACGGTGATGGTGGATGGCGTCGGCTACACCTCTGGATTTGCTGATCGTAACTATGAATACATGGAACGTTTTTCACCTTATGTGATTGAGAACGGTGGCGACCAGCCTTCACGCCTGAG
>JAYWDX010000282.1:0-5793 GCA_043779675.1 Tenderia sp. (SeqCode)
TGGCTCGACAAAAAAGCCGCCATGGGCCAACGGCCGTAGATACGCTATAGCGGTGTTATTGCCATGGGCATCGACCATAAACAGGGGCAGTCTGTCGTCGCCGCCAAAGGCGTTGCGTGTCATGGCGTATCTGGGGGAGCGCCCGCCTGGCAGCTTGATAACACTATCGCCCATGCCTCTCAGCTGGCGTGACACGGCGGCTTGACTTAGCCCCGTGGTGCCCTGCAGCTCCTTTGAGGTGGCGGGGCGTCGCTCCAGAAATTCCCTGATCGATAACGGCATGGTGTTCTTTCTCATCAAGCTAAGGCGATTGTGTGACTAGAGTTTTATTGATAAATATATATATAATTGTTTGTATAACAGTCGGTTATTAATAAATAAGGACAGGTGGTGACTAACTTTGTGACTAGCTTTATGGATGATAATTCAATTTGGCTGTTTAGCCAAACCACCCTTGCTACATAAACGGTGCGGGGGTGAGACGCCCTGTTGGACGACTCTATTCGCTACTGCCCCCACCCGGCCTTACCCATTGCTGGCTGTACCAGTAGAAACGTCCTTTTTCGCCTGACGGCGCGGTGCAGTTGTAGCGGCTGCGACCGGCGGGCAGGTCTTGCGGCGGTTGTACTTTTACTTCGAAATCGTTAAGCCAGTCGAGCTTCATGGGTTGGTTGTTGAAGTAGCAGCTGAACTGGCGCAGGCGCGGCTGCTGTTTATCAAAAGTGAAGGTGAGCGATGGCCGTTTGTTGGTGGTGACGGACTCGGCGCCGGGGTCGTGGGCCAGCGGCAGGGCGAGGCTCATCACCTTGCTGCCAAAGTCGGCAATGGAGCCGTAGTGTTCGTTGACGGGGAAGCGTGGCAGGTAGCGGAAGTCGGAGGTCGGCCCCATGGCACCGGATTGCTGGCCGATGCCGGTGAATCCTTCGGCGGCGACGATATCGGCCAGCGCCAGGTTGTACTCGCCGTAGGGGTAGGCAAATAGTTTCTGCGTGGTGGTTAGCTCTTTTACCAGTCGCTGCTGAGCATGGCGGATGTCGGCAATCATGCGCTGGCGCCACTGCGTCTCATCTTCTCCCTTGAGTCGTCGCACCATGTAGTCGTGGCGGGTGGAGTGGTTGCCAAAGCTGGCGCCGTGTTTCTCCATCTCGCGCATCTGTTCCCAGCTCATGAAGTTGGGGAGTTTTTTGTCGATGTAGTCGGTGGTGATAAAGACGGTAAAGGGCCAGCCGAGTTTTTTCAGACGCGGATAGGCTTGGGTGTAGACGCTGATGTAACCGTCGTCCATGGTGAGGGCGATGGTTTTGTCGGGCAGCGCTTTGCCGTTGCGTAGCTGTTCGATAATCTTTGCCAGCGGCCAGACCTGGAAGTTGTTCTGTTGTAGAAACTGGAGCTGCGCCTCGAACTGATCAAGCCGAACGCTGGTAGTTGGATAACGGTCCTCGCCAACGTGGTGATACATCACCGCCACGGCGGAATGCTGTTCGGCGTGGCTGTAATTGCTGAGGCCAAAAAGGGCGGTGAGCAGGGTGATAAAACGCGCGCAACGATAGGACATGGTGGCGTCTCGACACAGGAGGAGAGAGGACGGCGATGATAACACTCGCCGTCCCAATCTCTGTTACTTGATGCAGACGGTCCGTATCTGCGTCAGGTCGGTATAGCCTTGCAGGATCTTTTCGATACCATCTTGCTTCAGGGTGCGCATGCCGTTATCGAGGGCTGTTTTTTGAAGCGCAAACGCCGGGGCGTGTTCGAGGATCATCTGTTTGATGCGCTGTGAGGCGATCAGCAGTTCATGCAAACCGATGCGGCCGCGATAGCCGGTGTCGCTGCACTCCTTGCAGCCTGGCGCCTTGTAGAGGGTGAATTTGCCTTTTTTGCCAAAGCTCTGCAGCCAGATCTCTATCTGTTTGTCGGTGATGGCCTTGGCCTCTGCGGCGGTGGCATTGTCAGGTGTCAGTCCGGCGCAATATTCATGGGCCAGTTGTTGAATTTCGCGGTCGTTGGGATGGTAGGGTTTTTTGCAGCTGGGGCAGAGTGTTTTGGCCAGGCGCTGTGCCAGGATGCCGATCAAGGCATCGGCAAAGTTAAAAGGATCCATGCCCATGTCGAGCAGTCGCGTGACGCTCTCGGCGGCGCTGTTGGTATGCAGTGTTGAAAATACCATGTGACCGGTGAGCGAGGCCTCGATGCCGACACCAGCCGTTTCGGCATCGCGCATCTCGCCAACCATGATGATATCGGGATCGGCACGTAGAAAGGCACGCATGGCGGTGGCAAAGTCGAGGCCGATTTTGGGATTGACCTGCACCTGGCGCAGTCCGGTCTGAGTGATTTCGATGGGATCTTCCGCTGTCCAGATCTTGCGCTCGGCATCATTGAGATGGCCAAGTACGGAGTGCAGGGTAGTGGTTTTACCCGAACCGGTGGGGCCACAGACCAGAAACAGGCCATAGGGCTGGGTGATGGCGGGCATCAGTTTGTCGAGATTGTTGATGCTCAGACCAAGCGCGTTGATGGGGATGTTTTTGCCGGTGCTGAGGATACGCATTACTACATCTTCCAGTCCTCCCGCGGTAGGCAGAATGGCGATGCGTAGTTCGATGTTGGCCGGGCCATACTGTTTGAAGTTGATTTTGCCATCTTGTGGTTTGCGCCGTTCGGAGATGTCGAGCCGCGCCATTACCTTGATACGTGAGATCAAGGCGTTGCGGTACTGCGGCGGAAACTTGTGGTAGACGGCCATGGTGCCATCTTTGCGAAAGCGCACGACCACCTTGTTGTTGCCGGGGTTGGGTTCGATGTGGATGTCGGAGACCCCCTGCTGGTAGGCGTCCATGATGATCTTGTTAATGATCTTAACAACAATGTTGTCGGTGACTTCGCTCTCTTCATGGCTGGTGAAACCGTCGTTTTCAAAGCTGCTGCTGTTAAACGCCTCATCATCCTTGGCGCTTCCTTCCGGTTCAATGGCTTGCAGGATGTCTTCGGATGAATAGTAAAATTGCAAGGCCCAGTTGATCTCTTCAGTGATGGCAATCACGGGTTCTACATACTTGTTGGTGTGAAAACGCAGTGCATCCAGCGCCTCCCAGTCCATCGGGTTTTCGATGGCTACCGCCAGCTTGCCTTCATATTGATAGAGCGGGATCACCTTGTGTTTGAATGCCAGACTTGCCGGAATCTTGTGGATGATGTCTGGTGTGACTTTGAACTCTTGCAGGTTGACAAAGGGGATGCCGAGCTTTTTGGCCAGCGCCTGTTGGATCTGTTCGCGGCTGACGACGCCGTTCTCGATCAGGATCTCGCCCAGCGGTTTGCGGCGCTCTTTTTTCTGTGCAATCAGGGCGTCTTCAAGTTGTAATTCGTCGATCAGATTTTCGCCGAGCAAAATCTCCCCTAACTTTAAGCTGGGCATCGCTTTTTGTTGTTTGAGTGCGATCTTCAATTGATCAGCATCAACGATCTTATGGTTGATCAGGTATTCGCCCAGCGGTTTGGCGCGGGCATTTTGCTGCTGCTCCAGCGCTTCATCAATCTGCTTGCGTGGCGCAATGTGGTCTTTTACCAGGATTTCGCCAAGCTGTTCGCCGATTACATTACTTTTGATGGCGCCCTTGGGAATGTAGAGGTGCAGGTATTGATCCAGATACTGATTGGTATTGTGTTGTTTGAAGAGATGAATGCCATTTTTATCAACACGGCTGCCATAGCTCTTGCCCCGGAGCTTGCTTTGGTCTTTAAAGGTGATTAAAAAATCCTGGGGTTCGGTGGGTACGGTGATCGATCTGTTATTGCCGGCACTCACCTTGGGGTCGATAGTGAACTGTATCGGCAGGGTGAGTTGCATGGTCTTGATGTTGTCCATAATGATCTCATGCAGTTCACCACTCTCCTTGTGGCGAAGGCCGATGATGGCATTGGTGCTGTCAAAACGTGTGAGCTTGCCCTCGATTTTTTTGCCATCAATAAGGAAAAGAGTAATCGGGGCGTTGTTAAACGTTGTTACGTTTTCGGGATCCGAGAGAGGCGGGAGAGGCAGGTTAATTTTATCATCCAGATGCATCATCATTCCTTGTCTAATACGACGTTGCAGATCATGGGGAGCCGGTGATGTCTCTTAATGCCACGTCAATATTTAAACGTCTTGAGTTGATCGATAGCCGGATGGCTCCCTCTACAGTCATGGGTATCGGCCAAATGAATTGGGATTTTAGTTTTGATTTTTCTTTTGTCTGCATCAGCCGGGCGAACGGGTTGGAGCGGTAACGGCGATGCCCGCCGAGATAGACGTGAGCAGGTTATATACAAAGGTTAATCAATCGCTGATGGTAAACGGATCGGCGTAGATATCCTGGAAGTTGGCGCCGGCGAGGAAGGCATCGCGTTTGGTATTGTTGACCATCTCTGGATGACCGCAGAGGTAGACACCCCAGCCGCCCAGTTTGGGGAACTGTTGCAAGGCTATCTGGTTGGCGCGGCCCGGCGTAAATCCCTGGCTGTTGTCGCCGGAGACGCAGGGGGTGTAAAAGAAGTTGCTCTGTTTCTCGGCTAGCGTCTTGAGCTCATCCACCAGATAGAGCCGTTCCGCTGAACGGCTGCCATGGAAGAGATGAATCTCGCCCTGGTGGCCATGTTCCAGCGCGGCGCGGGCGATACCCCAGAGCGGCGCCAGGCCGGAGCCGGTGCCGATCAGGAGTAGATTTTGTTGCGGTTTTTCACCCAGATAAAAACAGTCGCCGTGGGTGCCGTCAATGTTGAGCTGGTCACCGAGGTTGACCTGGTCGTGTAGCCAGCCACTCATTTTGCCGTTGTTGATCCGTTCGATATGCAGCTCAAGCATCCCTTCGCTGGGCAGGCTGGCGATGGAGTAGCTGCGGATCAGGCCGTCCGGGCGGTGCAGGTTGATGAATTGGCCGGCCTGGAATTCAAATGCTGATTCAGGCCGCAAACGCAGCCGCAGCAGCTCGGGTGTTAGTTCGGTTTTATCAATAACAGTTGTGGTGATTCTGGGCAGCGCCTCGGTGCCCGCCAGGGCAACACTCATATCCATCTCTGGTTTACAGATGCAGGCGAGGAAGAAACCCCGGTGTTGCAGGGTTGGTTTCAGGCCATTCTGGGATGCCACGGGTGGCGTCCCTTCAACGGCGCGCATCATACAGGTCTGGCAACTGCCGCTACGGCAGGAGGAGGGCGGCTCCGCGCCTTGACGGATCAACGATTCAAGCACGGTTTCGCCAGCATTGCAGCCGTACTCTACCCCGGAGAATGTAATCTTGGTCATGACGCGGGCCGCTCCTGATTAACGTCCGAGCACGTCGTTGCGGGTGCTTTCGGCTATGGCCGCCGCCTGTCCGATCAGATCAGCCGGTACACCCAACTCGGTCAGGGTGGCACCGAGATGTTCCATAACGGCGTCAAAATGGCTGTCGTTCAACCCTTGGGCGACCAGGTGGGCGTGGCCTTTACGCATATCCGCGCCGGTGTAGTTGTGGGGGCCGCCCAGTGCCATGGTCAGGAACGCCTTTTGCTTGGCGGCCTGCGTGTTCATGTCCACCCCTTCAAAGAATTTGCTGATGCGGGCGTCGGCCAGCACCTTGCGGTAGAAGACATCGACAGCGGCGTTGACGGCGGCTTCACCACCAATTTTTTCATACAGGCTTTGGGTCATTGTGCTCTCCTAAAAATGGTTGTCATTTATTCTGACTATGTTAGCGGTTCTGTCTGTTACGGTCTGTGGCCGTTTTTCACCAAGGTACATCGGATTAAAAGATGTATCCTTAATGTATTATT
>JAYWDX010000283.1:0-6605 GCA_043779675.1 Tenderia sp. (SeqCode)
ACCAGAGAAAAGCTCAGAACGACTAACAATGGCAGCTTCTTTAGAACCGACAAACTCGCCAACGATGCAGGTTCCCTTGGTATGATTTCTACGCTCACCAGGATTTACCCCAAACATTTCTTCCATAGCATTGATTACCTGATTAGGCGTAACCTCTGACTCGGATGCCATCACATTACCGACGGAAACCGTCATCAATCCTGCAACAATAAATCGGTTAATATCCATATTAATTCGTTTCATATTGTTTATTCCAATTATAAAAATTAAAGATAATCACGCCCAAACACATCCCCACACCCAAACCATATTAAATGATTTCAAATAAATTTTATCCTTTTGCTAAAACTCCGTGGTAGGTCGCCATTTTTCATAAACACATCAGAACAACAATCACAGAGCGTCTCTACGGCTGCCACACCGGCAACATAAAGGTAAACGCGGTGCCGTGGTCCGGTTCGCTCTCTACAGTGATATTGCTGTGGTGCAGCTCCATAATCCGCTTGACGATGGCGAGGCCGAGTCCAGCGTGGCCGCCTTGGCGGTGTTTGTTATTGACTTGGTAGAAGCGGTCGAAGATGCGTGGCAGTTCACTGGCAGGAATACCGCTACCACTATCACGAATGGTAACCTCTGCTTCACTGCTATTTTTTTTCACCGAAAGCGTGAGTGTGCCGCCGCTGGGAGTGTGGTCGATAGCGTTGTCAATAAGATTTTCCAGCGCCCGTTCGATAAGGCTGATGTCGGCCTCAACAAACGGTGTATCACTGTCGATGCAGATCTGCAGTGCAACGCCGGCCTGTTCCATGCGCAGACGGAATTTTTGTGCGACGTCGTGTACTAGCTCGGTGATGGCAAACGGTTCGCGCTGCGGCGCTTCACGGGTGGCGTCAAGTTTGGCCAATTCAAACAACTCTGTTACCAGTTGTGTGAGTCGGTCGCTGTGGCGTAGCGCGGTAGCGATGTAATCGTTGCGCTCAGCGCTGGTGAGTGTGTCATCTTTCAGTTGCAGTGTTTCGAGATAACCATGCAGGGTGGTGAGCGGTGTACGCAGGTCGTGTGAGACGTGGGCCACCAGTTCACGCCGTAGGATGTCCTCCTGTTTCAATGATTCAAACTGTTCGATGATGCGCTGTGCCATGGCGTCAAACCGTGCTCCTAATTGATCGATTTCATCTGGACTACCATTTTTTTTAGTGTGCTGATAATGTGTATATTGTGTGAAATTAGAGCTGCGAAAATTCTCCATGTTGGCGGCGAGCCGATGAAGGCGACGAGTCAAACGGTAAAACATCCACAGCCCGAGCAGCATCCCCAATACCAGACTGGTGGCCAACGCCAAGGCACTCAGGCGCAGAAAGAGACTGTCGTGTACGGCATTGTTAACTGCATCAAACTCTTCACCTTGCAGCACCACATAGAGATAACCTTGCGGCGCCTCTGCTGATGGAATGGGTGTGACTGAAAATGCTTTTTGTCTGTCATGGCTGCGTGGGTCATCACCCAGCAGTGGATAGCCGCCGCCACGCAGGAAAGAGTGGATCGGTTGCAGCGATACAGCGCGGCGCTTCACCTTGTCTGGATCAGCAGAGTAAGAGAGGATGCGACCGTCGATATCGAGCAGATAGATTTCGATGCTGGGGTTGATCACCATGTAGTTGTGGAAGGTCTCCTTCAACGCTGCGTCGTTAATGCGACCTTGCTCGACCAGATTACGATCCATCACTAGATTGTGTGCAAGATCGCGATTGAGATGTTGATTGACCTCTTCCAGATAATGACGTGTGGCGGAGAGGCTGAGCAACGCATAGAGCAGGCCGATAGAAAACAGCAATGCAATCAGAGCGAGCGCCAGTTTAGCGTAGAGGGTACGTGGCATCATGCGACGGAAATCTCGGCGTCGTTGAATTTGTAACCGACACCCCATACGGTCAGGATATGCAATGGTTGTGTTGGATCGGTTTCGATCTTGGCGCGCAGTCGGTTGATGTGGGAGTTGACGGTGTGTTCATAACCGTCGTGTGAATAGCCCCATACCTGGTCGAGTAGTTGTGTGCGGGTATAAACGCGGCCGGGGTGGCTGGCGAAGTGCAGCAACAATTCAAACTCTTTGGCAGTAAGATTGACCTCACGCGGACCAACAAAGACTTGGCGTTTGCCGTTATCGATGGTGATGGTTTTAAACTTTAGCGTTTCATCAATATTAATTACCGTGGTGCGTAACGCATCAACACGTCGCAGCAGCGCCTTGATGCGCGCCAGCAGCTCAGGGATGCTAAAGGGTTTGGTGAGGTAGTCGTCGGCACCCACTTCAAGTCCGAGCACACGATCCAGCTCGGTTGTTTTTGCCGTTAGCATCAGGATCGGCACATAACCTGGTTCGGCACGTAGCGCCTTGCATACCTCCAGACCATCAAGCCCTGGCAACATCAGGTCGAGGATGACTAGATCGTAGGGATGTTGTTTGAACTGCTCCAGCCCGATACGGCCATCAGTTGCAATCTCCGCCTCGCAGTGAATATCGCGCAGATGCAGCTGCACTAAGCGGGCAATGTCGACATTGTCTTCAATGATCAGTACGCGGCGTGTCATGTCTATTTTTCCTACAACAAAAACGCCCTCACCACCAACAACAGGAGAGGGCCAGGATAAGCGGGGATAAGCCTCCCTCAGCTACTCCTTAGTCGTCATTGCGCTCGGAACCTTTCATTTTTTACCAACAATAATTTCAACCTTGGCCACCGGGTTTTGCCACTGGTGAATTGTGGGGTTGAGGTCACTGATGCCACCGGTTGGATTCATGTCACCAATAATTCCAGGATGGATGTGCACATCATGATTACCATGCATAGCAGGCACCCCCGTTGCGCCGCTGCCGCCAGTACCACCGGGCGCAGCAGGAATGCCGAGCACACCGGATGCGCCACCACCATTAATGACCTCATTATTGGCCTCAGTGCCCGCATCATAACCGTTGATGTAGTAGGTGTAAGTACCTGGTTTTTGCGGAATAGCAAGGCTGTCGGCGCCGACAAAACCGTCATTGGTTGGCAGCAACATCGCCACAATCGAGAGCCTGTCATTCATATGGCCCATGGTACTGAGCATTGCCATAGTGCTGGCACCGGGTGCCAACAGGCCAGAAGCTGGATTCGCGACATAGTCAGCCCCAGCATTGGCAACATCACTCACCAAACCGCTAATATCGCCACCTTCGGCCATCATGCGTAGATGCATCGAGGCCGCCATGCCTGGTTCAAACAGATCGGCACTGCTGTTGTGCGCAGCCACCAGCAGCGGCGTGAAGTAGATGCCATTGGTGAGGTTGGTGATTTTAACGCTCAGCTCCTGCGCTGAAACTGCCGCAGAAGTAAGAGTAGCGGCGGCCAATAATGCGGCAGTGATAACAGATTTTTTCATGATAAACCCCTTGTATGTTTTGAACATGAGTGACCGTAGTCGCGACTGATTGTGGTCGTCACGATTCACGCGGGGGTCACATAAAGATCACAAATTTATAACGGCAGGAGTTATCAAGCGGCGTGGATACGCAGCCTCTGAGCTAGTAGGCCGACAACGATTGTGATTGGTAGAACAGAAAATTGTCGAATATGCTTAATCTGTTGTTTGAGGAGATAATTAAGGAGCACCTAGCTTGATCGCACCATCACCGCCGCAAAAAAACCATCGGTGGCATGGCTGTGTGGATAGAGATGCAGATAATTGCCATCACCCAGATCAATCTTGGGCAGCGCCTCGGCGATGGGCATCAGCTGGTACTCGGGATGTTTGGCAAGGAAGGCTTCGACAATCGCTTCGTTTTCATCCACCAGCAGTGAGCAGGTAGAGTAGACCAAACGCCCACCCGGTTTTAACAGATATGAGGCCGACTCAAGGATGGCGCTCTGCTTGACGTTGAGTTCTGCAACTGATTGCGGTGATTGACGGAATTTAAGGTCGGGATTACGCCGCAGCGTGCCCATGCCGGAACAGGGTGCATCCACCAGGACACGGTCGATCTTGCCGTTGAGCCGCTTAACACGGGCATCGGTTTCGCTGCTGATAAGCGTGGCACCAATGTTGGAGAGGCCGGACCGTTTCAGCCGTGGTGAAAGATTATCAAGCCGCTTTGCCGAGACATCAAAGGCGTAGACACGGCCCGTGTTGGCCATCGCCGCACCAAGCAGCAGTGTTTTGCCACCGGCACCGGCGCAAAAATCGACCACCATCTCACCACGCTTGGCACCCACCAGTAGGCCAAGCAGTTGGCTGCCTTCATCCTGCACCTCAACCATGCCTTCAAGAAAGAGAGGATGTTTTTGCAGTTGCAGCTTCTCCTTCAAGCGGATGCCAAACGGTGAGTAAGGCGTTTCAGTAGCGCTGATGCCTGCGGCACTGAGCTGCTCCATCACATTTTTGCGTTTGGTTTTGAAGCTGTTAACACGCAGGTCGAGTGGCGCGGCCTGTTGCAGGCTCTGCCCTAGCTGCACAATCTCCTCCTCCGGCCAGCCCAACTTTTCAATCACCCAGGCGGGGAGTTCGGAGCGTGCGGCTAAATCCAGTTGTGAACCTCGCCCTTTTAGTGAGGTGGCAAATTTTTTTTCATCATCACTGAGCTGGTCGGTGATTTCACGCAGGTTATGACCACGCAACCGCAACAGTGCAGCGATGGCGAGATGACGCGGCGTCACCTCTTCCGGCGCAATCAAAGCACTCAGAAAGTTGTAACGGCGTAGCGTGGCGTAGATCGTTTCGCTAATGACCTGTCGATCGCCAGAACCGAGCTTGCGATGCTCACGAAAGAAGTGTGACATCACTGCATCAGCCGGGTAGGTAAACGGCAAAACTTGAGTGAGAGCATCAACAATGCCGCGAAACTGGTGGGAGGTAAGTGCCATGAGATTGATCTTAATCGGTTAAAAAGCCTGGCGGGGATTATCCGCTATCTGAATGCGCCACTGTAATAAATATTTAACATACCCTTTTGATTGATGAGTCGTATATTTGGCGTGGACATTAAGGAGAGACCCGATGAACCAGCCCTATAAAAACAGTGCCGATATGGACATGCATGCCGATGCGATTCACTCTCTTGCTGAACAGTACAATCTTGATGAGAAAAAAGTGAAGAGGATCTATCAATCTGAACTCAGCAAACTGGAGGTAGGCACACGTATCACCGCCTTTCTGCCTGTGCTCTGTATTCGTCACGTCAAAGAGCTGATTATACGCTCGCGGCACGGCTGATTTATCTCTGTAGTGAACGCGGCTATTTACGACGAAGAGTAAGTTTTGCAACCAACAGGCCAAGCGGCAGGCTGTGCATTAGCAGATCAAAGATATCAACGGGCTTGGTGAGATTGCCAGCCGCAAGCAGCTTTAACTTTTCCCACAGGTGTGGTTCTGGTGTGAAGGGGGCAAACGCCAGTAATGTCGCCACGATCAACAGTGGCATAAGCGGTAGTTTTTCCAGCCAGCGCATCGTCTAATTTTCTCCTGATATCGTCAGTGTGATTGTTTCCAGTGAATTCAGTGTCAGCACCACCGTGTCACCGCCATGAACTTCAATAGGTGCAGCGATGGCGCCACAGATAATCCAATCACCGGCCTGCAGTCTCTCACCTTGCTGCCCTAAGATGTTGGCAACAAGCTGGACAATGGCGCCAAAATCAGCGACAAGACGATCCGCCTCATGACAACGCACCTCAACACCATTGATCTTAAGTGAGGCGCTGAAGTGGCCCGGACTGGCAACCGTGGTGGCGCCAATTACGACCGCTGCGTGAAATAGATTGCCTGCCAGTATCTCTTCTATATCGTTGCTGGTGGTGCGAGTGGTATCGACCAGTTCCAACGCTGCCGCATATCCCTGTATCACGTTACGCGCCTGGTCAACCGTTGCACCTGGCCCGAGATCAGCCGCAATCTGCAGGGCGATCTCTGCCTCCACCAAAATGGTTGAGCCTGCCATAATGGTGTAACTCTGGCCCGAACTGACTTGGTGCTGGCGCGTGAGGTAACCCACCATCGCTGAAGGCAACCCAAATTTCTGCTGATCAACCACCCTGTTAAAGCCGATCTTCCAACCGAGCCGTTCATCACCCGCCGCCAATGTGGCGCGCCACTGCTGCAACTGCTGTTGCATGCCATGCTGGATTTTTGTAACGTTTGGCATCGCTTATTTTGCTGCGAGCGGTGATTGATCGAAGTGGACGCCGTCCCAGCCATGGAGCATAAAAACGCGGATATTGGCGTGATCAATCGTCTCCGGATGCCCTATAACATCATCACGATAATAACGACCAAAACAGGCAAGCGTCTCATCCTTGCTTAAGCCGTGCAGCATGGCAAAGGCAAATATTTTACATGAGCCTTCATTTTTGCCAGCAGCATTGATGACCTGATTCTCCCCGATGCCATTGGTAAAACAACTCGGCGTGTAGTGGTAGTGTCTGGTAATGACGTCGATCACCTCGCTGAACTCTACAACCTTGGGCTGCTGTTTGATCTTGTTGATGAGCGCTGTGATAGCCATGATGGTGATACTCCTGAATTTCAATGAGGCGTTATTGTAGGTTGTAATGCTAGATATTTCAGCCGTATCA
>JAYWDX010000284.1:0-5909 GCA_043779675.1 Tenderia sp. (SeqCode)
GGGTGCGCAGCTCATGGCTCATGCTGGACAGGAAATCCGATTTCGCCAAACTGGCTTTTTCCGCCACGGCTTTGGCGCGCTCCAGCTCGGCGTTCTTGTCCTGCAGCGCTTCATAGAGCTGCGTCCGCTCGGCTTCCACCTGCTTGCGCGCGGTATTGTCGGTGCCGATCAGCAGGTAGCCGATGATGGTATTTTGATCGTCGCGCAGCGCCGTGACCGACACCATTGTCGGGAAGCGGCTGCCATCCTTGCGGATGTAGGTCAGTTCGTAAATATCCTCGATGCCACGCGAGGCCTTAAACACCAGGGCCTCGAAGCCTGGCCCAATCTGAGTTCCGAGTTCGACGCTTAGTGCTTTCGCGCGAGCGATCACTTCCTGTGGATCGGAAATATCAGCCGGGGTGATCGTGTTCATCACCTCCGGGGCCGTGTAGCCCAACATGCACTCGGCGCCGACGTTGAAGATCTGAATCACGCCCTTCGCATCGGTGGCGATGCTCGAGAAATTGGCGCTGTTGAAAATCGCGTTCTGCAAAGCGCCCGCCTTGAGCAGCGCCTCTTCGGCCTGCTTGCGCGCGGTATTGTCGGTGCCGATCAGCAGGTAGCCGATGATGGCATTTTGATCGTCGCGTAGCGCCGTAACCGACACGATGGCCGGCAGGCGGCTGCCATCTTTACGGATGTAGGTTAGCTCGTAGATATCCTCAATACCACGCGAGGCTTTAAACACCAATGCCTCGAAGCCCGGCGCAATCGGTGTTTCGAGTTCAATACTCAAGGCTACGGCGCGCGCGACCACCTCATGCGGTTCGGAAATGTCAGCCGGGGTGATCTTGTTCAGGACATCGACAGCCGTGTAGCCCAACATACTACTCGGCGCCGACATTGAATATTTGAATAACGCCCTTCTCGTCGGTGGCGATACTCGAAAAATTGGCGCTATTGAGAATCGCGTTCTGCAAGGCCCCGGTTTTAAGCAGGGTCTCTTGACGCCGGACCTCGGTGATACTTTCCACCGTGCCAACAACGGGGGTGAGAGTGGCGGGATCGCGGATTTTTTCGAACATGGAAGACCTCTGTTAAAGCGCAAATTGGTTGGCGGATCACGTAGCCGATAGTGCCAGCAGCACCCTCCCCCCTAATATGTTCACCCTGTACAAGAGATGTATATTTTTGCTTGTTGGCACCGCTGGAGCAGTGAGTCCATACACTGATTTTGAGAGCCACGTTTGATCATAGCGATCAACTCCGCCGTGTTCCGTGCGGTATGACACATAAGGCGAAGGTTTTATGCCACGCTAAAAACAGGCCACAGATTAACTGTGACTGGCGGAGGAAAGTTTCTGGCGATTACGTACATCGCACAGAAAACGATTGAACTCTTTTTTGACCACTGCATAACATTCACATACATGGGATTCCAAACCCGACCGGTCAAGTACACTGATATGGCCACGGCGGTAGTAAATGAACCCTGCCTGCTGCAGACGCCCGGCGGCCTCGGTGATGCCCTCACGCCGCACGCCGAGCATGCTGGCAATCAACTCCTGCGTCATGATCAACTCATTCGAGGGCAAGCGATCCAGGGTCAACAACAGCCAACGACAGAGCTGCTGCTCCACCGAATGGTGGCGATTACATACCGCCGTTTGGGATATCTGTGTCATCAGCGCTTGAGCGTAACGCAGCAGCAAACGCTGCATGACACCGGCGCGATTAAACTCCTGCAACAGCAGCTGCGCCTTCAGTCGGTAGCCATAACCGCAGGTATAGACGATGGCCCGGCTGGGCGTAGTATTACCCCCCATAAAAAGCGAAACACCAAGCACCCCCTCGTTGCCTACCCCCGCGATCTCGGATGAGGTGCCGTTCTCCATCACGTAGTGCATGGAGACGATGGCGGTGGTCGGAAAATAGAGATACTGCAACTGGCCGCCGGATTCATAAAGCACCTCGCCCAGCGGCATCGCAACCAACCCCAGCTGGGGCGCGATGCGATTAAATTCAGCTGTCGGCAGGGCGGCGAGAAGATGGTTTTGATTGGGACTCTGTGGGCTATCCATGCACGGTCTCCGAATGGTCGCCTAGGCGGCATCAATATTACGCCAACAGCTTACACGCTTTGACAGATAAGTGTGTTACCGCACATAGCAGGCAAATAATGGGGGGAGGGTTCCGGTGCTCATCCACTTTAGGTATCTGCGGCGGAGCACGGGGAAAGGAGGCGTATACGACGCCCGCTGCGTCTGAATCACCGCCTCATTAAGCAGCTAGACAACTGGCATGACACCGACATAGAAACACTGCTCAGGCAGCTCCAGCGTTACGATCAAGCAGTTCAATCCAATGGGTTACAGGGGTATCGGTGCCGCCTTGCAGGTGGCTGAGACAACCGATGTTGGCGGTGGCGATCACCACCGGCTTACCACTCTCCAGCGCGGCCAGTTTATTGTTGCGTAGCTGCCGTGACAGGGTTGGCTGCATCAACGAATAGGTACCGGCAGAGCCGCAGCAGAGGTGGGCATCCGCAACTGTGGTGAGCTGGTAGCCACAGCCGCGCAGTAGCGCCTCAACCCGTCCCGGCAGCTTCTGGCCATGTTGCAGACTACAGGGGGAGTGAAACGCCACCGCCGCCGACGCTGTTGTCTTGAATTGCGCAACGACCGCCGCGCGCTCCGCCAACAGCACCTCGACCGGATCGCGCGCCAGCTGCGCCACCCGCGCCGCCTTATTGGCGTAGGCCGGGTCGTCGCGCAGCAGGTAGCCATACTCCTTCACCACCGCCCCACAACCGCTGGCAGTGATAACAATCGCCTCCGCCCCCTGTTCGATCTGCGGCCACCAGGCGTCGATATTACGCCGCGCAAATTCGAGCGTGCGCTCGTGGGCGTTGAGGTGATGAGTGACCGCACCACAGCAGCCTGACTCCGGCATTGCCACCAACGAGATGCCAATCCGGTCAAGCACCCGCGCCAGCGCGGCATCGATATTGGGTGCCAGCGCTGGCTGCACACAACCGCCCAGCGCCACCATACGCCGGGTGTGGCGCGCCGCTGGCCAGGGCTGCGCCGTTGTCGCTGCCGGGATGCTGCGTTGTAACTTTGCCGGCAGCAACGGCCGCACCCTTTGGCCAAGGCGCAACAAAAACGCAAAACGGTTTGTATGCGGCAGGATGGCGATCAACAATTGATGCGCCAGGCGCTGCTGCCACGGCCGCTGTACCCGGCGCTCCGTCTCGGCGCGACCGATATCGACCAGACGGCCATACTCCACGCCGGAGGGACAGGTGGTTTCACAGGCACGACAGGTGAGGCAGCGATCAAGATGGGTTTGGGTCTTGCGGCTCACCTCACTGCCCTCGAGCATCTGTTTGATCAGGTAGATGCGGCCGCGGGGACCGTCGAGTTCATCCCCCAGCAACTGATAGGTCGGGCAGGTGGCGGTACAAAAACCACAGTGCACACAACTGCGGATGATGCGGTCGGCCTCCTGGCCGTCGGCAGTGGCACGAAACTGTTCGGCGATTTGGGTCTGCATCAGAGATCTCGATATAGAAGGCCGGGATTAAAAATGCCACCGGGGTCAAACGCCCGCTTGATGCGCTGCTGCAGCTGCATCACCGCCGCGGCCAGCGGTTGCAGCGGTTCGGCGCTACGGTCACCGCCACGAAACAGGCTGGCATGGCCGCCGGCACCTGTCGCCGCCAGACGGATAGACTCCGCTGAAGCATCACTGCGCAGCCAGCGCTGGGCGCCGCCCCACTCGATCAACCAGTCACCGGGCAGCGCAGGCAGCGGGCGGGCCGGTGGCAAGGAGAGCCGCCACAGCGGGCCATCCGCCTGAAAAAAGCGCTGGCTTTGATCACGACTCTCATCCCAAAAACGGTCCGCCTCTGCTACCACCTCGCCCCCCAGGATCGTCTGTGCGGCGCGCAGTGCTGACTCGGCGCCGGAAAGGCGTAGCTGAAGACGGCCATCGCCATACTGCATGGCCGACAGCGGCAGCGACTGGGCCGAGAGGCGGCTCATCTGGCCAATGGCATCAGGCTGATCCAGCGCAAAGGCCAGGGTCAGCTCTTGTTCCGGGCGAGGCAATACCTTGAGCGACACCTCCAACAGCAGGCCGAGGGTGCCAAAGGCCCCAGCCATCAGCCGCGCGACATCAAAACCGGCAACGTTTTTCATCACCTCACCACCAAAGCGCAGGATCTCGCCCTGGCCATTGATCAGACGACAGCCGAGCACAAAGTCACGCGCCGCACCGGCATAGGGACGACGTGGCCCGGAGAGGCCGCAGGCAATCGCTCCACCGATGGTGCCTGCGCCGCCAAACCGTGGCGGCTCAAAGGCGAGCATCTGACCATGTTCGGCCAGCAGCGCTTCGATATCGGCGAGCGGCGTACCGGCCCGTGCAGTAATCACCAGCTCCGTCGGTTGATAGTTAACGACACCCCGGTGACCACTCACATCCAGCGCGGCGGCATCAATGGCGCGACCGTAAAAACCCTTGCTGCCACTGCCCGTAACATGCAGTGGCCGACCCGTTGAATGAGCCACCATTACTTCCTGTTGCAGCCGTTGGCTGAGGTCAGCGTCCATCAAAACCGCTCCAGTTCAGGGAATGGCAGCTTACCGCCGTGCACATGCATGGCGCCCAGCTCGGCGCAGCGATGCAGGGTCGGCACCGCCTTGCCGGGGTTGAGCAGGCCGTCAGGGTCAAAGGCGTGTTTGAGGGCGTGAAACTGCGCCAGCTCCGGGGCGTTGAACTGGTGGCACATCTGGTCGATCTTCTCCATACCCACCCCATGTTCCCCGGTAATCGTGCCGCCCACGGCAATGCATAACTCAAGAATCCGGCCGCCAAACTCCTCGGTACGCGCCAGCTCGCCGGGCTTGTTGGCATCATAGAGGATCAACGGATGTAGGTTGCCGTCACCGGCGTGAAAGACGTTAGCCACGGCCAAACCGTACTCGCGCGACATCTCACTGATGCGTTCCAATACTTCTGCCAGACGCCGCCGCGGGATGGTGCCATCCATGCAGTAGTAGTCGGGGGCCATACGTCCCACCGCCGGAAAGGCCGCCTTGCGCCCGGCCCAGAGCTGAAGCCGCTCTGCTTCGTCACGCGAGGTGCGTACCTCGCTGGCGCCCGCCTCCAACAGCAGTGTACGGACGCGGCTGATCTGCTCCGAGACTTCCTCGTTACCGCCGTCGAGTTCACACAGCAAAATCGCAGCGGCATCGACCGGATAACCGGCGTGGCTAAACGCCTCGGCGGCGCGGATCGCCAGGTTGTCCATCATCTCCAGCCCGGCGGGCAGGATACCGGCGGCGATGATGCCACCGACCGCCTCACCAGCGCGGCCAATATCAGCAAATGCCGCCAATACCACCTGGGCGCGCTCCGGTTTGACCAAGAGCTTCACCGTCACCTCAACGATGACACCCAACAATCCTTCGGAACCGTTGATGACCGCCAGCAGATCGTAACCGGCGTTGTCGAGGGCAGCGCCGCCGATCTCCAGCAGCTCACCCTGCATCGTAAGCAGTTTGACACCGAGCACGTTGTGCACCGTCAGGCCGTACTTCAGGCAGTGCACACCACCGGAGTTCTCCGCCACATTGCCCCCGATGGTGCAGGCGATCTGCGATGAGGGGTCGGGCGCGTAGTAAAGCCCATACTGGGCCGCCGCCTGGGAGATGGCGAGGTTACGCACCCCCGGCTGGAGCCGGGCAATGCGGTTGTCGGGATCGATTTCGATAATATTCTTGAACTTGGCCAGACTCAGCACCACGCTGTCGGGACGCGGCAACGCGCCGCCCGACAACCCGGTGCCCGCGCCCCGCGCAATCACCGGCACCCGCTGGGCATAACAGAGTTTGAGGATCGCCTGTACCTGCTCCACCGTA
>JAYWDX010000285.1:0-4326 GCA_043779675.1 Tenderia sp. (SeqCode)
CCAAGAGGCGATTGTGCAGAGGCTGCCGCAAGAGCAGTTTCATTTTGATAGTTTTGAGTTTGCGAGTAATTAGGGAAACGCTGATTAATTCCGTTCGCCCTGAGCCCGTCGAAGGGCAGGCTCTGCGTAGAACTCACCCTACAGGGCTACACGCCGGTTTTCTGTTTTGCCCGTTCAAGGCAGCGGTCAATCTGCGTCTTCGGCACTTTTTGCAGCGTGCACAAAAAATCGTGTGGAACGGCGTTCATGCCGTATCTCTGCTTGATATCTGACACCATCTTTACCCACAGATGAGCCGTCATCTCCGCATCTGCCAAAGCGCGGTGATGGCGGGCCGCTGAGGGCAGTTTCAGGTGGCTGACCAACGTGCCCAGCTTGTGATCAGACGCAGCAGGATAAATCCGGCGCGCCAGCAACATCGAACAGGCAAACGCCTGTCGCCGACGCCGATTGATCCTCGACCACTCCGCATCCAGAAACTTGCTATCGAACGAAGCGTTGTGGGCCACCAGCGGCACATTGCCGACAAACTCCGCCAGCGCCTGCATCACCTCCGCTGCCGGCGGTGCCTTGCGAATCATGGCATTAGATATTCCAGTCAGGGATTCAATAAATGCAGGAATGCGCACCCCCGCATTCATCAGGCTTTGATAGCGATCAGTAATTTTGCCGTTGTTCAGGATAACAATCGCCACCTCAGTCGCACGGTCTCCCATGTCTGGAGATAAGCCAGTTGTTTCAAAGTCGATGACGGCTACTGTGTCCATAAAAACCTATTGGCGTTTGTAGATGTGAGGTGGTTGAGCATGGTCATAATTAATGGGCTTGACAGCAGTGCTATAATAATGTCTTCCGTTTATAGAGAGGCAGAGAGAAAAGGCACAGTACTTATATTTGAGTATAAGTATTCGTTTATTTTTGGCATTTAAGCACAGGGGCTTAACTAAGGAAGACGTCACTTCCTCGGTTATTGTTGCATCAGCCGCTTTATCAAGTAGCCTTGATACCCCTGATAATGATAAGGAAAGTATGCAATCAGTTATTTTATTAGTCCTATCTTTGGCAGTTATGTTCGCATTTTCTGCCATTCTTGTTATCACGATTAAGCGTTAATCCTTTGTAGTAACCCTTTGTAGTAACCCTTTGTAGTAACCCTTTGTAGTAACTCTTTCTGTTTCTCTATGAATAGACTTTTTATATCTTTGCTGTTTCACAATAGTAATAAGTTTGTGCCGTTAAAATTGCCAAAGAAAACGGCTAGGGAAGTATTACCTAATGATCTGAGGCGTTTAATAATAAAGGCAATATGCGTAAATATGTTATATGGGTGGTTTTGTTGTTGTCGTCGTCGTTAATGTCGCTTCCAGTGAATAACGAACCTCTGGCGGGTGGTTCTTTAGTCAACGTGGAATTAAATTTTAATTATGGAACCATTGTTTACCAATCTAATTAACTAAGTCGCCTCTAAAGATGTTGCGCATGGTAAGTAGGTCCGCCCTCGCAAAGTGGAAACCGCTTACCATTTTTACAAAACCTTAAGATCACAATAAACCACTGATGAAAAAAGGGGGGCTGATTTATTTCTCACCTGTTAACCTCTTATTGCGATCAGCTCAGGCGCTCGGGGTGATGGTTACCAGCTCTTCGTTATTCACCTTCGTCTGTGGCAATTGCGACCGCTCAACCCCACCACTCTTCCCCACGCGCCTAACCCCGCCACACTCCATCAACGCCAGCCCCCGGCGATAACACTCTAGGGCACCTCTATTAATTCAACATTCGCCAATCGTCGTCCATGAAAATCAATTGGTTACAGTGGAATTTGCCGCATAAAAGGTAATTATTAGAGGTGCCCTCTAGCGTGTAGCCTGGATGTAGTGCAACGGAATCCGGGGGTATAGCTCCCGGATTCCACTATGTTTCATCCGGGCTACCTTGCTAAGTGCTGGGGGTGATGGTTCCCGCTAGCTGTTTTCCCGTTGTCTTCGGTTGTGGTGGATTTTGCCGCTCAACCCCACCACTCTTCCCCTCGCGCCTAACCCCGCCACACTCCATCAACGCCAGCCCCCGGCGGTAACACTCCAGCGCCAGTTTTGGTTCATTGAGGAACGCGAGCAGGTTGCCTAGCTCCTGATAGGTCTCGCCAATAGGGTTGAGCTTGAGGCTGGTCTCCAGATAGTAGCGGGCATTTTTCCACTGCTGGGCGCGGGTGGCGAGGCGGCCGAGGGTGAGGTGCAGTACGGCGTTGCGTTGATTGGTTTTGAGCCAGTTTTTGGCGCGGTTGAGGTGGATTTCGACGTCGCCGTCCATAAGGCCGTAGAGGTAGACGAGGAAGTCGCTCCATTTTTTGTTGATGTGGCGGTAGAGCAGCTCTTCGGTGTCGTTGGCGTAGCCAAGATTGATCATGGCGCAGCTAAAGTCAGCGACGATATCTTCGCGCTCCTGGAGTCGTGTCGGGAGTTCATCCCAGAGTTGCCAGAGGGTGACGCTGTCGCCCTTTTGGGCGAGCTGGCCGATCAGTCCGGAGTAGGCTTGGTGTTCGAGTTCGTAGTACTGATTCAGTGGCAGGGCGTCGTGGCGGCGCAGCCGTGGCAGTAGCTCGACCAGCGTTGGCCAATTTTTAAGTTCGGCGTGGTAACGCGCCAGCTGGCTGAGGGCGTAGCTGTTGTTGCGGTGGTTGAGTGGCAGCTTGTTGAGGGTGGCGATGGCCTCTTCGGGGTGACCATCTTCGGCCTCAAGCTGAGCCTGGGTGAGTGCCAGTGCCATGGTGTTATTGGGTGACTTATCACTCGCCAGTAGCAGGTAGCCGTCGCGCCGGTTTTTGACCTTGAGCCCTTGTGCGGCGCGGGCGGCCCCCATGTAGGCCAGTACGGCCAGGTCGTCGTGACTGGCCGATTTGAGCAGCAGTTTTTCGGCGTTAAACCATTGTCCGAGGCTGAGTTGCATCATCCCCTGGATCAGCTGTTTGCGGCTGCTGGTGGCGGCGCGCAGTTTGCGCCAACGGCGTAACCGCAGCGGCAGTTGCAGGGCCATGCTGATCAGGCGCAGCAGGGCGTAGACGCAGATAAAGGCCAGTAGGATGACAATAATGGCAAAGGCGGCGCTGGTCTCGATGGTCCAGCCGTGCAGCGTGATCATGAGGTAGCCAGGGTCCTGCTGGGCGGAGTAGGCTAGGCCGACGGCAACAAGCAGCGCGAGGAAGATGTAGAGGATGAATTTCATAGTGCGGTTGATCCCTTGTTCAGCGGGATTTCAACCTTGGCACCGCCTTGGTGCAGCTCCTGCCAGCTGTCGATTAGGCGCAGTGCGCTGCTGAGATCGGGCAGCTCAGGTTGCAGTTCGATGGTTGTCAGTGGCGTCAGGCTGGTGAGCATGGCGCTGGTGCTGCTGGCACCAGTGTCGTAATAACGTTTTAGCCACTCCTGGGTGGTGGTGATGGTGGTGCGGAAGGTCTGGGTGTCGCGCTGGAGCAGGGCCAGTCGAGCGGTTTCCAGCTTCAGGCGCAGGTTCTGTTGCAGATAGATGCGCTGATCCGGGGTGGAGAGGGCGTCGCCTGCCGGTCCACTCTTATGGCGGATGACAACCAGTCCTTTGATATCACTCCAGACCTTGTGGAAGAAGCTCTCCACGCCCGAAATCTCGCCGCTACCGGCTGCTTTAGCAGGAGTGGCAGGTTGTTCCTGCTGGTCGGCCAGTGGCAGTGTCGCCACCTGCTGTTCCAGTTTGCTGAGCAGCAGGGCGATGCCGGGAATGTCAACAGGGGCGATGGCGCGCAGCGCGGCGATATCGTCGGTCACGGCCTGACGGGCCTTGAGCAGGGCTGGGTCGTCGATGTCGCGCAGCCGCTGATCGGCACTTTCCAGAGCGATCAGGGCGGTCTTGGCATTGTGGTTGAGCTGGGCCTGGTAGCTGGCGATGTTGATGAGATGGCGCGCCTCGGTGACCAGCCATGTATTGCTGCGGCGCTCTTCGAGACGTTTATTGATCTCGGCCAGCCGCTCATCAAGAAGGGTATCGTGTTGTTTGGCGGCGTTGACCGATTCGCTGAGGCTGGTTATCTGATGTTGTAGCGTTTGGGCGTTAGATTGGCTGCTGGATTGGAGCCCAGTGATGGCCTGCTCCTCGGCATCGAGGCGCTGCTCTAGTGCCGACTGTTGCTGATTGAGCTGTTGCCAGACAACATAACCGGCGGCTGCGGCACCGATAACGAGCACCAGCGCAATGATGGCGATGACTGTTCCGCCGTCACTTTTGGTTGTGGTGGCTTTATGATGATCATCATGATGAGGTTGAGACGTTTTGTCTGTTGTCGCTATCTTTTCTTCT
>JAYWDX010000286.1:0-5368 GCA_043779675.1 Tenderia sp. (SeqCode)
TGTCAAACGGACCCGCAGCCACTGTTTTGCTACCTGCAAATCTGGCCCCATTATGTGCGTGCAACCCGATGGCATCTGGTACTACAACGCCACGGAGGCAAACCTCGATCGCATCATCAAGGAGCATCTTGTTGGAGGCACGCCAGTCGAAGATCTGATCTACCATCGTGGACCTGAACATGTCGACGCTTAACCAGCGCCACTGGTTAGCGCTATTTGCCGATTATAATGACAAGCCTTGCCTGATCGTTGGCGGCGGCGTTATCGCTGCACGCAAAGCCCAGCGCCTTTTATCAGCCGGGGCGCGGTTAACCGTTGTTGCCCCGCAGCTGGGAACGACGATGGCGACACTTGTCACCGATAGCAATATCAATATCACCCACCACTGCCGCAGATACCAGAGCAGTGATCTCGGTGGTCATAGCCTCATCGTTGCCGCTACGGACGATGAACAAATCAATATCGCCATTGCCGGGGCTGCCCGCGAACGCGACATCCCCGTCAACGTCGCGGCTCCCGGCCATTTGAGCACCGTCACTCTGCCAAAAATAATCGACCGTGCACCGGTGCAGATTGCTATCTCCAGCGGCGGTGCCTCACCGGCGCTGATGCGACAGCTCAACCGCCATGTCGCGGCACTGATTCCACAGGCCTATGGCGATCTGGCCACACTGCTGGCGGAGTTTCGCGATGAGATCATTGCCCGCTTTGAAGATGCTGAAGAGCGCCGCCATTTTCATGATTCGATTATCGAAGGCCCCATTGCCGAACGGGTCTTCACTGGCCAGCATAGAGTCGCACGCCAGATGCTGGAAGATGCCATCAGCCATAGCACACCACCAGCAACGGGCGAGGTCTATATCGTCGGCGCCGGTCCTGGCGATCCAGAGCTGTTAACGTTGCGCGCCCTGCGCCTGATGCAGAAGGCCGATGTTGTTGTCTACGACCGTCTGATAGGTCCACAGGTGCTCGAACTGCTGCGCTCAGATGCGGAGCGCTATTACGTTGGCAAGGCCCGAGACAACCACGCTCATACCCAGGATGAGATCAACCAGCTGCTGGTGACACATGCACGCGCAGGCAAGCGGGTACTCCGGCTGAAGGGTGGCGATCCATTCATGTTTGGTCGTGGTGGTGAGGAGATCGAAACATTGATGGCGGCGCAGATCCCCTTTCATGTCGTACCCGGAATTACAGCAGCCACTGGCTGCGCCGCCTATGCCGGAATTCCGCTCACCCATCGAAAATTGGCGCACGCCTGCGTTTTTCTGACAGGCCACTTCTCTGACGGTGAGACCGATGTCGACTGGCGCTCACTGGCGCAGCCTCGCCAGACGCTGGTCTTCTACATGGGTGTCTACAATCTGAAGAAGATCTGCGACCGGCTGCTGGAACATGGCATCGCCCCCACAACGCCTGCCGCTGTTGTGCAGAATGGCACTCTGCCAAACCAACACGTCATTACCGCCACCGTCGCCACACTCAGCAGCCAGCCGGCTATTGATCACTCAATACCGGGACTAGTGATCGTGAGCGAGACCGTAAAACTGAGCCCTCATTATCTGCCGCCAACCGAGCCCAGTGAACCAGCCACCGCTACAGCGCCACACTTCACTGCTGCCGACAGAGAGAGTCTCTACCGTATCATCAGTGCGCGCCGCGATATGCGCCACTTCACTCCTAACACCACGATAGACGACGAAGTATTCGCCCGCATACTGCGCGCCGCACACCAGTCACCCTCTGTTGGCCTGATGCAACCGTGGCGCTTCATCCGCATTCAAGAGGCAGCATTGCGTGGGCAGATCGCCGCGCTGGTCGCGGTTGAGCGTGATGCAACTGCTGCGTTACTCGGTGAGCGTAGCACCGAATTTCTGCGCCTGAAGGTAGAAGGAATTCATGAGTGCGCTGAACTGGTGGTCGCGGCACTCGCCCCCGATGACGGCACTATTTTCGGCCGGCGTACCATGCCAGCAGAGATGGCAATCTGTTCCGTCGCCAGTGCCATTGAAAATATGTGGCTCGCTGCCCGTGCCGAAAATCTCGGCATGGGCTGGGTCTCGATGTTTGATCCGGTCGCACTCGCGCAGCTGCTGCAAATGCCATCGGGCAGCACACCGTTGGCCATCCTCTGCTTGGGGCCGGTTGCGAGTTTCTATCCAGCACCGATGCTGGAGCTTGAAGGGTGGCGACAAGGATGCCCACTGCACGAAATGGTCTTCAACGACCACTGGGGCAATATGCCCAATCTCGCGCCCACGGAATAACAGGCATGACCACAGCACTGATTGTTTTGGCGGCGCTGGCGCTCGATGCCCTGCTGGGGGAAACACGCCGCTTCCATCCGCTGGTCGGCTTCGGCCAACTGGCGCAGGCGCTTGAACAGCGCATCTATGGCAACTCATTTATGAAGGGTGTGATGGCAGTGGCGCTGCTGCTCCTCCCCTTCACTCTCATCGCCATGATCTTCACATGGCTCCCCATGAGTGCAGTTTTTGAAGCGGTGTTGCTCTATCTCGCCATCGGCTGGCGGAGTCTGGGCGAACATGCGACGAAGGTCAGGGATGCGCTGCTGGCCAATGATCTGCCCACAGCGCGACAACGAGTGAGTTACATGGTGAGCCGCGACACTGCCACACTCGATGAACAGGGCATGGCCAAGGCGACCGTTGAATCGGTACTGGAGAACGGCAACGACGCCATCTTCGGCGCTATTTTCTGGTTTGTTGTTGCGGGCGCACCGGGGGTGGTGCTGTTTCGTCTCAGCAACACACTCGACGCCATGTGGGGCTATCGCAATGAACGTTATCTGCGTTTTGGTTGGGCGGCGGCGCGGCTCGATGATGTTTTAAATTACATCCCGGCGCGGCTCACTGCATTCAGTTATGCACTGCTCGGGAACTATCAACGCGCCATGCGCTGCTGGCGCACACAAGGCAACGGCTGGAAGAGTCCCAACGCCGGGCCGGTGATGGCGGCGGGTGCCGGCAGCATCAATGTGCAGCTAGGTGGTGCGGCGATCTATCACGGTGCCGAGCAGCTACGCCCATCTCTGGGTGAGGGTGATACACCAACAGCACCACACATCGACAGCGCCCTGAATTTGATAAACCGTACCTTGATACTCTGGCTGACGCTGCTGTTTGCAGGAAATTGGCTTGTCTATTGATTCACAAAATAGTCTGTTGCACCACGGTGGCAAACTCCGTGCAGCCGCGTCACGTTACAATATTCCACTGGAGCAGTGGTTAGATCTTTCCACTGGCATCAACCCCAACGGTTGGCCGGTGCCTGCAATTCCGGCCGAGATCTGGTCACGTCTGCCGGAAGAGAATGATGGGCTGGAAGATGCGGCACGCAACTACTACGGCACGGAACATCTGCTGCCGGTGGCAGGATCACAGGCAGCGATACAGGCACTGCCACAGTTACGTGTCCCGTCGCATGTTGCCGTGCTCCGTCCAGCCTATGCCGAACATGCTCATGCCTGGCGACGCGCTGGCCACACCGTAACCACTGTTGCAGCCGATGATGTCAGCAGCGCAGTGGCAGAGTCCGATGTTGTGGTACTGATCAATCCCAACAACCCAACGGGGGTACGCTTTGATGCTGAACAGTTATTGCTCTGGCACAGAGATCTCGCTGAACGTGGTGGCTGGTTAGTAATAGATGAGGCATTTATCGATACAACTCCAGCGCAGAGCCTTTGCCACGACAGCAGTAGCGCCGGATTAATTGTTTTACGTTCACTTGGAAAGTTTTTTGGTCTCGCCGGGGCGCGTGTCGGATTTGTCTGTGCAGAGCCGCAACTGCTGGCACGGCTCAACAGCCTGCTGGGTCCCTGGACCATCAATGCAGCCGCACGTTATGCCGTCACCCTGGCGCTACAAGATGGCAACTGGCAAAAACAGATACAACAGAAGCTCCATGCGGACGGTGCGCGCCTGCACAACTTATTAACAGAGCACGACCTGATTCCACACGGTAGCAGCCCCTTATTTCAGTGGCTCTGTACATCGCAGGCAGAAGCACTGCATAACCAACTGGCAGAGCAAGGCATTCTCACCCGACTCTTCACCGAACCACAGAGCCTACGTTTTGGCCTGCCAAAAGATGAACAGGATTGGTTGCGATTGACACTGGCGTTAACTGCTGCCACGGCAACAAACAAAATAATTCAAACAGGATAAGCAACATGAACGAATTCCCCCATTTTGAATGGCTCAATATCCCCATCGCCACACCTGATGCCAATGCCCAACGCAATGCCGAAGCACGCCAAGCTGTGCTCACTAAACCACCCGGCGCGCTGGGTCGCCTGGAAGAGATGGCCATTCGTCTTGCCGCACTTCAGGGCACACTAACTCCACGTGTAGAACATGTACAGATCACCGTATTTGCCGGCGACCATGGCATTGCCGCTGAGGGAGTCTCCGCCTTTCCACAGGCAGTCACTGCTGAGATGGTGAAAAACTTTGCCCGTGGTGGTGCAGCGATCAGCGTTGCCGCACGCAAGATCAGCGCACAGCTTGAGGTGATCAACCTCGGCACCGCCTTCGACACGGGGCCGACTGAAGGGGTAAAGAACTATGCACTCGGCCCCGGCACCGCCAACTTCGCGATTGAAGCTGCGATGAGCGAACATCAACTCGCTTGCGCCCTGGCCGCCGGACGCCACGCCGCAGAGCGCGCCAAACTCAACGGCGCACAACTCTTCATCGGCGGTGAGATGGGCATCGCCAATACCAGTTCTGCCACCGCACTTGCCAGCGCCCTGCTCGATGTTGATCCCGTACTGCTCGCTGGCCCTGGCACCGGGCTTGATGCCAACGGCGTTTCACACAAGGCACAAATAATTCAACGTGCACTTGCCCTGCACACTCCACTGATCAACTCACCACTGGAGGCACTGCGCCGCGTGGGCGGATTTGAAATTGCCGCACTCGTGGGCGCTTATATCGCCTGCGCCCATATGGGTGTACCGGTTTTGATAGACGGATTTATCACCAGCAGTGCCGCACTCATAGCCACCCGCCTTCGCCCAGGCGTCGAAGAGTGGCTGCTCTACTCCCACACCTCGGCCGAACCCGGCCATCGTTTAATCCTGGAGGCACTGCACGCACATCCATTGCTAGACCTTGGCATGCGCCTTGGTGAAGGCAGCGGTGCAGCAGTCGCCGTACCACTGCTGCGTATGGCCTGCGATCTACATAATGAGATGGCGACATTTGCCGAGGCGGATGTTTCAGGGAAGTGCTAATTTGAATAAAACGCGGATTCAACTCGTAAGTGCAACTCACAGGTCAAGGTAGAAGGGCAAGCTGCGGTATTATCGTAGCTCCCTCCACCGACCAAAGTATGAGGAGCA
>JAYWDX010000287.1:0-3330 GCA_043779675.1 Tenderia sp. (SeqCode)
ATGCGCTCTGATGGCAAGATCCAGTTTATCGCCGAAGGGCTGCAACGCTTTCGCGTGGTTGAATGGCTATCTACTGAACCGCCGTATCTGGCACGTGTCGAGTACCCCGAGGATAAAAAACCTGCCAGCGGCCAGACCAAGGCCTATGCCATGGCCATCATCAATACACTCAAGGAGTTGGTGCCGCTCAATCCACTTTACAGTGAAGAGTTGCGCTACTTCCTCGACCGTTTCGGCCCCAACGAGCCCTCACCATTGACCGATTTTGCCGCTGCCCTAACTACTGCGGAAAAAGAGGAGCTACAGGACATTCTCGACACTGTCGACATCCGCCGCCGCATGCAGAAGGTGCTGATCCTGATCAAGAAGGAGTTGGATGTAGCCAAACTCCAGGCCCAGATCCGGCAATCGGTGGAGCGTAAGATCAGCGACCATCAGCGCAAATTTTTCCTGCGGGAACAGCTCAAGGTGATCCAGCAAGAGCTGGGCATCTCTAAGGATGATCGCCAAGCCGACATCGACAAATTCAACACTCGCATTCAAGCACTCAAGGTGCCTGCTGCCACGAAGAAAGTCATCGACGAGGAGCTGGACAAGCTGCGCATACTCGACTCCAGTTCGCCGGAGTATGCCGTCACCCGCAGCTATCTTGACTGGATGACCACCCTCCCCTGGGGCATCCACTCCAAAGACAAATTCAACCTCAAGGAGGCGCGCACCGTCCTTGATGAGGACCATGACGGCCTGGCCGATGTCAAAGAGCGCATCATCGAATTCCTGGCTGTGGGTAGCCTCAAGGGTGAGATCTCAGGCTCTATCATCCTGCTGGTCGGCCCGCCCGGTGTCGGTAAAACCTCGATTGGTCGCAGCATTGCCCGCACCCTTGGCCGCAAGTTTTATCGCTTCTCTCTCGGTGGCATGCGCGATGAGGCCGAGATCAAAGGCCACCGCCGTACCTACATTGGCGCCATGCCCGGCAAGGTGGTGCAGGCACTCAAGGATGTCGGCACCGCCAACCCCGTTATCATGCTGGATGAGATCGACAAGGTCGGTAGCTCTTATCGGGGTGACCCCGCCTCCGCCATGCTCGAAATGCTCGATCCGGAGCAGAATGCCGAATTTCTCGACCACTACCTTGATGTCCGTCTTGACCTCTCTAAGGTGCTCTTCATCTGTACCGCCAATACCCTCGATACCATCCCTGGGCCACTGCTCGATCGTATGGAAATCATCCGCCTCGCCGGTTACATCACCGATGAGAAGGTCCAGATCGCCAAACATCACCTCTGGCCACGACAACTGGATAAGGCGGGGTTGAAAAAGAGCCAACTGAAGATCTCAGACGCCGCCCTCAGCTACGTTATTGAAGGCTACGCCCGCGAAGCCGGTGTCCGCAATCTGGAGAAAAAACTCGGCCGCATGGTGCGCAAGGTGGTGGTTGATTTTGTCACCAACCCCAAGACCAAAAAACAAAAAAGCATCGCCATCAAGGATGTACAGAACTACCTCGGCCAGCCCTTTTTCAAACAGGAGAAGCCTCCTGCCGGCGTCGGCATCGTCAATGGCCTGGCCTGGACCTCACTCGGCGGCGTCACACTCACACTGGAGGCAAGCCAGATCCACAGCAACAACCGTGGTTTCAAACTCACCGGCAATCTCGGTAATGTCATGAAAGAGTCGGCAGAGATCGCCTACAGCTTCATCTCCTCACACCTCAAGGAACTCAAGTGCAGCGGCGACTTCTTCGACAAGGCCTTCATCCATGTTCACGTCCCCGAAGGGGCCACCCCCAAGGATGGTCCCAGCGCCGGTGTCACCATGGCCACCGCGCTGCTGTCACTGGCGCGCAATAAAAAGGTCCCACGGCTGCTGGCTATGACCGGTGAGTTGACCCTCACCGGCCAAGTGCTGGCCGTTGGAGGCATCCGCGAAAAAGTAATCGCTGCCCGCCGCATCCGCATCATGGAGGTGATTCTGCCCGAGGCCAACCGCAAGGATTATGAAGAGCTGCCGGAGCACATCCGCAACGGCATGACGGTGCATTTTGCAAAGCAGTATAAGGATGTGGCTGCCGTCGTCTTTGGTTGATCGACCGCTGTCGCAATACCAGCAGAGTCTGTAGACTCTGCTGGCACTTACATCCTCCAGTTAAAACCATGTTCAAACGTTTTGTTATCCCCGTCATTAGCCTCGCGCTGCTAATCGCAGCCGTCACCTGGCTGGTTAGCGGCTCATCCACCCAGCCCAAAAATCAACAATGGCAGAGTGGCTGGACAACTGAACCACCATTTAAATACGCCCGCCGGGCACCGGCAGCGGTAGTCTATGGCAACCATCTTTACATCGTCGGCGGTATTGATGGCGAGGGTCACTACGTACAAACCGTGGAATATGCACAGATAGGGAACAACGGCAGACTCGGGCCATGGCAGGTGAGCAGCGATCTCAACAAAGGGCGTTTCTACAACGCCGTGGCGGCTGCCAATGGCTGGCTCTATACCCTTGGCGGTGGCAGTGGTGAGCGGGGCCACGAGAATTATCCACTCGACTCGGTGGAGTGCGCCCAGATCAACGGTGATGGCTCATTGGGGCCGTGGCAGATGGTCAGCCGCATGAGCACAGCGCGGCGCGGCGCGGCCTCAAGGTAGTGCTGCATCACAATTCGCTCTACGCTATTGGTGGCTACGATGGCCAGTTTCTCAAATCCACCGAACGTGCCGCACTCAATCCAGACGGCACACTCGGCACCTGGCAGGTAGAGCAGCACAAATCGATTATTGATCGTTACATTCACTCCGCCGCAGGCCACGGCGACACCCTTTATCTGCTCGGCGGCCACATGCGTGATCCAACTCAGGCCAGTTATGGCGATGTCGAATCGAGCCGGTTTCAACCCGACCAGAGTCTAGCGCCCTGGCAAATCGAACCAGATGCACTGCTCACGCCGCGCTTGGTGGCCGAAGCCTTTACCCTCAACAACTATCTCTACATCGCGGGCGGTCATACCGGCAGTGATCGTCTCAACAGCGTTGAGGTGGCGCGTATCAAGACCAGCGGCAAACTGGCATCGTGGCGTTACACCACGCCGCTACCGCAGTCACGCAGCGCCTACGCGGTGGCCACAGACAAAAACCACATCTATATGCTGGGCGGCGGTGGCGACGGACCGCCACTCAACAGTGTGCAGATGGCCAGCGCCAACCACCGTGGCGACCTGGGTTTTACGCCTTAAGAACCTGTTTACGATCTCGCTGAAGGGCGCATCGCCGCGTTGGAAACGGGCTCAAAATGCTCATGTACTACGTGTACACTGCGCTTTTTCGCCCGTTT
>JAYWDX010000288.1:0-4135 GCA_043779675.1 Tenderia sp. (SeqCode)
TTAAACAACCGGCCAAGAAAATGTCTTGGATATAAAACACCCAATCAGGTATTTTTGGGAATCAACCCACCGGTTGCACTAGCGTGTTGAATCTGCGCGCCAAAATAAGAGCAACACTCCCTGCTAATATATTTTTTTATTGAGTATTTATAGCGTCGGGTTAACGTAGCGCAACCTAACGCCTCCCCGCTACTACTTCGGCTGCATTCGCAACGCTCCATCCAATCTAATTACCTCCCCATTCAGCATTGGGTTCTCATAAATCTGCTGTACCAGTTGTGCAAACTCGTGGGGTTGTCCGAGGCGGTGGGGGTAGGGGATGTTGGCGGCGAGTGCTTCGCTGGCTTCGACGGCGAGGGTGTCGAACATCGGTGTTTCGAAGATGCCGGGTGCGATGGTCATGACACGCACGCTGATGCGGGCGAATTCGCGCGCCAGTGGCAGCGCCATGCTGACGATGCCGCCCTTTGATGCAGCGTAGGCGGCCTGGCCGATCTGTCCTTCCATGGCGGCGATGGAGGCAGTGTTGATGATGACGCCACGTTCGCCATCTGGCCCTTGTGCTGTGTTGTGCTGCATGACGTTGGCAACGGCGCGGCAGACGGAGAAGGTGCCGATGAGATTGATTTGAATGGTGCGTTCAAACTCTGCTGTGCTCATTAGCCCAACGCGGGCGAGCACACGGCGGCTAGGGGCAATGCCGGCACAGTTCACTGCCAGGGTGATCTCGCCGAGTGTTGTGGCTGCGGCGGCGACGGCTCGGTCTACTGCCTCTTCGGATGTAACGTCGGCTTCAAAAAAGTGTGCACGTGGGCCGAGTGTGTCAACGGTGGCGCGGCTCTGTTCTGGTTTTATGTCGAGTATGACTACTTTGCCGCCAGCCTTGAGCAGACGTTTTGCTACGGCTAGGCCAAGCCCAGAGGCGCCACCGGTGATGAGTGCTTTGCATTGATTGAAGTTCATTTGTGTGCTCCAATTTTTCCGGTTTTGCTCTGATTCTCACGTCCCAATTTTTCACAGATAAAACGGCCAACACTCACCAGCGCATCAAGATCAACTCCGGTTTTTATCGCCAGACCTTTTAACATGTAGACCAGATCTTCAGTGGCGACATTCCCCGTTGCACCGTTGGCGTAGGGGCAGCCGCCTAAGCCAGCGACGGATGAATCAACAATCGACACGCCTTCCTCAAGGCAGGCGAAGATGTTGGCCAGTGCCTGGCCACGGGTATCGTGAAAGTGCACGGCGAGATGTTCCAGTGGCAGACGTTCCGCCACAGTCAGCACCAGTTCACGCGCTTTGAGTGGTGTGCCGATTCCAATGGTGTCGCCTAATGAGATCTCGTAACAGCCCATGGTGTAGAGCTGTTCAGCGAGGCTGGCGACGTTGCTGAGTTTTACATCGTTGTCATAAGGGCTGCCGAGCACACAGGAGAGGTAGGCGCGAATCGCGATGTTCTGTTGAGTGGCCAGTTTAATCACCGGTTCAAACCGTTGCAGTGATTCGGCAATCGAACAGTTAATGTTCTTTTGGTTAAAACTTTCGGAGGCGGAGGTGAAGAGTGCGATCTCTTTAACCCCCACTGCCAGTGCCCGCTCCAGCCCTTTTATGTTGGGCACCAGCACTGGGTAGCTGACGCCACGTTGTTTGTTGATATTGGTGTAGACCGCTTCGGCATCGGCCAGTTGTGGAATGCGCGCCGGGTTGACCATGCTGGTCGCTTCGATAACAGATAGCCCGGTAGCGGCGAGGCGGTTGATGAATTCGATTTTGGTGGCGCTGTTGATAATGTTCGGTTCGTTTTGCAGACCATCGCGGGGACCGACTTCAACGATCTTTACATATTCTGGTAGCGACATGGCTGCTTACTCTTCTATCCAGTTTGGTTTGCGCTTGTCGAGAAATGCAGTCAATCCTTCTTGCCCTTCAGTAGATGTTCGCAGAGCAGCAATCAACGCTACCAGTTCACTATCAATCTCATCGTTGCTAAGACGTGGGATAAGCCGCTTGCACGCCTTGATCGCTTCCGGGCCTGCCTTGAGTAATTGGCGAACAGTTTTTTCAATACTCTCATCGAGCTTTTCATCGGCCACAACTTGATGCAACAGTTGCAGGTTTAGCGCTTCGCTGCTGTTGAACTGTTCTGCGGTCAGGAAGAGTCGCCGTGTATGGCGTGGGCCGATGCTCATTAAAATGTAGGGTGAAATTATTGCCGGTGCCAGTCCAAGCCTCACCTCGGTGAAAGCGAACTGTGCGCTGCTGGTGGCGATGGCGATGTCACAACAGGAGATGATGCCAAGGCCGCCACCATAAGATGATCCATTGACACGGGCGATGGTCGGTTTCTGCAGGTTGTATATTGTTCGCAGCAGGATAGCGAGTTGTAGTGCATCGCTACGATTGGTTGCTTCGTCATGGTTGACCGAGGCGCGCATCCACTCCAGATCAGCGCCGCTGGAGAATGATTTGCCTGCCCCTGTCATCACAACAACACGTATGTTTTTATTCTTGTTGCACTCATCGAGCGCGTCAGTCAGTACGCCGATCAATTCACCGTTCAGTGCATTGTGGCACTCGGGGCGGTTGAGGGTGAGGGTGCAAATACCACGTCCATCGGTACTCATCAGCAGTAGTTGATTCATTAAATTACATCCTGAAGATGCCGTAGTGAGTCTTGTTGATCGGCGCATTGAGTGCGGCGGCGATGCCGAGGCCGATATAGTCCCTTGTCTGCACAGGATCGATAATGCCATCGTCCCACAATCGCGCGGTGGCGTAGTAGGGGTGACCCTGGCGGTCGAACTGTTCGCGGATAGTGTTGGCATAAGTCTCGGCCTCTTTACCCTCCCAGCGCTTGCCCTGTTTTGCCAGACTCTCCTGCTTGACGGTGGTGAGCAGGTTGGCAGCGGTCTCTCCTCCCATAACGGAGATGCGGGCGTTGGGCCACATCCACAGCTGTCGTGGACCGTAGGCGCGGCCACACATGGCGTAGTTGCCAGCGCCAAATGAACCACCAATGACGACGGTAAATTTTGGCACCTCGGCACACGCCACCGCAGTAACCATCTTGGCACCATGTTTGGCGATACCTTCGTGTTCGTATTTTTTTCCGACCATAAAGCCAGAGATGTTTTGTAAAAATAGCAGTGGAATACCGCGCTGGTTGCAGAGCTGGATGAAATGCGCGCCTTTCAGTGCTGAATCAGAAAAAAGAATGCCGTTGTTGGCAACAATACCCACAGGATAGCCGTGCAGATGGGCGAAGCCGCACACCAGCGTGACACCAAACTGTTTTTTGAACTCGTGAAACTCGGATCCATCCACCAACCGTGCAATTACCTCACGCACGTCATACTGTTTGCGCATGTCGTGATGAACGATGCCGTAGAGCTCTTCGGCGGGGTAGAGCGGTGCAACGGTTGCCTGCCGGGTGATGAGACCACGTTTTTGATAGTTGAGATTGGCGACGATGTCGCGGGCGATCTGCAACGCATGTTTATCGTCATCGGCGAGATGGTCAGTCACACCTGAAATTTTGCTGTGTACATCGCCTCCGCCCAGCTCTTCCGCGCCAACAATCTCACCAGTAGCTGCCTTTACCAGTGGCGGGCCGCCGAGAAAGATGGTGCCTTGACCACGCACGATGATTGCTTCATCGGCCATCGCTGGTACATAGGCGCCACCGGCGGTGCAAGAACCCATGACCACCGCGATTTGCGTAATCCCTTGCGCCGACATACGTGCCTGGTTATAGAAAACACGGCCGAAGTGGTCGCGGTCGGGGAAGACCTCATCCTGCAGCGGCAGGAAGGCACCGCCGGAGTCGACCAGATAGATACACGGCAGGCGATTCTGTTCAGCGATCTCTTGCGCGCGCAGATGTTTTTTTGCCGTCATCGGGTAGTAGGTGCCACCTTTGATGGTGGCGTCGTTGGCGATGATCACCACCTCTTGCCCATGTACGATGCCGATGCCGGTGATGATGCCGGCACTGGGTACTTCGTTGTCATACAGGCCGAGGGCGGCGAGGGTTGAAAACTCCATGAAGAGGGTTTTAGTGTCACACAATAGCCTGACGCGGTCGCGCACCAGCAGCTTACCCCGTTGCAGATGTTTCTCGCGTGCTACGTTACGA
>JAYWDX010000289.1:0-10342 GCA_043779675.1 Tenderia sp. (SeqCode)
TGAGTTCAAAGAGCTGACCGTTAGGCCCCGGTTGCAGCCATGGCCACTGGAACTCCGGCAGCAGCGGTGGAATGCCATGGCCCAGCGTGCCATCGGCGAGGGTGTAACTGAAGCGCGAACCGATGGTTGCCACCTCCATATCAAAAACATTCATCATCACCCCCAGCAGACTGGCGACGATGATGGCAGGCAGGCAGGCAGGCAGGCAGGCAGGCAGGCAGGCAGGCAGGCAGGCAGGTGCGGTGGCACGACTGTCTTTAACAGTGGCCAAAGCATGAGTGTGATAAAGGTCACGGCGGCGATGGTCAGTTCGGCTATCGAGAAAGAGGATAACGCCAGTACCAGTGCCTCTACTTTGCCGATATAGGTCTCTGGCATCTCAGCCAGCGTCAGACCAAAAAAATCCTTCAGTTGCAGGGTGGCAATTACAATCGCGATGCCGCCGGTAAAACCGAGTGTCACTGCCTCCGGGATATATTCTATCAGCCGCCCCAACCGCAGCAGCGCCATCGCAACCAAAATCACCCCTGCCAGCACCGAGGCCAGCAGCAACCCCGCCAGCCCAAATTGCTGCGCCACCGGAAAGAGAATCACCACAAAGGCCGCCGTCGGGCCAGAGACGTTGTAGCGGGCACCGCCGGTCAGCGGGATTAAAAAACCGGCGATGATGGCGGTATAAAGGCCATACTGCGGCGCCACGCCGCTGGCGACTGCCAACGCCATTGCCAGGGGAATGGCGATGATGCCCACCGACACCCCCGCCATCAGATCTTTGATAAATCGCTGCCAGTTATAACGCTCAGTCACACAGCTCTCGTGCAGGGCATTGCCAATATGCAGTGAAAAGAGGTGGGCACGGTGGGGCATTGCAAAAACTCCTGGGGCAGTGCAAATACGTTTTTTGTTAATACAAGTTCAGTGCTAGTTTGAGCGCTATCGGATAACAATGGAATCGCTTTAGTGATTGCCCACTCCTTCGAAAACCTAAAGGGAAAACCGCTGATCCTCATCTCATCGACTGGGGTAACACATTCATGTGTGACGATCCCAATGCCCAATGCCCAATGCACGGCTGGCCAGTGGTCGAAGCGATGCCCGATGCCGCAAAAGTGTTGTGTTTCATTCTTGGCACGTAGTTTGGACTTGATTGTATTTAGGCTATAGAGGTTGATGAGCTCTTGCTCCCATTTCTGCGTTTTCGCGTGAGGATTCATACAGTGCTTAATATTGGCTGAGATATGGGTTCCCATGCAGGAACGTGGGAATCAGGAGATTCATTGCATCCTACAGGTTGTGGTTTTTTTGCTTGTCTGTTATTTCCCCACCCGCGCAAAAATCAAAACACTATTTGCTGGTATGACAATGTTGGCTGAGCAAGGCAGTCCGTGCATTGGAATTTTATTCACATAGATGGCGCCGCTGTTGCCTGCCACTTGTGGGTTGGGGTAGTTATCGTAGGCATTGCTGTTAAACAGTTCGCGCCACTCTCCGTCTTATGGAATTTCTATTTGATAGTTGTTATAGGTTGATTCGTTGAGGCTGGCGACGACTACAATATCTTTGCCAACCCATTTTATCCATCTGTGCCAGGTGATGACGCGGTTGGTCTCGTGTGTATGAAAGACGTTGATAGCTTCGCCGCGTAGGGCGGGTTGTTCGCTGCGTAATTTGAATAGCTCTTGGGTGAAGCGCAGGTGGGCTGCAATTTGCCTGATATGCCTTATCAGAGATGCTTTTGTGCTTCAACGTAAACCCTATTGGTAGGTGTGAATTATTTCACATATTTATGGTGGGATAGTTGACAGAAAACAAGAGTAAATTTCAATACATTGTGATTTCTGAACATTGTAAATGACTTTAATATGAGGAGAAAATAATCATGAAAAATTTCCCGCAACAAATGACACATAGTTCCGGTGCACCCCTGTTTCTGGATACAAACCGCCTCTTGCTGGCATTCCAGGAGCCGGTTGCCCGCGAGGAAATCGAGCGCTTTGTCAAAGCACTTGATCTGTTCCTGGAAGCCGATACCCAGGACAAGGCAGCTCCGGGCGAGCGCGTCAATCATACCGACAAGCGCTTCTGGGTGCGGTCGCATCTCCCCATTGATGAAGCCCGTTACCAGAAAATAGAAGAAGCCGCCACGCAGTTGGGGCTGGATTGGATTGGCCCAGTGTACCGGCTGTCCGGCGAGGAAGGCCGAAAAGGATTGGTGGCGCCGCTTCCCAACGTGGTCGTCGTCAAACTACTCGAGCAGCGTCAGCCCGAAGTCAATACGCACGGTTTCCACAATGCAGTTGCTGCGGCGGCGGCCACCGGCGATCCCGTCCCAGCGCTGCAAGAGGTGGTAGAAAAGTCCAAGTACCTCAACGGTTACCGCTATTTCATCATCACCAATCCACGTGAGGTCAATGCCTATCAGATTAAGCAGCGTTTGCAGGAATCCAATGACAAGGTTGTAATCGATGTTCAGTTAGAGACTATGCCAATGCTTGTTGATTGGTGTGCTGTGCCGAACGACCCTTTATTTGCACAGCAGTGGAACATGACGCAGATCCAAGGGCCGCAGGCTTGGGACATTTCCATGGGTAACAACACCGTTGTGGTAGCCGTCATAGATTCAGGCACTGACCTTGCTCATCCTGACCTCCAGTTGGCGGGGCCCGGCATTGATCTCGGTGACATGGTGAGCGATGGCAGTCCGAATAACTTTGGCACAAGTACCGGGCACGGTACCTGCTGTTCGGGTATTGCCGCTGCTACTTTTAATAATGTTGCAGGTGTTACGGGTGTTGCCGGAGCTTGTCGTATTTTACCGTTGGCCATAAGCACATTTTCCGACGTAGAGATTGCCAATGGTGTGAATTGGGCCGTCGCCCAGGGCGCTGATTCGATAAGCATGAGCTTTACGATTCCACAGTCTGCCCTTGTGGACACTGCACTTGCGAACGCATTTGCGGCCAATGTGGTGTTATGTGCCGCTACCGGCAACGCCAACGTCAATGGCATCGGTTATCCTGCCCGCCATCCAAACGTGATGGCAATCGGTGCCTCGGATCAGATTGATAATCGCAAAAATCCCGCCAGCCCTGACGGAGAAAATTGGTGGGGTTCGAATTTTGGTACCGAGATGTCTGTCGTTGCCCCCGGCGTCTTGATTCCGACGACTGATATTCAGGGCAACGGCGGGTTCAACCCGGCTGCTGGCGCCGCTGGTGACTACTTTATGACATTCAACGGCACATCGTCCGCGACGCCGCATGTCGCCGGTTTAGCGGCACTGATCCGCAGCCAATATCCTGCGTTGACGAGTACGCAGATCAGAAACTTCATTGAGCGGACGGCTCAAAAAACTGGCGTGGTTGCCTATGCTGAAACCGCCGGACGGCCTAATGGCACCTGGAATCAGGAGATGGGATACGGCAGGATCAATGCGTTCAGATCACTTGATGTGGCCGATGTCATGATTAAGGACTGGCCTGGTGATACGGGTGTCGAGCCTTCTACGTCAGCCAATTTCTGGGACTTTTCTGACATTGTTGTGCGAATCACTGACGATAATGTTTTTAATCCATCCAATCCATCGCAGTCCAAGAATGTTGAGCGTGGACAGATGAATTACATCTATGTGCGGGTCACCAATAATGGGCCGCGTGACGCACGAAACGTGGCGGTTAATTTCAGAATCACCCCCTATGTTGGCCTCCAGTTTGTCTATCCCAATGATTGGACTGCTATTGATGCCATGCATGTCAGCCCAACGCCGATCATCAATAACTTTGCGTCTGTGCCGGCGAGAACCACTGTTATTGCAAAATTCTCGATCTCGGCCGCGCAGGTAGAGAGCCTTTACGGTTGGCAGACCAGTAACCCTTGGCATCCCTGCCTGTTGGCTCAAGTCACGGCTGACAACGATTATGCTTACACTACATCGGATCTCTCTTTTGGAAATATCGTTGTTCGAAAAAACAATTTTGCACAACGAAATTTGTCCGTCATTGATGTGTTTGCGAGCGCCTCGTTTTCATTTCCGTTTATCGCCGGCAGTCTGTTTAATGCCGAACGTGTGATGTCCGTTGTCATTGATCGTAGTCGCCTGCCCAAAGCCATGCCACTGCTGCTGGCGCTGGATGATGACGGAAGCGCCTTCCCGCTAGTGGACTTCGAGACGCAGCCAACTAATAAGGATGAGCATAAGGATGAGTGCGGCAACGATGGTCTGGTTTTCCTGGAGCGTACCCGTGTCAAAACCCGTTTGGGTTGCTGCACGGGTGTGCTGACACTGGAAAAAAGCTCGCGATTCGACTGCTTGAAGGTGCGCAAGCTGGGTAATGTGACAGTCAAGGGCGGCGATGTCATCCTGCGCGACGATAAACGCTACGTGGAGGTGAAAGAGTCAGTGGTCACGGTGCAGATGGAGAAGTCGCCGAACAGCATTTATCCGCTGTCATTGCGGACCACAATTCCGGCTGCCGCCGAAAAAGGCGAGCAGTTATTCATTCAGGTGGCGCAGCAAAATGCACAAGGCGCGACAGTGGGTGGCGCGACGATGATATACCTGGTCAAATAATGTTTTTTTAACCGGATGGCGGGCATATGCCCGCCATCCTGGTGTGATTATTTACACTAATTGAATCATATTAAAATCCAGGCGGTTTCAGTGACCAAGTGCAAAAATCAAAATGCCATTTGCTGGTATGACTATGTTGGCTGAGCAGGGCAGTCCGTGCATTGGACTTTCGTTCGCATAAATGGCGCCGCTGTTGCCTGACACCTGTGGGTTGGGGTAGTTGTCGTAGGCATCGCTGTTAAACAGTTCGCGCCACTCTCCGCCTTGTGGCATTCCTATTTGATAGTTGTTATAGGTTGATTCGTTGAGGCTGGCGACGACCACAATATCTTTGCCAACCCCTTTTATCCATCTGTGCCAGGCGATGACGCGGTTGGTCTCGTGTGTGTGAAAGACGTTGATAGCTTCGCCGCGTAGGGCGGGTTGTTCGCTGCGTAATTTGAGTAGCTCTTGGGTGAAGAGCAGGTGGTTGGCCATGTGTGGATCGTGTTCTAGCCCCTGCCACCAGATGAGTGCGTCACTGTCGGGGCTGTCGCTCCAATATTTATCTTCGAGAAACTCCTGGCCCATAAAGAGCATGGGGATGCCGGGGGCTGTTAATAGCAGGCCGTTGGCGACTCGGGCGCGGCTGCGGGCGTACCAGGAGCGTGAACTGGTGCTGTCGGTGAGGGCGACGATACGGGGTTCGCGGTCGTTGCTGTTTTCACGGCGCTGGCGGTCGTGGTTTTCAAGATGTTGCACGGCGCGCCAGGCGGCGCTGAAGCCTGCCGGGCGGTAGAGGGTGTCACGCAGGCTATTCATGCTGAGCAGGGCGTTTTGCCCGGCGGCGGCCTGGGCCAGCAGATTGCGCACCGTGCCGCGCAGAGCGGGATACCAGACGGCATCAAATCCGGCACCGCCTTGTGAGGCGTTGCGTATGGCCCATGATTGATCGTCGCGCCAGTATTCGGCGATGTTGATGGCTGTGGGTTTGACAAAACGCAGGGTATTGGTGAGGTCTTGCAGAAAGCGCCACCCCTCGGTGCCGCCATCGTCATCAATGACGGTGACCTGGTCGTAACGAAAGCCGTCGACGTGATACTCGTCGAGAAAGAGCTTGGCGTTGTCGATCAGGAATTGCCGTACCTCTTTTTTCCAGTAGGCAAAGACCAGTCCACCGGCGTGGCCCTTGTCGCTGAAGTACTGGCTGTCGTTATTGTTGCCGGTGAAGGGGCGGTCGAAGAAGTAGATGCTCTGGTCGTCATGGCCAAAGCCGCCGGCGTGGTTGTAGACCGCATCGAGAATGACGGCGATGCCGTAGAGGTGGCAGATGTCGATTAGCGCCTTGAGCTGGTTTATCTGCCCTCCGAGCTGTTGCTCTGCCAGCGGTGCACATCCTTTGGCCGCCAGCAGGGTGTTGGCCTTGGCCAGATAGGGGGCCAGATCATTGGCTTCGACGGCATAGTCCATCTCTGGCGAGAAGAGGTCGGTACCGTTGTAACCAAGGCTGTAGGGACCCTGGAATTCGCCAATCGGCAGGGGTTGGATGGCGTTGATGCCGAGCTGCTGTAGATAGTCGATGCGACTGAGCAGGTCGAGGAACTTACCGACGCGATCCGTGCGGGCGTCGCTGCCATCGGCATGGGTGGCGTAGAAGCGGCCAATGTGGAGCTGATAGATCACCAGGTCGTTGAAGGCGGGGGTGCGGTAATCCTGGTCATGCCAAGGGTAGCTGTTGCTGTCGCGGACGATGCAGTCGCAGTCAGGGTAGCCGTAGAACTCCAGTTCGCGGGCGTAGGGGTCGCGTTTGTAGGGCTGCTCCCCACGGCCGGCGATGTAAAAGCGGTAGTGATCGCCATCGTGCACGCCGGGCATGAAGCCGCTCCAGGTGTCGTCGCTGTGGCGTAGCAGTTGTGTGTCAGCACTGGGTTCCCAAGGGAGGCCGGCAGTGTCGTTTGTGTTGCTGATGCGCAGGTGGACTGCAATCCCCTTGTTGGGCGCCCAGACCCTGAAGGTGGCACCGTTGGCGGTGAGTGTCGCCCCCATGGGAGTGTCGCTGTTGATATGGTCTTGGTTGATGGCCGGTTTGGGGGCGGTTTTGACTCCAGGCGCGGCAGTACGCTTGGTCATGGTCGCGCGGCTGTTTTTGAGTTTAGGACTCATTGCTAATCTCCTTAATGAGATGGCAGACCCCATAAAGGTAGTTCAGGATTGGGTTTTGACAACGGTTGTTTATGTGGGGGTTAAGGAGGAGGGGTACTACCACCCTCTCCCCGGTGGGAGGGGGGTGAAGAATTAAGTAAAAAAACGTTACCAGGTCCAGTTGCCGTGTTCAGGGATGACGACGGTGTCATCATCAAAGCTGCCTTTGCCGGCTTCCATGTGGCACTTGTCACATTGGCTCAGTGATTTTACCTGGGGTTGTGTGATCAGCCTCTCGGGTATCTCTTCATGTTTGCTCTTGATGTAGGGGACTTCGGTGATACGTAGCGGCGTGGCACCCGCTGTCAGTGATCCCATTATTTTTTTGGAGCGTTTGTAAGTGGATTTGTCGGCAGGATCAGCCACTAGCAGTTGCAGGATGTGACTGCGGGTCTGGTCGTCGAGTTCGGCATTTTCACCAAAGTGGTCGGTCAGTGCCTTGGCATCCATCAGCTTGCGCCAGGAACCTTCAGGTAGCAGGTCGGGCTGGTAGGCGAAGTGGCAGGCGCCACACTCCTTGTTGTAAGTTGCGTCACTAACCGGCATAACCTCTTTATGGCGCGAGAAGAAGGAGAAGAAGCCACCGTCGGCGGCCTGACTGGCGGGTAGCACGCCCAGCAGCATTACTGCGGCCAGGGTGAGCAGGGTTGTCTGTTTTTTCATGGTGTCCTCGTCTTTGTATATCTATCCGGGAGATGGGCGGTGACTGGGTGCGGTTACCAGTTCATCTTGATGCCGATGGCCATGGCGATGGCGCCAAGACCGCCGAATCCGGCGTGGCCGCTGTCCGGGGCGGCGCTGACGGCAGCCAAATAACCTAGGGTGCCCGCAGTGGTGAGCATGACGTGCAGGTTGTCTGTATCTTTGACACCGTCACTCAGGTTGAAGTCATCCCAGTGGAACAGCAGACCGGTAACGATGGCAGCGACACCGAGTCCGGCGGCTGTTCTGGCGAGAGTTTCATGGGCGCCGTCCTCCTCCTTGGGAGCCAGCAGCGTGCCACCCGCTGCGAGGATGGAGCCGATGCCGAGATACTGGTGCACTTTATTAGCAGTGAAGTAACGCTCTTCGTAGGCAGGTTTTTCTGTCTTGTTCATGACCGCTGTTGTGCCGGCCTTGGCATTACCTGCGGCGTTGGTTTCAGCGCTGGTTTCGGTACTGGCCAGATAGAGCGTGGCGTGATGGTTGAGTGCGTAGTCGCCCCAAAGGCTGTTTGTCATTAACTCATCCTGGGCAAATGCCGGGGCGGCACCACAGAGTGATAGCGCAACTATCATCCAATATTTCATCGTTATGGTTTCCTTGTCTTGGTTATGTTGGTAACGGGTGACCGTGGCGCGGGGCCGATTTCCCCGTTACTGCAGGCGACAATGCAGTGATGTTGCTTTCTGAGTGTAATACAAGCACATCGCCGCTGCAGGGGTCTCTTTGAGATGATATTACAACTGCCTGTAACCGTCAGTGATCTGCTTATCATCAAGCGTGGCGGGGTTGGCCAGAGGGTGGCGCTGGAAACTTAAAGAATAATTAACGGAGATCAGATGCCGCTATCGCGTACCCTGAACCAGCCAGCGATGCTGGCGCGCTGCCGTTGGGTGATGGCCACCGCGTGGGGGATCTCGGCGCTGACAAAACAGACCAGGGTTCCGGCCTCGGGCAGCACTCTTTCAAACACCTCATCTTGATCATTGAAGAGCAGCAGTTCGCCACCATCCTGTTCCTGCCAGTTTTCGTTTAGGTAGGCGACGATGGTGATGCGGCGCAGGTTGTTATTTTGAAAACTGTCGACGTGTCTACTGTAGCCGGTGCCGGGCGGGTAGAGGGCGAAGTGCGCCTCCAGGTCGTTGAGACCGAGAAAAAGTTGGCTATTCAGACACTGGCGTAACGCATCCATCCGTGCCAGGAACTCGCGCTGTGGTTGGCTCTCGCCGTTGAGCCAGCGGGTCTCATCACCACGAATGTCACTGCGCAGGGTGCGTTGCTCGCCCTTGCCGATGTGGGCGGTCTGGAGCCGGTCATGTTCGGCATGTTGCAGCAGTTCGGTGTGTAGGGTGGTGACCAGCGGGCGGGGGAAAAAGTGCGGAATGGTGCTCCACCCCTGCTTTACCAAGTCATTAACAAGGGTGCTAAAAACGGATTCGTGAGGTGGGGCGGATGGGGTGGTGGCGTGCATGAGTGCATTGACCAGATAACCACTGATTGTGGCGCGCTGATTATGCAGTGTTTCGAGCGGCCATCCAACAGAGTAGTTAGTGTTGCTGGCGTTTCATTTCGGCCTGGATTCTGGCCTTGGCTGCTGGCGTGAGGTGCTGTTCTTCCTGCCCTTCGATGTGGGCATCAATGGCGGGGGCGATGCGGTGCAAAAAACGTAACTGGCGGGCGTAGTTCCGGCACAAGTGGCAGATGATTAGGTGCAATTTTAACCCCAGCCGTTGGCCCAGACTGAGTTTGTGCTCCAGTCTTTGGGAGACGAGGCGGGTGGCCTGTTTACAGTTCAACATGATTTTTTACCTTGCCCCATTTCCAAACCAGTTCTGCTCCAGGCATTGGCGCAGCCGCATTCTCATCCGCGAGAGCATCGTCCAGAGGTTGTTAGTCGAGGAGAGGGCCATTTCCTGACAGATTGTTTCGCTTTCCAGGCCGTCGATCTCGCGCATGATGAAGAGCGTGGCCAGGCGTGGTGGCAGGCGGCTGACGCAGTCGTTGAGGGTCTGCCAGAACTGTTCGTTTTCCAGTGAGCTGTCGGGATTGGACCAGCGCCCGACATTGATCTGCCAGTGGCCGCGGCCATCAAAGCTCTCCTCTTCCAGGCTGTCAAAGGGTTGCTGCTGTTCATCGTGAGGCCGTTCGCGGATCGCCTTGCGCAGATGGTCGATGATCTTGTGTTTGAGAATGCCGACCAGCCAGGTCTTCTCCGAGGAGTTGCCAGCAAAGCGTTCGCGCGCCTGGAGCGCAGCAAGAAAGGTCTCCTGCACCATCTCTTCGGCGGCCATTGGGTCGCGCAGCCGAAACAGGGCGTGACGGTAGAGGATGTCGCCGTAGCGGTCGGGCCAGAGATTGGGATCGGTAAGTGTAGACATAGCGGGCCATCTTATAGCCAATATGTCACTTTTTGAACACAAAGAAAGTTTGCTGTCCAACAGGTTGACAGCTGCGTCCCCACTACTCCCTATTGCTTATAGGGGCCAAAGGGAATGTGATACAGTGCCGACATTAAATTAGGCACCACCCCTGGTTGAAATAAGTCTCCATGTCGATACGTGTATTCAGTTTTACTCTCCTGTTACTGCTGCTGGCGGGCTGCTCAAATAACTTTGAGCCGTTGCGCGGAACTGCGCTCAATGAAGACCCCCCGCCACCAGCGGTACCGCCTATCAAGGTTCTGGTAGTCGGCGATGCCTTTGCCCCCAAACTGGCCGACTTTCTGCGCGAGCGGAACATGGAGGTGCTGGATGTCCCCTACAACCGCTACGCGGTCTCCGATGATCTAAAGATGGCGGGGGACTATATCGTCTGGAGCGATAACCGCAACGGCATAAACGACGGTAACCCCGACAACCTCGATATCTATGGCTATCAAATCTCTACCAA
>JAYWDX010000290.1:0-4357 GCA_043779675.1 Tenderia sp. (SeqCode)
CGCCTTCGACGGCACCATTAAAGGCGACGCCCAGGTGCGTTGGAGCGAACCACTGCAATGGCAGACGCAGCTGCAAGCCAAACAGTTGGCGCTGACACAACTCTGGCCGCTGCTGGCGCTTGAGCAACAGGGCCTGCCTGACGGAAACGCCGATATCAATGTCACGCTCAGCGGTGATACCCGCGGGCTTAAATTCACGCAGCTCTCACTTGCGGCACTGGGGGCCAGCGTGCGTGGCGAGGGCACAGTGCTCTGGCAACCGCAACTGCAATGGCAGACCACGCTTGATGGTGACGGGATCAATCCCGCCGTGTGGCAACCACAACAACTCGCGGCGTGGCCAGGTAATCTCGCCACGCAGTTTCACCACCGTGGCAGTTATGCCAACCATCGGTTGCAGGGTGACGTCGATATCAAGCAGCTCAGCGGCACGTTGCGCGACTATCCAGTGCAGCTGCAAGCGCAACTGGCACTGGCGCAACAGCAGCTGTTGATCAAAAATCTCAGCCTCACGTCGGCCGAGTCACACGTTGAAGCCCACGGCAGCGTCGGTGAAACCATGAACTTGAACGTGCAGCTCGATTCGCCACAACTGGCGCAACTCTATCCGGACGTTCAAGGGGCGTTGCAGGCCACAGCCCAGCTCCATGGCAAACAGGCAGAACCGCTGTTACAACTGCAACTCGATGGCAAAAATCTGGCCTATGCCGGACAGCAGATCGGCACACTCACGGGGCGCGCTGAAGTACAGCTCTTCAGCTGGCGGCAGATCTTGATCGAACTGCAAGCCGAGGCATTGCAACTGGTCGGCCAAAAGATCGATGCCATGGAGATCAGCGCCCAGGGCGAGGCGGCCGACCACCAACTGCAACTCCATCTGAAGATGGCGCAGCTGGAGGCGCAGTGGCAACTCAGTGGTCGCTTTGATCCAGCCACTGAGCAGTGGCAGGGAAAAGTCGACAAGGCTGATCTCAACAATACCGAACTCGGTCTCTGGCAACTCAAAGAGGCCGCAACACTGCACGCCAGCCGTGATCAACTGAAACTGGCGCCACTCTGCTGGCAACAGCAAAATGGCCTGCTTTGCATCGATGTGCAGCAGCAACAGGGGGAGTGGCAGGCGACACTTAGGGGTGACCACCTCAACCTGTCACTGCTCGGCCCGTGGCTACCGCAGGAGATGCAGATCCAGGGCGCGGCAGCGCTGCAAGCGGCGCTAAGTTACCAACCACAGCAGCCACTCATGGCCGAGGCGCGTATCAGTGTCGCTGGCGGTCACGTCTCCTATCCCATTATTACAGGTGAACATAGCGAATGGCGCTTTAATGAGGGGGTCTGGCAGAGCCATCTTGATGAACGCGGGCTGCGTTCAACGCTACAGCTGGCGCTGGCAACTCCCAACCAGAGCCAAGATCAGGACCAGATCAGGGCTTCACTCGAGTTGAAGGGTTACGCCCCACTCACCACAGCGATCGCCAATCAGGCCATAAAAGGAGAAGTCAGCGCCAACATCAGCAATCTTGGCCTGATCGGCAATCTGCTTGATGAGGCACAAGAGCTCCAGGGGCGCATCGAACTTAACAGCCGTATCGGCGGCACGCTGGCACAGCCCACCCTCACCGGCAAACTGCAACTACGCGATGGTCGCATGCAAGTGCCACGGCTGGGACTATCACTCACCGGTGTAGCGTTTGAGGCTCAGAGCAGTGGCACGGAAAAACTCAACTATCGCCTGCAAATGCACTCCGGCGAAGGCGCCATTGAGGCCAAAGGCGAGACGCTCCTGAACGCCAATGAGGGCTGGCCGACACGTATTACACTCACGGGCGAGATGTTCGAAATATCACGCATCCCCGAAGCACGAGTGCTGATCTCTCCCAATCTTGAAATGAAGCTGGCCCGACGCGAGATCTGGCTCAGCGGTGAGATCCTGGTGCCGCAAGCACGACTGGAACCCAAAGAGCTCAGCAGCGCCACCACCGTCTCAAACGACGTGGTGATTGTTGGCGCCCCCAGATCCACGCTGCCACCCTGGCGTATCCACAACCGTGTGCGCCTCATCCTCGGTGATCGTGTTTCACTCTACGGTTTCGGCTTTGAGGGCAACATCACCGGCAACATGTTACTGATCGACGAACCCGGCAAGGCCACTGCCGCCAGCGGCGAATTAAATGTGGTGGAGGGGCGCTATCGCGCCTATGGCCAGCGCCTTGAAATAGAACAAGGACGTCTGCTCTTTGCCGGTGGCCCCGTGACCAATCCAGCGTTAGACCTGCGAGCCGTGCGCCACATTCAGGATATCACTGCCGGTATTAAAGTCTACGGCCCGCTACGGCAGCCAGAGTTTGAACTCTTCTCCACACCCGTCATGGACCAGACCGACGCACTCGCCTACCTGGTGCTCGGTGCGCCGCTGGAGCAGACCACCTCCAACAGCGACGGTGCACTCATGGCCCAAGCTGCGCTGGCCATTGGACTCAAGGGCGGTGATTTCCTCGCCCGCAATATCGGCGACCGTTTTGGCATCGAAGAGATGCGCATCGAAAGCTCGGACAAAGGCGATCAAGCCTCGCTGGTGATGGGCCGCTACCTCTCGCCACGCCTCTATGTCGGTTATGGCGTTGGCCTCATCGACGCCACCAATACCTTCACCCTGCGCTACCAGCTCTCGCAACATTTACAGCTCAAAGCAGAGTCGGGCATCAACCAGGGCGCCGACGTGATCTACACCATCGATAGCCAATGAAGATTCATCTTGCCCCGATGGAAGGTGTACTCGACCACCACATGCGCGCCCTGCTCACCGGGCTGGGAGGTTATAGCCACTGCGTCACCGAATTTATTCGTGTCATCGACCGGCTACTGCCAGCCAAACTTTTTTACCGCTACTGCCCCGAACTGCGCCAGGGTGGCCGTACCGCAGCAGGCACACCAGTGATCGTACAACTGCTCGGTGGTATTCCCGAGGCAATGGCAGAAAACGCCGCCCGTGCCGCCGCCCTTGGCGCCCCCGGCATCGACATCAACTTTGGTTGCCCATCACGTTTTGTTAATCGCAAGGCGGGAGGCGCGGTACTGCTCAAAGAGCCACACCGGGTACATGACATCATCTGCGCCGTGCGCGCCGCCGTCCCTACCCACATCCCAGTCTCCGCCAAAATCAGACTCGGTTATGAAAACTGCGACCTGGCATTGGAAAACGCGCAAGCCGTACAAGCCGCCGGCGCAAGTTACATCACCGTACACGCGCGCACCAAAGTAGATGGTTACAAACATCCCGCACGCTGGGAGTGGCTGGCACAGATCAACGAAATTCTCACCATCCCCATGATCAACAACGGCGACATCAAGAGCATTGACGACTACCATCGCTGTCGCGAAATCAGCGGCAGCAATAACGTCATGATTGGCCGCAGCGCACTCGCCCACCCCGGCCTTGCACAACAAATAAAAGCCGCACAACTTGGGCAGACCGTCGACACCATTCCCTGGCACGACATCCTGCCCCTGCTGCTGCAACTACCGCAGATGCTAAAACCGTTTGATACCAGCAATGGCCGCTACATTGCCGCCCGCATGAAGCAGTGGCTCACCTATCTAAGGCATCACTACAGCGAGGCACAGCAGAGCTTTCAAGAGATTCGCGGCTTCAAGGATTACGAAACGATTGTGGCGTCACTGCAATCACTGCCAAGACCAAGAACAGCGGCGGAACTATAGAGACGACCCTTGGATATATCGAAACTCCTGGCCTGCCCCTGCAAACCCCCAAGCATCGGCACATACATCATCAATCATGATATAACTTTCCTGATTCAGCTTACCCAAGACTAATTCAAACTCTGAGAATATTTTTTTGATATACGCTGCCTTCTCATGATGAGTTCTTCAGTGTTTCTAATTTCCATCGGAACTTGTTCTTGCGAAAGGTGCTGATGTTCCACTCGTTCGATGGTATTGCGCAATATCCATTCATGTTCTGAACGAACAGTACCCAGTCCGAAACCTTGGCGCATCATCCGAATATTCATATCAAAGAGCAATGACTGAAAATCGCGCCAAGCTTTGCCTGCCTTATTTTAAAAAGCCTCGTGCGCAATCTCTTTTATGATATCTGTATTGTGAATCGTAAAATTGAGAAATTCTTGTTTCCCGATTTCGTTGTGAAAAATTGCAGTTTCAACTTGTGTCAGGCTGGTATTTAACATAGTACGAATATCCTTATAGACGGTTATTGAGAATTTTTTTCCTTAAATAGACCGCAGATTCAACACGCTAGTGCAACCGGTGGGTTGATTCCCAAAAATACCTGATTGGGTGTTTTATATCCAAGACATTTTCTTGGCCGGTTGTTTAA
>JAYWDX010000291.1:0-3269 GCA_043779675.1 Tenderia sp. (SeqCode)
AAAAGGCGATTCCGGCTATGCAGGCTGAGCAAATTTCCCAGACTCCCATTGCAGGGATTTATGAGGTGAAGTACGGCACTGAGATCTATTACGCCTCTGCTGATGGTCTGTTTCTGATCCGGGGGGAGGTGCTTGATCTTGCCCAGAAGAAGAATCTGACTGAGGAGAGTCGCTCCGCCGCACGGCGTCTGCTGCTGGAGTCGCTGGATCGCAACAGCATGATTATCTTCGCGCCCAAAGAGGTGAAGCATCATATGACTGTCTTTACCGATGTGGACTGCGGTTATTGCCGTAAATTGCATCAGGAGATCGAAGAGCTGAATGGTTATGGGATCGAGGTCCGTTATCTACTCTTTCCCCGCGCTGGAATCGATTCTGAATCAGCCATCAAGTCGCAGTCAGTCTGGTGCGCGAATGACCAGCGAAACGCCCTGGCCGAGGCCAAGATCGGGAATGAGGTGACGAAAAAGAGCTGTGAAAATCCGATTGCCAAGAACATTGGACTGGCCGATCAGATCGGCCTCACCGGCACGCCAACCATCATCCTGGATAATGGCGAGATTGTCTCTGGGTATGTGCCGGCGGCTAAATTGAAAGAGATGTTTGAAGCAGGGAAAAGTCTGTAAAAAAACGAAAGGGCGGCGCATCGCCGCTCTTCGATTGTCATTCAGCTATCACACCAGCATCGAAAAACGATACCCCGTGCCGCGCACTGTCTGCACATACTGATCATGATTGTGCACAGCGAGCGACTGGCGCAGCCGCCTGATATGAACATCCACTGCGCGTTCACCTATGCAGACTGAGCCGCCCCAGACCTGGTCGAGCAGCTGTCCACGGCTGTAAACACGGTCGGGATGGGTGACGAAGAAGTGCAACAGGCGGAACTCGGTCGGGCCGAGATCAAGAATTATGTTGTTGACCATGACGCGGTGCCCGGCGAGATCGACACGCATACCATCTACCTGAATGATCTGGTTATCCTCTGGCGGCGCACCACGGCGCAACACCGTCTTGATGCGCGCAATCAGCTCCTTGGGTGAGAACGGTTTGATGATGTAGTCATCTGCGCCCACCTCCAGCCCCTTGACCCTGTCGCCCTCATCGCTGCGGGCAGTAACCATGATGATCGGTATCTCGCGGGTCATGGCATCCTTTTTGAGAATACGAGCATACTCAATTCCACTGGTGTCCGGCAGCATCCAGTCGAGAAGAATGAGATTGGGACGCCGGTCCATAATCAGCCCACGCGCCTGTGAAACGCTGCCGACCGCCATTATTTCGAAGCCGGCACGGATCAATGTCATTGACAACATCTCGCGGATCGCAGCTTCATCCTCAACAACCAAGATTCTCTCTGCCATATACATCATTCTTTGCTGGAAAGTTGAGGGCAGATTAGAACCAATGAAGGTTACACAGCGATTACATCTTTGTGACAAAAGAGCGGGATGTTCAACATTCATTAGATATCCTTTTCTATCGGCTGTTCATACGCCTGTAATCTATGCCGCATAAAATTCACGCATTGATAAAGGAAGAGTGCGTTGTGCATCTCCCTGACATTGTTTTAAGGAGTCTGCCTGAAATGTATCGCACACCGCTGAATGGTATGTGGATGGGATCAAGTCCCGTTTCTCTGTTGCGCCCGCTGGTTGGGGCGATGTTGCTAGCATTGTCAGGGGTGGCTGTAGTCCAGGCTGGTGAGCTTGAGTTTTTGGGCACCCACAGCAACGGCATTATCATCAGCAGCGTCGGGTTTGGCGGCGCCAGCTGTGTGGCCGTCTCGCCTGATAACAAGTACATCTATGTAGCGGCGTTGACTGATACGGGAATTGGGTTCTTCAAGCGTGATGTTGATGGTCAGCCTTCTTATCTCGGCTTCAAGCTTGCAGCTGATGGTCTTGGCAGCACCTATAGTCCTGTCAAAGTGATTGTTACACCTGATGGTGCCCATCTCTATGCAGCCTTCAAGCCGACGTTTTCAAATAATGGAATAGTGGCGCTCTATGACCGCGATTCAGAAGGTGGCTTAAGCTTCAGTAAAAGTTATGAGGTTATGGATGATGCAACCGATCTGGCCATCAGCAGTGATGGAAAAAATCTCTATCTTTCTGGCAAGAACTCGGTCTCTGTGTTTGATCGAGAACTGAAACTTGTGGAGACAAAGAGTGATGATGGTGTTATTGACGGCCTGGCAGGCAGTTCAGGTATGGCCCTGACCCCCGATGGAAAATATCTTTTTGTGGCTGGTGCAACTGATAATGCAGTGGCTGTTTTTACACGCAACACCACGACTGGCCAGTTGGGTTTTGTCAAAGCCCTGCGCAACGGTGTCGATAACATAACAGGATTGAATGGGGCGAGATCAGTCGCATTGAGCCCTGATGGCATCAACCTCTATGTGGCAGGCGACAAGGCCCTGGCGGTCTTCGAACGTAATCATATAGGTGGCAAAGTGACCTACCTCGAGACGTGGACGAAGGGAGTCAACGGAAACAACCCGGTGTGGGAACTCGATGCCCCCACTTCCGTCATCGTCAGCCCCAACGGCTCGCGGGTCTATGTCAGCTCTGGAACACAGAGCGCCATCGCCGTATTCCGCACCCTGCCGCAGAATCGCAAGCTTGAGTTAATTGGGGTAGAGAGAGAGGGCGGCAACGGCGTGATATCACTGACATCAACCCCTAACGGCGCCTATCTCTACGCGGTTGCACCTGGCCTTGGCAAGGTCTCCGTCTTCAAGACTGCCAATAACGCTCCTACACCTGCGAATGACACGGTAGCGCTGGAACCCGGCGCGAACATTACCCTCCATGTGCTGGCCAATGACACCGATCCCGATAACGATGCACTGCAACTGGCCGGTGCTGACATCAGCTCAACACGGGGGGGCACGGTTATCGTCAATAGTGATGGCAGCATCACCTATACAACCCCTGACGGCTTCCTGGGTGATGACAGCTTTAGCTATATGGTCTCCGATGTGCGTGACGCCAAGCCGGTGATGGCGCAGGTGAATGTGACGGTAAAGCCGGTTAGCACAGAAACTCCTGTTGACACCGGTGGTGGTCAGTCTGCGAGCGGCGGCGGTGGCGGTAGCCTGGATGGCTGGTTCGGAATGCTGTTGCTGGGTGCGGCTGCGCTACGCCGTCGAGTGGTGGGGCGTTAGAACCTGTTTACGATCTCGCTGAAGGGCGCATCGCCGCGTTGGAAACGGGCTCAAAATGCTCATGTACTACGTGTACACTGCGCTTTTTCGCCCGTTT
>JAYWDX010000292.1:0-5897 GCA_043779675.1 Tenderia sp. (SeqCode)
GCCTCTAGCTCCTGATCGGAGAGGTTACGAAAGGTGTAGAGATAGGTCAGTTGTGTCCTCTCTTTGTGGGCACTACTGAAGGAGTCGCGTACCTCTTTCACCATGCCCTCCATTTCGCTGTTACCGACCCGCATCTCATCTTCCATCACCGGGTTAACGGCGGTGAATACCGCTTTGAAAAAGGCGGCCTGCATATCCACGCCAAAATCGGTGATGCGGGTTGCCTTGTCGAGTCGTGCTATCTGTTTAAGGCGGGCAGGTGATGCCGGTTTGGTTTTCAGTGCCGCCGCATAGGCATTGAACTGATTGCGGTTTTCAGCGGCAGTGGTCTTGCGTTCTAGTTCGGCAATCTTTTTTGCGAGCGGCGATTGCAGCTGTTGCAGGTAAGCCGCCGCTTGTTTTGGTTCGTAGTGGGCCTGAATCAGCGCCAGCACATCCTTACGCACGGCGGTGCTGGCAAAGGCCTGGCTGAAGGCCAGGCTCAGTGCCGAGCTGACCTTGGGTTCGAGTGCGCCACTGCTCTGCTTCAGGGTGTTCTGGGCAAATTGCGGCACATGATCCATCAGTTTGTCGAAACCGGTTTCGGTCATGATGGCGTTGATCTCTGTACCACGTTCGGCGGCATGGGCCAGCGGCAGTGACGTTAGGCAAATCAGTAGGGCGGTATGTAGTAGGGTTTTGATTTTACGCATGATTAACCATCTATTGAATGAGTGGATCAGGCGGACCGCCAGGCCCGCGACACTGGTTGTTATTAAGCGCCGTAGAACTCAGGTTTGTCCCAGAAGGCAAAGCTGAACTCTTCGATGCTCTGCTTGCAAAGGGTGATGGTTTCCATTACTTCGTGGCTGTCGCCGTCGATCACCGCCAGCGTGCCCTGGGTCAGGTTGGGGATGAGTATGATCGGTGTGCCCTGCTGCTGTTGCAAAAAGGCGATGGGGCGACGGCCAGCAGCACAAGGCTCCAGTTGGATCTCATGAATCAGTGTCAGTTCCGGCAATTTAGAGCTGTCATAGAGCTGCACGATATCGTTGCGCAAATTTTGCAGCTGGACGCCCTTGCCGGTAGAGGTGCCGGTGACATAAAGACGGTCGCCGACCAGATTAAAGCGGTAGACGCTGGGGTAAAAGTCCTTGATCTCGAGGCTGGTGCTGACCTCTGTCTTGGTCACATCCAGTACACTCAAACGCCCCATCACATGTTCTGGATGGGCCTTGCGATCTACTCCTTTGCCGATCAGAAACTTGCCACAACGGCTCAACAACAGGTTGCTGCTCAGCGGCATTGGCACACTGCGCTCCACCTCTAAGGTCAGCGGATCGATCACGGCCACACTGTTGTAACCGTTGTTGAGGTTGTAGACCTTGCCGGTCACAGGTGAAAACTCCATGCCGTGTGGAAAGGCGTTGTTAGGCACACCCGCCGTGCCCTCCTTTTCAAAGCGGGGATCAAACAGGTTGATGGTGGTGATCACCTTGAGAAAGGTGATGGCGTCGCTCGGATCGTTACCAACGATGGATAAGGTGCCATCCTCCAGATTACTGATAAAGGCGCGGTGTGGAATCTGACTATTGCCAGGGATAGGGCGGGTAAAGGCCGAGACATGGTGGCCACGACCGACCAGCAGCGTCGCCAGCACCTCGCAGTTGCCATTGGTCTTGGATGCGACGGTGACAGTCGCGCCGTTATTGCCGCAGTTGAGCGTGTCATTGCCGTTCTCATCGCCATCGTTGCTGTACCAGAGGCGCACCGAGCCAGGGTCGCGATAGGCGTAGTTAAAGCGGCAGTCGCTCTCAACACTCTTGCTGGCGGAAACCGCCTTGGTCTCCGGATTCAGGATCAGTGCCTCGCCCTGACCGTTAACACCCAGGAAAACCGAGCGGCGGTTGAAGTCGCCACCCTTGGCCGGACTACTGGCGAGCCTGGTGACACTGCTCTTGCCGTCCTTGTGCTCAATAATCACCACCTCGCCTACGTTGTTGCCATAGTCGAGATGGCAGGCAATGTTCCAGTCAATGGCCGATTTATCCATGGTTGATCCTATCCTTCAGAAGAGGGCTAAAAAATGCCGTTATGATAACAATGTTTGGCGTGGTCAGACTGCCGTTTCTTGTTGGGTGGGTGGGGGCAGGCGGCATACCTTGCTCTTCGGGCTGGCTGCTGCGTGCCCTTACCGCGTGACGAGCGTCAGCCCCTTGCCGTCGGCCTGGAGCTGGCTTTTGCCCTCCATGAACTCCAGCAACTGCTCGCCGCCGTGATGGCGGCGCCACCCTTGCAGCACTGGCAACTCACGCTCACCGCGCACCAGCTCTTCCAGCTCCTTGTGGCTGGTGAGGGTGGTAAGGCTGATCTGGTACTGTTGGGCGTTGAGTTTCATGATCGCCTGGAGCGCATCCACCAGCGCCTCTTGTGCACTGTTGAGCCGTTGCGGCAGATTGAGTTTGGGCCACGACTCTTGGGGCAGCGCCTCGGCGTCGGTGATGCATTTGATCAGTGATTCGCCCTGTTTGTTGACCAGTGATTCGGGTATGTCGCGCAGCTTGGCCAGCGCCTGGAGATTTTTGGGCCGTAGCTTGGCGATGTCGAGCAGGGTTTCGTCACTGGCGATGCGGCGGCGTGGCTGATCTTTTTCCATGGCGCGCTCTTCACGCCAGACGCCTAATTTTTCCAGCACAGCCAGTTGCAGGCCGCGCAGCTTATTGATCCCTTTGACTCGCAGCCAGGCGCTGGCCGGGTTGGGGCGGTAGCGGTTGGGGTCGCTCATCAGATTGAAGTCGTCGTCGAGCCACGCCAGCCGCCCCAGCTCTTCTAGCTGTGTGCGCTGCATCGGGTAGAGCTGGGCCAGATAACGCACGTCATCCTCAGCGTAGCTGATCTGTTTGTCGCTGAGGGGGCGTTGCAGCCAGTCGGTGCGTGAGTGGGATTTATCCAGCTCGACGCCGAGCATATCCTGCACCAGCGCGGCGTAGCCGATCTGGTCGCCAAGCCCTTGCAGGGTGGCGGCGATCTGGGTGTCGTAGAGCGGCGTCGGCAGCTCACCAAAGAGGTGGTAGAAGACCTCCAAGTCCTGGCTGCAGGCGTGGAATACCTTGGTGGTGCGCGGGTCGGCAAAGAGTGTTTTGAGGGGGGTCAGGTCATCAATGGCGAGGGGGTCGATGCAGACGATCAGTTCGCCGTTGGAGATCTGGATCAGCGCCAGTTGTGGGTAGTAGGTGCGTTCGCGGACAAACTCGGTATCGACGGCGATGAAGGGGCTGCCGCTGAGTTGGGCGCAGAACTGGATAAGAGCTTGATGATTATCAATGAAGTGGGTCGTCATAACGGTTGTCTGATCCAAAAACCGCCATTCTAACCCACTCTGCCGCGTCGTATAGGCCCTTAGAACCTGTTTACGATCTCGCTGAAGGGCGCATCGCCGCGTTGGAAACGGGATCAAAATGCTCATGTACTACGTGTACACTGCGCTTTTTCGCCCGTTTCCGCCTCGCGCTGCATCCCTTGATCAAGATCGTAAACAGGTTCTTAGCTTTTCTGGAATTGTCTGACTAGCGTCTTCAGTTGTATCGTCAATCCGGTCAGCTCCTGGCTGACCGTGCCGCTCTCTGCGGAAATTTCCACTGACTCTTCAGACTGGCTGTTGATGCGGTCGACATTCTTTTTGATCTCTGTGGAGACGGCGCTCTGCTCTTCGGCGGCGTTGGCGATCTGGAGTGTCATGCCGGTGATGGTGTTGATCGAGTTGGTAATGGTGTCGAGGAAGGTGGCGATGGTGGACGATTGCCCGCTGCTCTGTTGGGCCTTGGCGCAGCTCTGTTCCATTGCCTGGGTGGCGGCCTGGGTGCTGGCCTGGACCCGACCGATCATCTCCTCGATTTCGGCGATGGAGGCTTGGGTACGGACGGCGAGAGTGCGCACCTCATCGGCCACTACAGCAAAACCGCGCCCCTGCTCGCCGGCGCGGGCCGCTTCGATGGCGGCGTTGAGCGCCAGCAGGTTGGTCTGCCCGGCGATGTTGCGGATAACGTCCAGCACACCGCTGATGGTCTGGCTGTCATCACCGAGGCGGTTGATGATCTCGGTGGTGGTGGTGATCTCGCCGGTCAGTGAATTGATGGCGTCGATGGTGGTGGCGACAATGCGGCGCCCCTTGTTGATCTCATCGTCGGCATCGTGGGTGGCTTGGGCGGTCGCCTGGGCATTGCGGGCCACCTCCACGACGGCGATGCTCATCTGGGTGATGGCGCTGGCGATCTCGCCGATCGAATGCTGCTGTTCGGTAATCGCCTGGCGCGATTTTTGGGCGATGGCGCTGGTACGGCTGGCGGTTGTACTGAGGATGTCGCTGGAGAAGCCGAGGCGTGAGACCACGGCGTCCAGCTGTGAATTCACCATTTTCTGCATCAACATTATCTGGCCGAACTCGTCACTGCGACCGGTGTAGATATGCTGCATCAGCGGGTTGTTGATGGTTTTGCGAGACTCTTCCACCAGGGTTTGCAGGGGGCGGAGCTGCCAGAATATCAACCCGCCACCCAGCATCAGCGAGAGCAGCGCCCCCAGCCATGTAGACTGCGGCACCATCAGTCCCGTCAACAGCAGCGGCAGCAGTGCCACGGTGAATGAGAGATAGAGGCGTGTGCTAAACGATACCCCTGTGCGGAAGGGTTGCTGTTTGTTGTTGATCTTTTTATAGGCGGCCTCGGCCCGCTTGACACGTTCGGCCGAGGGCTTGGCGCGTACCGATTGATACTCGTTGATCTGGTTGCCATCGCTGATGGGGGTGACAAAGGCATCGACCCAGTAGTGGTCACCGTTTTTGCAACGATTTTTGACAATGCCCATCCAGGAGTGGCCATTTTTGACGGTTTGCCACAAGTCGGCAAAGGCCGCTGGCGGCATGTCGGGGTGGCGTACCACATTGTGATTCTTGCCCAGCAGCTCCTCCTTATCAAAACCGCTGATGTCGAAGAACTCTTTATTAAAAGAGGTCAGACTGCCCTTGGCGTCAGTGGTGGAGATGATGCGGGCGCGCTCGCCAAAGCTTTTTTCGCGATTAGTGATGGGCAGATTGGTTTTCATGACTAGACACCCCTAAATTCACTTGTCGGTCGGCGTTGAAATATTTGTTTACATTTGTGTCTCTGAAATAGCGACAGGGGGGGGTGAATCTTGAGTGTGGTGAGGCTGAAAGTGGCTCGGGCTGCACCAATAGGGGATAGTTAAGAGGGGGCAGGCGACGCGGTCATTGTAATGGTCAAGTAAATTCAGACAGTCTGTTAAGCCTGTTTTAAAAATAGTTGTTCACATTGGTTGGGGGAAATAGAACCAATGGTGGAATGGATGCGTTGGGTATTGTAAAAATAGATGTGTTTTTTTACTGCCCATGCGAGTTTCTCTGAGGTTTGATAACGATCGCGGCTGATGGCTTCTACTTTCAGACTTCGGAAGCAGCGCTCCATCACTGCATTGTACCCAAAGCGCTACGCGAGGCAGACCCTCCCAACAGCTGCCACGCCGACTCATGCTGGCGTTAATGCCCAAGTCTGCCAGCCTGTCTTGATAAACATGACGGATGTATTGGCAGCCTGGGTCAGAATGAAATAACAGCTCAGTGTTGGGTGTGATCTTTCGTAAGATGACCGCCTGGTTGAGTGCCGCTAAAATTAAGGCGGTCTCAGGCGCGTTCGACAAATGCCAGCCGATCACTTTGCGCGAGAACAAGTCGAGCACCACCGCCAGATACATCCAGCCAGTGGCTGTTCCCGTGGTTGTTCAAAGATACGTAATATCTCCTACCCACGCTGGCGGCCATGGATAGCGAAGCGAGGGCCGCTAGTCCCGGATAGGCTACGCCGTCTGCCCTTTCGTAGTTAGGAGCGCTAGCGAGTGACGGAGAA
>JAYWDX010000293.1:0-3979 GCA_043779675.1 Tenderia sp. (SeqCode)
GTGTTGAACCCAAGCTAGTCCGGTTGTGTGACAACGATATGACGGTTAGATGATGGCGGCCCTCTTTTTCACCTCATCCCATAGCGCCCGATAGGCCAGGGTGGCGCGGCCGGCGTGGGTGCAGGCCGGTTTCTGGTCGATGCCCATGCGCTCGATCTCGCTGATGGCGGGGATGTGGCTGCTGAGGAACAGGACGGGTTGCTGCGGTGGCTGTTCAATAGTCAAACGGTGCAGCTGGCGGCGGCTGTCGACCATGGAGAAGAAGGGCAGCAATCCCTCAGTTGGCAATCCCGCATCACTGAAGTAGTCATAGATCTGTTTGAGTGTGCGTAGCGACAGGGTAGTGGGGATGGTGGGGATCAGTAGGGTGTCGGCGGCGCGGAAGACATTTTCCGAGACCAGCGAGATGTTCGGGGCGCAGTCGAGGAAGATCACGTCATACTCATCGGCCAGTGGTTCCAGTAGTTTGGCGATGCGTTTGGTCGGTTTTTTCTGATCCTCCAGTAGCAGGTCGAGATTGCGTAACGAGAAGTCGGCGGGCAGCAGATCAAGCCGGTCATAGTCAGTGGCCTTGATGCGTCCATCCAGCTCGCCGCTCTTCTTCAGCAGTTTCTCTGCCCCGCCTTTGATTTTAGGTTTGACGCGATAGTAAAAACTGGCGGCCCCCTGCGGATCGAGATCCCAGAGCAGTGTCCGGTAACCATCCAGGGCGCTGAGGTAGGCGAGGTTGACGGCGCTGGCAGTTTTACCGACACCACCCTTGATGTTGTAGAGCGCGATGACCTTCATGGTTTGAACAGCTCCTTAAAGCGTTGCTGGTTTTTTTTACAGGCAAAGTTTTTGAAATGGGCGTGAAAATCTTTGTGCTGTTGGCGCTGCTGTTTCTCCAGCGCTTGAATGAGTCGTTGCAGTGCCTTCTCTTCCAGTGCATCCGGCAGCTCAGCGCCCAGGGTCTGGAAAAGGGCGTGATGCACACACAGATCCTGAAACTCACCGAGATGATCCTGTAATATTTTCAGCGGCGCGATCAGGTGCTGGATCTTTTTTTCGGGATAGAGTGGTTGAAAAGAGTCGATCAGGTAGCGCAATTTTTTGCAGCGCTTGCGCAGGGTGTGCAGATCACTGGCAGGGGAGCGTTTGGTGATGGCGCCGCCCTGTTGCAGTACCTGTTTATAGAGTCGCCAGATGCGGCTGTCGGCCAACTCCTTCACCGGGCGTTTGGCGTTGGCGAGTGTGGTATTGGCAGGTATCGCACTCTCCAGGTAGGTTTGCCAGCTATTGATAAAACGGCGATAGCCTGCAGATTGTAGATGTTTGATGAGCAGTTGCCGCTGCTGCTGACGTTTTGTTTCGATCAGCGGCCGGATTGAATCAAGGCTGTTTTGTAGGTGTGCGGGCAACAGCGCCCGGTAGCCATCGAATTTGAGCAGCACAACATCAAGGTCGCGCAGCGGTGTGGTGAGTGTGCCGAGTTGGGCGAAGTGGTTGCTGAAGCGTTGCTCGATCCGTTTTGGCAGGAGCTGTGGCAACTGGTCGAGCAGTGAACGGCTGCGCCGTACCGCCACGCGGTAATCATGCAGCCGTTTGTTGTCATGGACGTTGATAATGGCAGCGCTGTTCTGCTGCATCACGGCAAGTAGTTGGCTGAGCAGCGCCTTGAGCGCTACGTCACTACGTTCAGCCACGGTTATAAACGGTGGCGTGGCACTTGGGGCAGGGCGGGATGTGGCCGGTTTCGTGGAAATGCAGTACTTCGCCACACCCTTCGCATACCAATGTGCCAGGACCCGTTATCTCACCAGTATGATACTGGGTCGATTCGATCAGTTGCTCTTCAAAGTTGAGCATGTCGAGTTTGGTCTGGTCGGCAGTGCTGAGAAACATGGCGAGCAGCTCCGCCTCAATCAGGTCGATGTCAAAACGCAGCCACTCGCCCAGCTCTTCGCCTTTGGGGCTGGCCAGATACTCGCCAGCATCCTGCAGGTCGCGGCGTAGGTAGTCGCCAATCTTGATGGACTCTTCGCGGGTTAGTTCGCCCAGCTCTACCGCCTTCTCCTCGGCTGCCTCGATGGCGTGGCGGATCTTGGGTCCGACGGCGTCGGTGGCGTGGGCCAGCGTCTGGCTGACACGCAGCATCATGGCGTTATAGGCATGCACCAATTTTTCATTGTGGGTACGGCTGTTGTTGCGCATGATCTCTTCTCCTTATGGGTTTAACTATATATACGCTCCTAAGTGTTGGGCCAGGCGCGGAAAAGTGCAAGCCCGGCGCGGCTCGGGTATCCTATGGCGCTACTATATAGTTAGAATTTGAGTGATCAGAACCCCTATGGACCAGCAATACACCCCCGCACAGGTTGAACAGGATGCCCAGGAGTACTGGGATAAAAATCAGAGCTTTACGGCCATTGATGATGCCGAAGGAGCCAAAGGCAAAGAGAAGTACTACTGCCTCTCCATGTTCCCCTACCCCAGTGGCCGCCTGCACATGGGCCATGTGCGCAACTACACCATTGGCGATGTGGTGAGCCGTTACCAGCGCATGTTGGGTAAAAATGTATTGCAGCCGATGGGGTGGGATGCCTTTGGCCTGCCCGCTGAAAACGCCGCTATCAAACACAACGTACCGCCCGCCAAGTGGACCTACGAAAACATCGATTACATGAAGGGGCAGCTCAAACGCCTCGGTTTCGGTTACGACTGGGAGCGCGAAGTCGCCACCTGCCACCCCGAATATTACAAGTGGGAGCAGTGGCTCTTTACCAAGCTGTTCGAGAAGGGGCTGGTCTATAAAAAGACCTCGGCGGTCAACTGGTGCCCCAACGACATGACCGTGCTCGCCAACGAACAGGTGATCGACGGCTGCTGCTGGCGTTGTGATACCAAGGTCGAGCGCAAAGAGATCCCGCAATACTTCATGAAGATCACCGCCTACGCCGACGAGCTGCTGGCCGATCTGGATAAACTCGGCGGCTGGCCCGAGCAGGTGCGCACCATGCAGCGCAACTGGATCGGCCGTTCCGAAGGGGTGGAGGTGGATTTCGGCATTGAAGAGCGTGACGAAAAATTGCGTGTCTTCACCACCCGCCCCGATACTCTGATGGGCGTCACCTACGTTGCCGTGGCCGCCGAACATCCGTTGGCATTGGCCGCAGCTGCAAGTAATCCTGAATTGGTTGTGTTTTTGGAAGAGTGCAAAAAGACCGGCACCGCCGAAGCGGAACTGGAGACCATGGAGAAGAAGGGCATGGCGACAGGTTTTTATGCCATCCATCCGCTCACTGGCAAACAGATGCCGATCTGGGTCGCCAACTTTGTATTGATGGGTTACGGCACCGGCGCGGTGATGTCGGTACCGGCTCACGATCAACGCGATTTTGAGTTTGCGCAGAAATATAGCCTGCCGATCAAAGAGGTTATCACTCCTTCACGCGGTGAGAAGAGCGATCTTAGCGCTGCGGCTTTCACTGATAAAGGTGTGCTGGTTGACTCCGGCGCCTTCACCGGCATGACCTCCGCCGAGGCCTTTGACGCCATCGCCGACACACTCGAAGGCAAAGGGCAGGGCGAACGCCGCACCACCTATCGCCTGCGCGACTGGGGTGTTTCGCGTCAGCGTTACTGGGGTGCGCCGATCCCGATCATCAACTGCCCAACGTGTGGCGCAGTGCCGGTGCCGGAAGATCAGCTGCCAGTGGTATTGCCGGTTGATGTGAAGGTGGATGGCATCCACTCACCGCTTAAGTCTGATCCCACCTGGCGTCAGTGCAGCTGCCCAACATGTGGTGGCGCCGCCGAGCGCGAGACCGATACCTTCGACACCTTTATGGAGTCGAGCTGGTACTACGCCCGCTACACCTGTCGCGACAACAAGGAGGCGATGCTCGACGCGCGTGCCAACTTCTGGCTGCCGGCCGATCAGTATATCGGCGGTATCGAACACGCCATTCTGCATCTGCTCTACTCACGTTTCTTTAAC
>JAYWDX010000294.1:0-5608 GCA_043779675.1 Tenderia sp. (SeqCode)
ATGCTAAATATGTGCCAATTTTCTTGTTTTATGGTTATCCATAATGAAAACAAAGCCATAGCGGCGCTGTCTGGAGGTTTTATATTTCGTTGCCAATTATTTGACAGTGGGGGGTGGGCACGTTATTGCCGCTTATTCCGCCCGCTTTTTGCCACCTGCCTGACGCAGTGAGTAATATAAAAAACACAAAAATTCATACAGATAATGAAACGAACTATAAAATTATCCGAGAAAAATGCAATAAGCATGTGGTTGTTTGGCGTGGTATTAGTTTGCCGCTAGCCATTAAATGAATAGAATGGCGGTTTCGGGCAACTTGCCGATAATTTCACGTTTTACCCAAGGACCGGGAATAGATGCGCACCTATACACTTAAAAATGCCAAAGATTTACGTGCACTGCTGCAGGTGCATAGGCGCATGTCTGATATGCGTCTGGGCGAAGTGTTGCTGGATGAGCAGTTGATTAGCGTAGCGCAGCTCGATAATGCCTTGCATTTTCAGAAGGAACTTCGTACCGGGCGCCGCCACATAGGTCAGATTTTGGTTGAATCGGGTCTGGTGACACCCGATCAGCTCAACATCGCCTTGGCTAAAAAGCTGGCCATCCCCTATGTGAAAATTGAAAGCTTTGATATTGATACAAGCCTATTGGGGGCGATTTCTGCCGATATTGCCTTGCAATATAAGGTGTTGCCGCTGGCTGAGATTGATAATTCATTGGTGGTGGCGATGGTTAATCCGCTCGACCACGCCGCTCTTGAAGCCCTGCGATTTAACTCTAAGCGGAATATCGAGTCAGTGATGGCCTCGCGGGAGGAAATCGATGCCGCGCTCTCAAAACACTATAGTGTCCATGAAGAGTTTACGGCTCTGGATGAGCTTGATATTGAGCTCGACCCAGTGGCCTATCTCAATCCAAAAAATGAGGCCGTCCATGTCATCGAGCAGGAGGCGCAGAAGAAGCCGATTGTGCGGTTGCTTAATGCCATCATCCTGCAGGCCGTGACCAGCGGTGCCTCCGATATCAACATTCGTCCGGAGAAAGACCGCGTTAATGTCTTTTATCGCGTGGATGGCAAGATGCAGTTTGTCCGCACGCTGCACCGCTCGTTGCTGCCAGCGCTGGTGAGCCGAATCAAGATCACTGGCCAGATGGATATATCTGAACGCCGTCTGCCGCAGGGTGGTCACGCCCGCATGATGCGCCAGGGGCGCCAGGTCGATCTGCGTATCTCGGTGATCCCGACCGTCAATGGCGAGAGCGTGGTGATCCGTGTGCTGGATAAGCAGGCGGGTTTCCGGCCGTTAAATGATTTGGGGTTGAATAAACGCGATCTTGAATATACCAAGAGGCTCATCACCCGCCCCAACGGCATTTTTTTGGTAACGGGACCTACCGGTTCCGGCAAATCGACGACGCTCTACGCCATTCTTGACGAGGTGAAACGTCGCAATCAACACATCCTCACCGTCGAAGATCCGGTGGAATATGACATGGAGGGGGTCGAACAGGTGCAAGTTGCATTGGCCAAGGGGTATACCTTCGCTCAGGCGCTGAAGCATTTTTTGCGTCATGACCCAGATGTCATCATGGTGGGGGAGATTCGGGATGAGGAGACCGCCCATATCGCCAATAAAGCGGCGCTGACGGGGCACCTGGTCTTCAGCACCCTGCATACCAACGATGCCCCTTCAACGGTTACCCGCCTGCTCGACATGGGCATTGAATCTTATCTGCTCAGCACCACCCTGCTGGGCGTCATGGCGCAGCGCCTTATTAGGGTGAATTGCCGCCATTGCGTAGCTGATGAGCAGGTGGAACCTCACGTTTATAAAGTGCTCAAGCTCAAGGAGGGCGAGACGTTTCGGCGTGGCGGCGGTTGCATCACCTGCAATTACTCAGGCTATCAGGGGCGGGTCACGGTCTCTGAGCTGATGGTGATCACGCCGGAGATTGCCGATCTCATCTCCGATGGAAAATCAGCTCAAGAGATAGGCAGACTCTCTATCGCGCAAGGGATGCGCACCCTGCAGGACAACGCCTTGCAGCTGGCGCGTGACGGCAAGACTTCTATTGAGGAGGTGTACGCCCTGTGTACTGAATAGTGCCGCCAAGCTTGCCAATAGGATTTGATCGGGACCGGCATCTACGCTGGTCTTTTAATTTTAAAGAATGCCAATGAAGAGAGTTTTTGCTCTCACTTTGCGACTACGGCCCCCAATTGTTTTCTTCGCCGTTACCTGAATCGCCGGAATCACCACCGTAGCCGTAGCGGTCACCCGGTTTCCAGTATTTGGAGCCACGCCAGTACTCGAGCCAATTCAGGTTTTTACCATAGTCTTGGGGAGCGCCAACATAGGTATACGTTGGATCTTTGTCGTTTGAAGAGATTTTAAAACGGCCAGCCGTGACATAGTCAGAAGTGCTGGTACGTGAATCAAAACTGTAGGCCGGAAGGCCAGTAATTTCAGTGGTATGAGTGACAACTCCAGGGGTAAACATGTCTGAATAGCTGCTGTTGCTCATGTCAATCAGCACATTCATTTTCATGTCCTGACCGGTGATTTGCTGGGTGATTTTGGGCTTGCGGTCCCACTTGTCCTTAACCGTATCCATTTTAAAGCCCTGCTGTTCGATCAGCATGCGATATTGGACACGTGTGGGATCACCGGTGCCAGTGCCGGTGATGTCTTGTCGCTTGGAGTCGATGGGATAGACATGGCTGGAGTTTTTCCCGCCGCTCATGCCTCTGGCTTGGCCCAGGCCAGCTGTGCCCATGCTCATGTTGATGTATATATCCATCTTGAAGTTTTCGGCTTCGTCGATGAGCACCTGGTGCCAAATGCCAGAATCTTTATCCACCTCCTGAAGGTAAAGTGTGGTGCCGGGGATGTAGCCATCATGGACGAAGCGGTCTTTGTAGGAGCTGGGACCACCTTTGTTGTCATCACACATCTGGTCGCCCTTGGAGCCGACCCCAATGGGGAGGTTTCCAATACTACAGGCGGCGAAAATCTTACTTTTACTCTGCGGACCGTCCCAGCTATTTATCGGCAGAAAATTGAGTGAGAAGCTGCTGTTGGGGGGAGGGGTGTTCGGGTCTGCGGCCCAAGCTGCGGCCAGATGCAGTGGCAACCCAAAATAAAACAATATTTGAAAAACATGTTTGCCATTGTTATTTGCCCCTTGTTTGAGATGTTTTAAGGCCACGATGTAGTAGTCATGGTCTCTCCTGCGGTTATCAAACACACACAGCCTCTTTCCGCAGTGGCTGCGCGGATATCTAACTCGCTCTTTTTATTGCTTATCCGTAAGTATTTTTGTTCATGGGCACCTTCAAAGCCTCGCCTATTCCTGATAGGGGGGAGCCATGTAAAACCCAGTATATCTTAAGGAATATTAACATTCATCTGCTGCAGGCCGATACCCACATGCCGGGGTCGTGGTTATGAAGGAGGTGTTTTGCAGGTGCTTTTGCGCTACCACGGGCATGGCATCACCAACGGGGCTTTCTGTCTGCTGCTGTGTGGATTGTTGTGGAGTACGGCGGTTAACGCCGATTTTTCCCTCAACTTTCCTCCCAATACCACCGTGACTGATAATACTGGGGATTCAAAGGGGTCGCTCGGTAATGGTGATAATGACCAGGGCAACTCGTGTCGCATTACCGGCTATACCGACAGTGGCTGTTTCTGGTTTAGAAGCAGTACCGGGACCAAGTTTGATGTGATCGCCCAGCAGCCCTTCCGTTCCGCCAGGAGGCCGTCACTGCCACGGATGGCAATGTCTATTGGCATCTGTTGCTGGGTAATTTTGATGACAGCTGGAAGTAGGATGTCTGGATCCGCATGGGGACTTCGCAGACTTATATGACGGGGGCAGGGACCGCCGGTCAGTATCAATCGACGTCTGAAAATACGCGTATCAGTGACAGTGGTGGTTTTGCCGGTGCCTTTAATAATAATAAAAATGCCATCAATGGCGGTAGTTATGGTCAGGCAAATAAGGATGATCTGGTTGAAACAGAGATCTATGCCGGTTCCGGCGCCGATTCACTGCGTACCAACGCCGCCTGGACCGGCAACGGCAGCGCCAATCCCACCCGCGTCATCATGCGTCAGATAGACAATAGCAATGGTGCCTACCAAGAGTTTTTGAAAGACAATATAAATAACAAACCGCTTATCTATCAAAAAGTTGATGACGGTCAGATTGTCGCCGTGTTTCAGGCGGATATGCGCGGCCAGAATTACAATACTGGCAATACACCCCTCACCATCGGTACCAGCACGGTGACGGTCAACCCAACCGTTGCCGGTATCGGTAACTCGAGTGTCAACGCCAACTATGCCCGTAACCCGGCGTCGGAATTTGTGTTGAAGCTGGATTTTGTTGACACAGCGTTAGCTGCCACCGGTCCCCATTTTGATGCGGCGGGTGGTCGCCCGGTCGGTGGTGGACCACTGCTGGGTCAAAATGTCACGGCCTCGAAATATACCTGGACGGCCGGCAGTGGCTGGGCGGCTTACACGGGCCAAGCAACTTATAAGAGTGTTTACTATCCGAGCCTATCTTCAACCGGCTTCACACTAATGTCTATCTATGGTGCAGGGACCTATAACTACGGTACTGCCACCTTTGATCATGCCAACGTCAATTGGCGCTCCTATCTCGATACGGCCCAGAGTCCCTGCGGTGGCAGTATCTGGTGTCCGTAAACGGTGATGGGGGCTGACGTTTAGCGCTTGAGTGTCTGCCGCACCACGTAAGGCAGGATGCCGCCGTGGCGCAGATATTCGATCTCAGTGGCGGTGTCAACGCAGGCGCTCACCAGAAAAGTGGTGACGTGGCCATCGGCAGTGCTGGCCTGCACCCGCAACCGTTGTGACGGTTTTAGTTCGGTAATGCCCTCGATGTTGAACAGCTCTTCACCTGTCAGTCCCAGGCTGGCGGCGGTTTTGTTGTGCAGATATTGCAGCGGCAAGATGCCCATGCCGACCAGATTGGAGCGGTGGATACGTTCGAAGCTTTCGGCGATGACGGCGCGGATGCCGAGTAGTTTCGGTCCTTTGGCGGCCCAGTCGCGCGAGGAGCCAGTGCCGTACTCTTTGCCACCCAAGACGATAAGGGCTGTTGCTTTGCGCTGATATTGCATGGCGGCAGCGTGGATCGACATCGGTTCGCCGTCGGGCAGGTGACGGGTGGCGCTGCCTTCACTGCCCGGTGCCAGCAGATTGCGCAGGCGCGGGTTGGCGAAGGTGCCACGCACCATCACTTCGTGATTGCCACGGCGGGCACCGTAGGAGTTGAAGTCGCGCGGCTCGATCCCCTGAGCCATCAGATACTCGCCAGCGGGGCTGGTGCGGCTAATGGCGCCAGCGGGGGAGATGTGGTCGGTGGTGATCGAGTCGCCCAGCATTACCAGCACTCGGGCGCCGTGGATCTCCGCCAGTCCTGGCGGGGTGGGCTGCAGGTTGTCGAAGAAGGGCGGTTCTTTGATGTAGCTGGAGTCCGGCTGCCATTGGAACAGCTCACCGGTGGGGATGGGCAGCCCCTCCCACTGCGCGTCTCCGGCGAAGATCTGGCCGTAGAGACGACGGAACTG
>JAYWDX010000295.1:0-5653 GCA_043779675.1 Tenderia sp. (SeqCode)
TCGAGCGCCTGCATGCCTGAGGCGCAGTTGCGCTGTACCGTCCAGGCGGGCACGTCTTTACCGCAGCCCAGACGTAACGCCACGAGGCGGGCGATGTTGGCCTCATCCGGTCCTGGCATGACACAACCGAGGATCACCTCATCAAAATTGGCCGCCTCAAAACGTTGCCGCAGCATCAGTGGCCGCGCCGCCCCCAGCGCCAGATCGGCGGCAGGGAACGGCCCCGGTTTGCCAGCGGCCTTAAGGAATGGGGTGCGGGCGCCATCAACGATAAATACGTCTCGGCCCTTGCTCCTGCTACTCATATCAAGACTCCTTCCTGTTATTGGCGCTCCAGTAATCGGGGCTGAAATCATCCACCATAATCACATCACGGCGCGCCCGCACTGCCTCGCGCACAATATCGGCTTCGCTCTGCTCGATAATACCGGCGGCAAGGCCAGCATCGATCAGCGCATCATCCTTGAGCTTGGGCACTCTGCCGGTTTTGATGGCCGAGCGTAACATGCGGTCGATCTCCTCCGCCGCGATGACGGTGGTGAGTGCGTATTCAATGCGCCCCAGCTGTTCATCACGGCTGGTGGGCACAAAGATGCCATCGGTAAGACGATCACGCGCCGGGGATGGTTTGAGAATCATCGCTGCAGCCTTGTGGCCAAGCCGGTCAGTCGGCATGTGATAGCTCTTGCCCAACGGCATGATGATGAACTTCAGCGCCAGCGCCAACGGCCGTAGCGGCAGGTTGCGCAGCAGACCACGCAGGCTCTCCTGCAACTGGTAGAGCGACTCATCACAGGCCCATTGCAGCAGTGGCAGATCCTCAGCCGGACGGCCCTGATCATGAAAACGTTTAAGTGTGGCGGAGATCAGATAGAGCTGACTCAACATGTCGGCAAGTCGGCCGGAGAGTTTCTCTTTACGTTTGAGATCACCGCCCAGGGTCGACATCGCCACATCCGCCACCAAGGCAAAGGCGGCGCTCATGCGGGTCGCCTGCTGGTAGTAGTAACTCTCGCCACGAGCCTCACTCGGCACACTCTGCCAGCGCGCATTGGTGAGTCCAAGCCAGAGGGCACGGGCACCATTGCTGACGGAGAAGCCAATGTGGCTGAAGAGCAGCTCATCAAACTGCTGTGCGCCACGCACCTCGTTTTTATCCTGCGCCGCCTGCATCTCTTTGAGGATATAGGGGTGGCAACGGATCGCCCCCTGGCCAAAGGTGATCATGGTGCGGGTGAGGATGTTGGCCCCTTCAACCGTGATGCTGATGGGAATCGATTGATAGACGCGGCCGATGAAGTTGCGTGGCCCCATGCAGATGGCGCTGCCGCCCTGCACGTCCATGGCGTCATTCACCACCTTGCGCATCCGTTCGGTGAGGTTGTATTTGGCGATGGCGGAGATGACCGACGGTTTTTCGCCCAGATCGACCGCTCCGGCGGTCATGGTGCGGGCAGCATCCATCATGTAGGTATTGGCGGCGATACGCGCCAGCGGCTCCTCCACCCCCTCGAACATACCAATCGGGGTATTGAACTGTTTGCGGATCCGGGCATAGGCGCCGGTGGCGCGTGACACCAGCTTGCCGGCGCCAACACTCAGCGATGGCAGGGAGATGGAACGACCGGCGGCGAGGCACTCCATCAACATACGCCACCCCTGACCAACACGCGCCTGACCACCAATGACCCACTCCATAGGAATAAAGACATCCGTGCCAGAATTAGGACCGTTCATAAAGACCATGCTCAGCGGCGCATGACGGTTACCAATCACCACGCCGGGGGTATTGGTGGGGATCAGCGCACAGGTGATGCCTATATTTCCCTCTTCGCCAAGCAGATGGTCGGGGTCGTAGAGCTTGAAGGCCAGCCCCAGCACCGTGGCAACCGGGCCGAGGGTGATGTAGCGTTTCTCCCAGGTGAGACGAATCCCCAGCACCTCTTGCCCCTCAAACTGACCTTTGCAGACGATACCAACGTCAGGAATCGAGGCGGCATCGCTACCGGCATTGGGGCCGGTGAGGGCAAAACAGGGGACCTCTTTGCCGACAGCAAGGCGTGGCAGGTAGTGATCTTTTTGTGCGTCGGTGCCGTAGTGCAGCAGCAGCTCGGCAGGGCCGAGGGAGTTGGGCACCATCACCGTTACGGCAGCGGAGACCGAACGGCTGGAGATCTTCATCACCACGCTGGAGTGGGCCAGCGCCGAGAACTCCAGACCACCATATTTTTTCGGGATGATCATGCCAAAAAAGCCGTTGTCCTTAATAAATTGCCACACCTGTGGCGGCAGGTCATGACGCTCTTCGGTGATGTGCCAGTCATCCAGCATCCGGCACAGCTCTTCCACCGGTCCATCAAGGAACGCCTGTTCGTGCGGGATTAACATCGGCTCGGGGATGCGCAGCATTTTTTCCCAGTCAGGCTTGCCGCTGAAAAGGTCGCCGTCCCACCAGACCGTACCGGCATCAAGCGCCTCTTTTTCGGTCTGCGACATCGGCGGCAGCGCCTTGCGCAGCTGTGGCAGGATGCGGTCGCTGATCAACGAGCGACGTAGCGAATTGACGTTAAGTGGTATCACCACCGCCAGCACCACGATCCAGACCAACATCAGCAGCACCACATCCACCAGCCGGAACAGCGATGCCAATAGCACCATCACCACCAACGTGGCGCTCCACTTCCACAACGCCACCCTGGCGATCGCCAGCGACCAGACCACCGCTACTGCAATTAACAGCCAGACTATTGTCATAATTTTTGTTCCCTCATCATTCCATGATCATGATTGTTATACATCTAATTACAACTTGTGCTGGAGGTTCTGCTCCAGCGATGAGTCATCATCCTTTGCCCCCTGGCTGTTATTACCCGCCGTTTGTGGCGCCGGGATATAACAGTCACCTCGGGCGTTACAGACCACCCCCTCCTGATCCCAGGGCAGTTGGCGATAGAGCGCCAGGTCATCACCACCTAGCAGCGGGTATTTGATGATCTCAAAGTAGGGCGAGTAATCAAAATCGCTGGGGGTGTAGAGCCGTGGATTGCGTTTATAGAGTTTGAGGCTGCCATCCGCCTCACGATGCACTACGGGCAATACCGGGTAGTGCACGGCGGCAAAGGCCTCGGCGATCATCGAGGAACAAACCGTCTTGCTCTGTTCGCCGGGGTGGTAATGGAAAAGCGTGGAGCACCAGCGCCGTGGCAGGATGCCAAACGGCAACATGAAGCGGGCCAGATCGAGCATCTGGCGAAAGTCATACTCGCCGCCAAGATGGATCAGCGCCGCCGCCAATACCTGCTGCCCATCCTGATGTGACAGCCCTCTCGGACGGCAGATACGCAGATGGCAATCACGATACTTTGAAAGTGAGTTGATGACAGTCCCCTCTCCCAGCAGCGGCTCGATCAGCAGCTGTTCATTCTCGTCGCCACTAAAATGGCGCTGCACCCGCGCCCGCAACAGTGGGTCGTCGATATCACGCAGCCGCCCCAGGTAGAGGGCGGCATGGGTCCAGGAGCTGTGGGTAATGGTCTTGATGATATTGCTGACACGTGAGCGCCCCTCCACCAGCAGGACGTCACCGGGGTGAATCTCAACAGCGAGACGATCAAAATCACACAGCGGCAGATCGGACTGCTCCTGTTGCTCATGTGTCAGCCACGCTGTCAGCCTGGCCACCAACCACCGTTTCAACCCCATCGGGAAAATCTCCTTATCAACCAGCCACTCACGTTGATCACCACTGGCTCCACCCTAAACTAAAGTATCGGAAAAAACTGGGTTTTCTCTACCTAAAAATAGAGGATCGGGTGAAAAATTGAATCTGCGAAATGAAGAATCAGTAGTGGGATATTTAAAAGCCCATTTGAGCCTATGCCCTGCTGGCCTTTGGCCAACCACTGCGACCGGGCTGATGGCCAATCCCCGTCAACCAAATGCATTGACGCTACAGATATTCCATCGGCAGATCCAGCGTCGGCGGTTTAGAGTTAGGTTTGGGTTCTATTTTTTGCAATGGAGCAACGCGCTTATCGCCCCCTTTTATAACCGAACCACCACTGGCTGGCGGAGGTATTTCGGGCGTCTGAGGTGTTTGGCTCTTCTGTGGCACCAGAGGCGTCGGCACCAACTGAATAGGTGAGCTGCCAGGCTCCGCCAACGGCACATCCGCAAGTGGCTGTCCGCCATGTTCCCTAATCTGTGCATCTGTCACAGTCTCGCTACTGGTAAGCGCCTCTTCCGTTTTTTTGTTCAAAATAATGATGCTGATACGACGATTCACCGGATCTTGAGGATTGGCCTTATCAAACGGTATCGACGAAGCCAGCCCCACTACACGCCCGATTTTCTTTTCCGCCACGCCATTATCGGTCAGCACCCGCCGCGCCGCATTGGCACGATCCGCCGACAGCTCCCAATTGCCATAGTTTTCACGCTGGAACCGTGAGGTGTCGGTGTGACCCGAAATGCTGATGCGGTTAGGTACCGCGCTCATAAAATAGGACAACTCCTTGAGGATGTCATAGGTGTAATGTTTGAGCCTGGCATCACCGCTGGCAAACATCGGCCGGTTCTCTTTATCAACAATCTGAATCCGTAACCCCTCGGCGGTGATATCAAGCAGCAGCTGGTCTTTAAAGGGTTGCAGCGCCTCGCTCTTTTCGATCGCTTCCCTCAGCGACTCCATCAGGCCGTCAAACTTCACCTTCTCCTTCTCGGTCTCTCTCTCTTGCTCTGTCATCTTCTCTTTTTCTTTCTCCTTCTCCTTTTCTTTCTCCTTATTTAATTCCATAGCACCACCAAGAGTAATCAGACTGGTGCTCGCGCCACCCGGACCCTGCACAGAACTAGGCGCGGGTGACGATGAAAGCCCTTCACTCATACTTGGATTATCGAAGTATTCAGAGATAGCAGCACGCTCCTCCTTGGTGGTGGAACCCATCAGCCACAGCAACATAAAGAAGGCCATCATCGCCGTGACAAAATCGGCAAAGGCCACCTTCCAGGCACCCCCATGGTGGCCGTGGCCACCATGGAATACCTTCTTAACAATGATCGGTTGTTTTTTGTCGATCATGACGTGGCCTTCCTAGCCTTTGTTCTTCACATGCTCTTCCAATTCACTGAAGCTCGGCCTTATGGTGGAGTACATCACCTTACGGCCAAACTCCACGGCCACCTGCGGGCTGTAACCATTGACCGCTGCCAGCAGACAGACCTTGATACATTGATAAAATTTGGCCTCTTCACGCGCGACGTGTTCCATTGCAGTGGCAATTGGCCCGACAAAACCGTAGGCCAGCAGAATCCCAAGGAAGGTACCCACCAGTGCTGCAGCAACGTGGTGACCAAGAATGGCCGGATCACCACCGATGAAGGACATGGTGATAACAATCCCCAATACCGCAGCGACGATACCAAAACCGGGCAGAGCATCGGAGACACGGGTGACCGCCTGGGCCGGCATCTCCGCCTCTTCGTGATGGGCCGCCAATTCCATATCCATCAGATTTTCGAGTTCGAAGGGATTCATGGTCCCCCCCACCATCAGACGAAAATAGTCACAGATAAAATCGATAATGTGATGGTCGCTGACAAGGGTCGGGTACTTGGAAAAAAGCGGACTCTGATGAGGATCATCGATATCAGA
>JAYWDX010000296.1:0-3980 GCA_043779675.1 Tenderia sp. (SeqCode)
CGCAGGAAATAGGCCTCCGCGTCCTTCGGCTGCTCTAACCGTAAGGCTACCAACGCAGCAGCAAAGGTGATGTCATCGTTATCAGGCTGCTCTTTGAGCACCTTTTTAAACTGTACCTGAGCCTCCTCTGGACGGTCGACATCCACCAAAGTCCGCCCGTAGGCCACTCGCAACTCCAAATCTTTACCATTATTTTTTACCATCTGCCCCAGATAGTCCAAAGCCTCGGCCTCGCGACCACTGACGTGGAGGATACGACTACGCAAAATTATCGCCTGAGTCAGCCCCGGCCGCAGTTGCAACAGCCGGTCAACGGCCTTTTCAGCCTCATCGAACTTGCCAGCGCGTAGCGCCAACTGGCTACTGGCATAAAGACCAGCACTATCATCAGGATGGCGCACCAGGAATCGCTGCACCACCGCCAGCGCCCCATCCTTGTCCTGCTCACGACTCAACAACCGAATCATCAGCAAATAACGTCCCTGTTCATCGCCCTGGGCCTGATCCAGCACTGATTCCAGCGATGTAACGGCGGCATCATAATTGCCGGCCTTAACCAGCAAAGCGGTCAGAATCTGCTGCCCCTCGGCATCAGCAGGGGCCAACTCCAGCCACAACTTTGCTATCTCCAGCGCTGCTGGATACTCGTGGGCAAAAATGGCGATGCGCGTGGCGCGCTCGGCGATACGCGGATCACGGGTCTGCTGCGCCAAACGAACATAAATCTGAACGGCAGCCCCGTACTGAGCGCGTTGCAGCGCCACCTCCGCCACCAGCACTTCATTCAAAATTCCTGGACTAAGTTCAATATTGGGGAATGGCGGCGCCTCTGCCGGCAATGCAGCAACAGCAGTATCACCCAGTCCAGCCCCCTGCGGAGAGAGCGTGGCGCATCCCGAAAACATCATCACACCGAAGGAGATACCAACAAAAAATACAAACAAACGTGTTACAGGCCTCATCTGCCCTCCATCACCCCAGGCACTGCCTGGACACGAAATCCATCTGAACCGATATACTACACCAGAAAAATCCTGACGCGCCGCTCTACTTGCCAACCAGCACCTTTTACATGCAAAATCACCGGTCTATTCGATCTTGGTGCTTATTGTAAGTTTCATGGCCCTCATAGCAGTTGGTGTAAACCACAAAACCGCCCCTGTCAGTATTCGCGAGCGCGTCTCCTTTGCGCCCGAACGCCTGGCCGAAGCACTCAAGGAGCTGGCCTCAACATCACAGATCAGTGAAGCCGCCATCCTCTCGACCTGCAACCGCACCGAACTGGTCTGTAACAGCCACGACAGCAATACTGACACTATCATCGACTGGTTCGAGCATTATCATAAGCTCGACTCTAAAGAGGTCCGCCCTTACATCTACGTATACCCCGACCAGATGGCAGTACGCCATGTACTGCGGGTCGCCAGCGGCCTCGACTCACTGATCCTCGGCGAGCCGCAGATCCTCGGCCAGGTCAAGGATGCCTACAGCAAGGCGGAGCAGGCCGGCACCATCGGAAAACTGCTGAACCGCCTCTTCCAGCACACCTTTTCTGTCGCCAAACAGGTCCGCACTGACACCGCCATCGGCTCCAGTCCGGTCTCAGTCGCCTTTGCCGCCGTCAGTCTGGCAAAACAGATCTTCAGCAACATGGCAGAGCGCACCGCGCTGTTGATTGGCGCGGGCGAGACCATCGAGCTAGCAGCACGCCATCTGCACGCCAGCGGCATTGGCCGCATCATCATCGCCAACCGCACCGTCGAGAAGGCCCACGCCCTGGCGCAGGAGTTCGGCGGCTACGCCATCGCCCTCAAGGAGATCCCCAACCATCTCGCTGAGGCCGACATCATCATCTCCTCCACCGCCAGCCAGCTGCCGATCCTCGGCAAAGGGGCGGCTGAGACCGCCATCAAGCAGCGCAAACACCGCCCGATGCTGATGATCGACATCGCCGTGCCGCGCGACATTGAGCCGGAGGTTGGCACGCTGGAGGATGTCTATCTCTACACCGTTGACGATCTTCAGGAGATCATCCAGGAGGGGCTAAAATCGCGCCAGGAGGCCGCCATACAGGCGGAGGAGATCATCGACACCCAGGTAGCCCATTTCATGGGGTGGATTCAGTCCCAGGATGCCTTTACCGTCATCCGCCAGTTCCGCGACCACGCCCAACAGATCCGCGACACCGAGATAGAAAAGGCGCTACGCCAGCTCGGCAACGGTGAGAATAGCGAACAGGTACTACAGAAACTCGCTCACGCCCTCACCAACAAACTGACCCACGCCCCCAGCGCCCAGATCCGTCAGGCCGGTTTAGATGGCCGTTTTGAACTACTGGACGCGGCGCGGAAACTCTTCGAACTCAAAAACTAAAATTTAGGCCCCCGTGAAACCATCCATACGCAGCAAGCTCGAGAGTCTCTCCGAACGGTTGCAGGAGCTAAGTGCGCTCCTGTCAGAACCCAGCATCATTAACGACCAGAACAAGTTCCGCAGCCTGTCGCAGGAGTACGCCGAACTCAGCCCGGTGATCGCCTGTTTTGAGCGTTACAGCCAGATACTCGACGACATCGCCACTGCTGAAGAGATGGTCAAAGACCCGGAGATGCGCGACCTGGGTTACGAAGAGCTTGAGTCCGCCCGCGCCCAACAGGTGCTACTGGAGAAAGAGCTACAGACCCTGCTGCTGCCGACCGACCCCAACGACGACCGCAACATCTTCCTTGAGATCCGCGCTGGCACCGGCGGCGACGAGGCGGCCATCTTTGCCGGCGACCTGTTTCGCATGTATTCACGTTATGCCGAGACCCAGGGGTGGCAGGTGGAGATCGTCAATGAAAACTTTGGCGAACACGGCGGCTACAAAGAGGTGATCAGCCGCCTCATCGGCCGCGCCGCCTACTCCCGGCTCAAGTTCGAATCGGGCGTACATCGCGTCCAGCGAGTGCCCGAAACCGAGGCCCAGGGGCGCATCCACACCTCCGCCTGCACCGTGGCGGTGATGCCCGAGGCCGACGAGATCGAAGCGATCGACCTCAACCCCGCCGATCTCAAGACCGATACCTACCGCGCCTCGGGTGCCGGTGGTCAGCACATCAACAAAACCGACTCAGCGGTCCGCATCACCCACATCCCCAGCGGCATTGTGGTGGAGTGCCAGGATGAACGCTCGCAGCACAAAAACCGCGCCCGCGCCCTGTCACTACTGAAGGCAAAACTGCTCAACCAGCAGATCGAAAAACAGGCCTCCGAAGAGGCCCAGACCCGCCGCCTGCTGGTCGGCAGCGGCGACCGTTCCGAGCGCATCCGCACCTACAACTATCCCCAGGGACGCCTTACCGACCACCGCATTGGCCTGACGCTCTACAAACTTGATGACGTCATGCAGGGCAATCTTGACCCGGTGATCAACCCGCTCATCAACGAACATCAGGCCGACCTGCTCGCCGCCATGGGCGAATAAGTTCGGCTGTGGAGACCGATCTGCGCATCGCCACACTGCTGCAACAGGCGCTGCAACAGATCGACCGCCTCGACGCCGAGGCGCTGCTCTGCCACCTGCTGCAACGTGAACGCAGCTATCTGCGCGCCTGGCCAGAACGTGAAATAGATGATGAATTGAGCGATCAGTTCAAGGCGCTGGTGACACGCCGCCAGCAGGGCGAGCCACTCGCTTATCTGATCGGCTGGCGCGAGTTCTGGTCACTGAAACTCAACGTCACCCCCGCCACCCTGATCCCGCGCCCCGATACCGAACTGCTAGTGGAGCAAGCGCTGGCACACATCCCGCCCGCCGCCCGCTGGCAGGTCGCCGACCTCGGCACCGGCAGCGGCGCCATCGCCCTGGCCATCGCCAGCGAACGGCCCCACTGCCAGCTCACCGCCACCGACTTCAGCCCGGCAGCACTGCAAGTAGCCGCAGGCAACGCCACGCAACTCGGCATCCACAACATTGAATTTCGTCACGGCAGCTGGTGTGA
>JAYWDX010000297.1:0-3326 GCA_043779675.1 Tenderia sp. (SeqCode)
CAAACCGTTCAACGTGCCGGTGACCGGCAACCTTGAATTCAATCAAGTGGCACCGACGGTTGATGCCTGTCTGGCAGGGATGGGATTTGGCATGTTCATCTCCTATCAGGTAAGGGAACATATAAAACAGAAACGGCTACGTGTAGTACTTGAATCATTTCAACCACCACCACGGCCGATCAATGTGATCTACCCCTCTGGACGACAGTTGCCCGCCAGAACCAAGCTGTTTATTAAATGGATAAAAAATGAGATGAGTACACTACTGCCTGACGTCTGAAACTCAAGTGCTGCTGAGTTAACCGTTTCAGCTGCTGATACTGAGTTTGTTTAAACGATAGTGAAGCTGGCGGCTGGTCATGCCCAGCACTCGCGCGGCAACGGTTTTATTGCCACGGGATTGATGCAGCGCATAGATAATGGCGTCGCGTTCATCGGGCCGCACCTTGGTATAGGGGCGCATGGTGAAATCAATAGTGGCGGGCAACTCTACCTCGGACGCAGGTTTGAGCAGGATGTTCTCGTCAACCTCAATCCCGGCCTCATCCGTCAGCGTGGCACTGATCATATCGTTACTGACCACTTCGTTATCACTCATCACCACCAGCCGTTCAATTACGTTTTCCAGCTGCCGTACATTACCCGGCCATTCGTACTGCTTCAACTGCTCTAGTGCGCGGTTGTTCAACACCACGTTGCGTTTGTGCAGTTGATTACAACGGTTAAGAAAATAGAGCGCCAGCAGTTCGATATCATCCTTGCGTTGGCGTAGCGGTGGCAACTGGATACGAATCACGTTCAGGCGGTAGAAGAGATCAAGACGGAAGTTGCCGCTGTTGACCCCCTCCTCCAACCGTTTATTGGTTGCCGTGATGATGCGCACATCGACGCTGATCTCACGGCTGCCGCCGACACGCTGCAAGGTCTTTTCCTGCAAAACACGCAACAGCTTGGCTTGCAGGTCGAGGGGCATGTCGCCGATCTCATCGAGAAACAGTGTGCCGTCCGTGGCCATCTCAAATTTACCCGCACGGCTGGCAGTTGCGCCAGTGAAGGCACCCTTCTCATGGCCAAACAGCTCGCTCTCCAACAGGTTGGTGGGGATTGCGGCGCTGTTGATACAGACAAACGGTTTATCACGGCGGCTACTGGCAAGGTGGATCATGCGGGCGAAGCGCTCCTTGCCGGAGCCTGATTCGCCCACCAGCATTACCGTGGCCTCTGAGGCGGCAGCCTTGCGTGCCTGTTCGATCGAATGGCGTAGCGCAGCACTCTTGCCGATGATGCCATGCACCGCCGTTGTCTCGTGCTGTCGATCTTTAAGTGCGCGGTTTTCCTGTTTTAAACGGCGGGTTTTTTGTGCCACAAGATCATTAATATGCAGCACTTGCCCGATCATGGTTGCCATGATCTGGACAATAAAAAGATCACTATCAAAATGACATTGCAGGCTCTCCATGCGATGAACGGCCATTACACCCACTGGCACATCGTCACGGATGATGGGAACAGCCATGAAGGCAATCGCCATCTCCTGTTTAGGCGTGGCGGCAAATACTCGCGCGACGTAAGTCGGTTCCTTGCTGATATCTGGAATCAGGGCAATCTCGCCACTGGCCATCACTCTGCCGGTCACCCCTTCACCCAGGGCGTAAAGACCACGTTCGATCTCGTCATTATTCAAACCATAACTATAAGTGATACGAAGCACGCCACTCGCATGGTCTGGCAGTACAACCCGACCCTGCGTCAAACCGAGTCTTTTCGACAGCAGCGCCAATATGCCTTCTATTGAAGCACCTGGATCAAGGGTACGACCAATCAATCTGGAGGCTTCTAAAATAACCTCGGCGATTTGTGGTGCCAAAACTGGACAATGTGTCTGTATCATAGCGCCGTTCCCAGTAGTAGTTGCACGAGTCCGCATCGACCTTGAGGTGAATCGCCAGATGCTAGCGCAGACGCTTTACCGTTTAATGACAAAGACTACGTGCGTCTGCATCTACTCGCTATACGGTGCAATACAGGCATATCCCATTCCATTGTAACCTCCGGGTTTATCGCCTTGATATTTCAATAAAAAACGATCGCGGTTGATGACAAGCGCGCTAATTGAGAGGGTAATTTTGGTGCAATCGCAATATAGGCGCACCATGCGGGTGAATAAACAGATGAAGTGAACCCCCGAAAGTTGGGGAGAAAAAGCACCTTCGAGGGTTCACATGTTGTAGCACTTTAGACGCGGGCATGAGTTGCCAACCGATTTTTGGTTGGCATGTGCAGTTTGACCTGATCAATTAGTGCGTAAAGTGGATCCCATGCCATGATGGCGGTCGTGAATGGATAGATGGCCAGCAATGCCAACCAAGTGGCAGTGACACCTGGATAGAATACGGCAGCAACCAAAAGACCGCCCAGCGTCATACGAGCCAAACGTTCAAACGTACTTACATTGTCGAAGGGTGAGTTAAACATAATGTATTCCTCTCTTCTATTCGCTTAGGGGAGCGGGACTTTTCTACACCCGCACTACCCCTGTTGCAGAGGCCGTGCCATACTGAAAAAATCAATATTTAATCAAACAAAATCAATTGATTAACAAATAAATAGCAGATCGGCGCAAGCACCTAAAACGGTTTGGATAAATGAACAATGTCGACAATGACAACATTGTCCTCGCCAAAAACCATCGCCCTGCGCGGATTAATAAAATATCTGACGACCCGCTAACAATTGAGCAGCAGACCAACACCCGGCGCAGGAACACGCACCAATCAACAATGAAGATGGATTGTGAACAAGATGAAGCAACGTAACGCCCACAAACTTGAACTCGCTGAACTGGCTGATTTGCTGTTAACCGATGGCCTGATCAACAAAGATCAATATGAAAATCTGCAGCTCAAGGCACGTTTTCGTGACGTGGGACAACTCCATCCGCTGCTGCTGATTGCCGATCAGGGATTAAAGTCGGCGCTGCCACCACACCGGCTTCTGAACCAGGAGTTGCTGACCGAGTGGCTGGCTCAGAAGGTTGGCCTGCCCTACTACCGCGTCGACCCGCTGAAGATCGACGTGGCGGCGGTGACGGCGGTGGTGTCGCACTCCTACGCCGAGCGCAACAAACTGCTGCCGGTGGAGAGCAGCGCTAGCTACGTGGTGATCGCCACGGCCGAACCGTACGCCACCCAGTGGGTTGATGAGCTGTCGCGCATATTGAACCGGGAAATTCGCCTGGTGCTGACCAACCCAGCCGATATCGCCCGCTATCTGGTGGAGTTTTACAGCCTCTCGCGTTCCGTCGTCGGGGCGGCCGATCGCCACAC
>JAYWDX010000298.1:0-2670 GCA_043779675.1 Tenderia sp. (SeqCode)
GAGGATAAATGAAAGCGGGTATACTAGCTAAATCGTCAACATCGTGCACAACCATCGGATCCGCATTGAACATCGACCCCCACATAAAGCAGGAAGCCGACCGCTGCGTCATGTGCGGACTCTGCCTGCCCCACTGCCCCACTTATTTTAAGACGCAGAACGAAGCCGAGTCGCCGCGCGGCCGCATCTCTTTGATACTGGCCTTGGCCAGTGGCAGCCTGGCGGCCGACGCCAGGCTCCGTGGCCACCTGGATAGCTGCCTGCTCTGCCGTGCCTGCGAGAGCAAATGCCCATCCGGCGTCCAATTTGGCGAGATCATGGATGGCGCTCGCAGCGCGCTGGCACAGGCACAACCACGACCAGTACAACGCATCAACCTCGCTGAGCTAGCCCTCAACAAAAGGCACCAACGGCGTCAGGCGACGCTGTTGTGGCTGGCCGACAAGAGCGGTCTGCGTGCACTTGGCCGTGGCTTTGGTGTTACCAAGGCGCTAGGGCTGGAGCGCTTCGAACAGCTCGCCCCCCAGATCAATCTCCCACATGACTGGCACAGCTATTATCCCGCCAGCGGCGACCATCAGGGCGATGTGGCGCTATTCCTCGGCTGCTTTAGCGATATGTTCGATCAATCCACCTTGGACGCAACCATCGTGCTGCTCAACGCCTGCGGCTATGGTGTTCACGTGCCTGGGAGTCAGGGCTGCTGCGGCGCGCTGCATCAGCACAGCGGTGACACTACACAAGCGCAGCAGTTGGCCAAACAGAACCTGGCCGCCTTTGGCGCACTGAAGATTCAGGCCGTCATCAGCTGCGCCACGGGCTGCGGCAGCCATCTCAAGGAGTATCTGCGGTTGGCGGGGGGCGACATTAATAGCTGCGACATCAATACATTCCTTAGCCAGATCCAGTGGCCGGAGCACGTCAAATTCAAACCACTGAACCAACGCATCGCCGTGCATGAGCCATGTAGTCTGCGCAACGTGCTTAAGGAGACTGGCCCGCTCTACACCTTGCTGAAACGCATCCCCACCGCCGAGATTATTGCGCTGCCCAGCAACGAACTCTGCTGCGGTGCGGCGGGTAGTTATATGATCGACCAGCCGCAGATGGCGGACGCGCTGCGCCAGGACAAGCTTGACGCGATTCAGGCCAGCCAGCCCGACATTCTCGTCACTACCAACATCGGCTGCGCCCTGCACATTGCCGCCGGGTTGCGGCAGTCAGGCAAAAAAATTGAGCTGCTGCACCCCGTTACGCTGCTGCAACGCCAGCTGGAGATCCACTTGTAGCTCTTGTCACCATCCGGTATGGTTGCCGACATGAAACAGCGCAGCTATACCACCGTAGATCAACTGATTGGCAACTTTGACACTGCCGTGCGGACCATTTTTGGCAAACCGCTGGTGAGCGAACGCGCCGACCCCGCCCTTGGCCTAAATGAACCACAACTCTCAGATGCGGAACGCAAAACGGCCGCCGGCTTGATGCGTATCAACCACGCTGGCGAGGTCTCGGCCCAAGGGCTCTATGCCGGCCAGGCACTGACCGCCAAACTACCCGACGTGCGCGAAAAGATGGAGCGCGCCGCACTCGAAGAGAACGACCATCTCGCCTGGTGTGAAAACCGTGTTACCGAACTCGGCGAAAAGGTCAGCATACTCAGTCCCCTCTGGTATGTTGGCTCTTTTGGCATCGGTGCCATTGCCGGTCTCGCTGGCGATAAATGGAGCCTCGGTTTTATTGCTGAGACCGAACACCAGGTGGTCAGCCACCTCAACAGCCATCTGCAAGCGCTGCCGCCGCAGGACAACAAGAGCCGTGCGATCGTGGTACAGATGCGGGAAGATGAGGCTCGCCACGCCACCGTGGCGCTGGAGCATGGTGGCGCGCCCCTGCCGGCCCCCATAAAAAAGCTGATGGAACTCACTTCAAAGGTGATGACCACCTTGGCGCAGCGGTTTTAATCGTTCCAGATAGCCCACAAAAAAGCCGCTGTTAATAGCGGCTTTTTTATAGGCAGTTACAGGGCATCTCTAAAAATTCGATCAAGCCGATGAGAGCCTGCCCCACGAAGTGCTTTGGGCATGGCTAGGCATAAACGCGCGAAAAAGCGCAGTTTACACGTAGTAAATGAGCATTTTGAGCGCGCTTATAACGACGCCAGCGCGGCTTCAGCGAGTTTTTAGAGGTGCCCTACAGGCCACGGCGCAGGTTACGGCCATAGAAGATCTCCGCCATCTCCTGCTGCAACATCTGGTTGATGACCTTCACCTCAGCCGCATCCAGATCGTCCTGGTGCAGGTCAAAGAGGTAGTTATCAAGGTCATATTCCTTCAACAACATCTTGGTATGAAAGATATTTTCCTGATAGACGTTAACGTCGAGCATCTGATATTTATCTTTGGTATCCAAAGAGATGTAGTTCTGGATCGAGCTGATGTCGTGATCGATGAAGTGTTTTTTCCCCGTCACATCGCGGGTAAAACCGCGCACCCGGTAGTCCATGATGACAATATCGGAGTCAAAGCTGTGGATCAGGTAGTTCAACGCCTTCAACGGTGAAATGCGGCCACAGGTTGAGACATCGATGTCGACACGAAAGGTGCTGATGCCACCATCAGGATGGCTCTCGGGATAGGTATGTACCGTGATATGGCTCTTATCGAGATG
>JAYWDX010000299.1:0-2549 GCA_043779675.1 Tenderia sp. (SeqCode)
GCGCCCTGCTCCTCTACGGCACCTTCATGGTGGCGGTGATGGCAACCCTGACTTATATTGCCGCTACTCACAGCAGCGTTAGCCAGGGTGACCTGATCGCCTTTGCCTTGCTGGCGACCCTCTCAAGCCTCTACTTCCTGGCTGGTTTTTACACCCATATCAGTAGCCAGCTGGCGCGTGTCCGGGAGTCGGCCAACCAGATCAGCCACGGCCAGTTCGACGACCTGCCCACCTCATTGAGCAGTGACATCCTGGGAAGGCTTGAGAACGATGTCGCCCAGCTGGGCAAGGAGTATGAACGGCTGGTGACCCGCATCACCCAGTCGGCTAGCGAGACCCACAGCGCCTCGCGCTCGGAGGCGGAGATTGCGCAACGCAACGCCGATGGCGCCAGCCGCCAGGCTGCCTCCATCTCCGAGGTTGCCACCGCCATCGAGCAGATGGCCACCAGCGTCGGCCGTGTGACGGAGCAGATCAACACCATCAAAAAGATCGCCGAACAGACCCAGAACTCCTCCAGAGAGGGGGGCGAGGTAGTCACCAGCACCATCAACAGCATTCAGGGGATCTCCAGCGCCATGCAGCAAGCCATCAACAGCGTCAATGCCCTGGGGCAGCGCTCGGATGAGATCAGCCAGATCATCGAGGTGATCAAGGGGATCGCCAACCAGACCAACCTGCTGGCGCTCAACGCCGCCATCGAGGCGGCCCGTGCCGGCGAACATGGGCGCGGGTTTGCCGTCGTCTCTGACGAGGTACGGCAGCTGGCCATCCGCACCCATGACGCCACCGAAAAGGTCAGCAAAATGATCAACGCCATCCAGGGCGAGATTGCCGGAACCATCAACAGCATCGGCAGGATCGACAAGCAGGTGGGCAGCAGCATTGAACTGAGCGACCAGGCCAGTCACCATCTGCACACCATCATGGAGGGGGCCAGCACCACGGTGGAGTCGATGCACACCGCCGCCGCTGCCATCACCGAACAGAGCCAGGTCTGTGACGACATCGCCGCCAATATCGACAACATCAACCAGATGGCCGCCGCCTCGACCCAGGCCGCCGTCGAGACCAAGGACACCGCCCTCTATCTGGAGACACTGTCACAACGGGTTCTGTCGATACTCCCCCACGGCCAACAGAAACAAGGAGTAAAGAGATAATGCTCGCCAGCGCGCTGTTGTTGGCCATGCTCATGATAGGGGGTGGACTCGGCTGCCTCTACCGCCACCAGTGCCTTGACCACTACCTGCAGATGGCCAAAGGCACCCACTACATCAGCCTCATAGAAAAAGTTCTGGAACACCTGCCGCAACATCGTGGCATGGCCAACACCCTTCTCAATGGCGACGCCAGCTTTCTGGAGAAGATGAAGGTCATACAACAGACACTGGAGCAGGATATTAAGACCATTGATCAATACAACACCCAGCAGGGTGTTCACGCCGATATCCTGTCGCGCTGGCAGGCAATCAAGGGCGGCTGGAGTGATCTCAAGCGCGACCTCCAGTCACTCAACGCCGGCGAGAGCTTTGAACGCCACTCGGTTTTGATCGGTGAGATTCTCTACCTGATCAGCGATACCGCCGACCGGACGAGACTGACCAAACACCCGGAGCCGAGCCTGCGCAAGGTCATCCAGACCAGCTTCAACGTCCTCCCCCCGATCATCGAAAATATCGGCCAGGCCCGCGGCATCGGCAGCGGTGCCGCTGCCAGGGGCACACTGCTGACCGCCATCCGCATCAAACTCAAATTTTTGCATGAGCGTCTCGGCGCCACCGCCGGCAGCGCCTACGCCACTCTCGAACGCCATATCCAGCAGAACAACCAATCCCAAATCAGCCGCAACACCATCGCCGATACTCAGAGCCAGACCAGCGCCTTCCTGGGAACCATGTCCAGCCAGCTGCTGGGCGACAGAATCACCATCAGCGCCAGTGACTACTTCAACGCAGGCACCACCGCCTTCAACAGCAACCTGAAACTGCTAAACACCATCACCACCACGCTGGATCAGCAGATAAAGAATATGATCCCAAAACTAAAATCCCGTTTTGTCTGGTCGATAACCATAACTGCCGGGGGAGCTATCCTATTATTTTTGATGTGGTGGAATCTGGCACCAACATAGCCTGCCGTGTTCGCCAAAAATCCGCATGTCGCCTTCACCAATAACCGGGCTGAGCGTGACTTGAGAATGTCCAAGGTAAAACAGAAGGTCTCGGGCTGCTTCCGCTCAGAGGTTTATGCTCAGGCCTATTGCCGAATATCCAGCTACCTACAGACCATGGCCAATAAAGGGCATAATCCCCTTGTCGCTATTCAAATGGCTCTGGTCGGTGAGCTCGATTTGCAGGGGTAATGGGTGACGTGTTTTTTGACTTTCCGGATGAGGGGGTGAGTAGTTACACAGGAAGAACGGTTAATCCCACGCGATGCCTGGAAAAATCATAAGACGGCCAAAAACCGTTCACGATCTGAAAGTGCGTAGGATGGGTGAAGCGTAGCGTAACCTATCGAATCATAGCAACGGCACACGCCCCATG
>JAYWDX010000300.1:0-17063 GCA_043779675.1 Tenderia sp. (SeqCode)
GCTGATTAACCCCTCTTCGTAATGCTGACTCTCCTACGCCTACCGCTTCACAAGCTTCTGTGTAGCTATAACTTTTATCCAGAACTAAACGGGCTGCATATTCTTTAAATTCACTTGAAAATATTGGCTTTGATTTGTTTGTTCTTGATACACATTTTCTCTGGTTGGGGTTGGTTTATCCCGTCTCAGTGTGCAAGTTCATTAAGACACAACCTGTTTCCCCTCGACCTCTACCGGCTCTGGGTGAAAGTTGCGGAGACTATGCACCCTTGATGCATTAAGAGTTGAAACCGCCTGACGATCCTCGCCTTCAAGCTCGCAACGTTCAAAGTAGCGTACCTTCGAAAAATCAACCGCGTCCAAAATAAATGCTCGGTGAGCTTCTGATTGTTCTCATCAACTACCTGATACGCACTTTACTCAGCCTCTGCTTGATCTAAGTTATTTTTATAAAATGCGGTGAAAGCCGTCAATAGGCGATTGCTTCTGTTCGCTTCGTCATCATTCACGCTTCGTTGGGCATCGACGAAATTCACCCTCAACAAGTCTTTCAGTAAGGATTTCCCATCTTTGATGTCAAGTTGGGTTTCTGCTGTTTCTTCGCCACTGTCGTCAAGAGAGTAGTACGCGATTTCGTAATGCTGTTTCAGGTTTGAATCCGTACCGAGAAACTGGGAAAGAATTCGGGGCCGCGTCCCGTCATCTGAGGCCGGACACGCCGTCCAATACGCTACGCGCATCTTTGCTGGACCACGCGGCTGGCACTTTAGCCGGACACCAACCTTGTCCAGTCATCAGACAGTTCTGGCAAGAGCGTAAACGCGCGTCCAAAAGAGATGTGATTAGGGTCGATTGAAAACCGAAGGTCGATCTCAATCGTTGGAAGACCTTCTGCATCACCACCATCACCAAACGCATTAATGGCAGATACTTTCGACACAGAAAGGTCGTGCACCCTGAAGTCTTTTTCTCCCAGGAAACATCGAAAGGCCGCTGCCGCCGAGGTCTTCCCACTGTTGTTTGGCCCGACGAAAACAGTCTCATCTTCCTCGAACCCGATAGCGACCCGCTCAATACGACGAAAATTTATAATTTTGATGCTTGTGATTTTCATATCGTCCCTATTCGATGTGCCAATTGAAAAAACACACTCCTGAATGTCCGCTTTGGGTCGATTTCGATCAATCGAAATATGACACGACACACAAAATCAAATCCGAGCCACGACACCTGAGTGATGACTAGGATGAGCAGCTAACGCTGATCGACTGCGCCCACTCGGGGGGTAGATCGGCATAACGTTCATGTTCTGGCTGTTCGTCATAGGGGTGGCGCAGCAGTGCCAGCAGCCGCTCTAGCTCACTATAATCTGCCTCATCCTCGGCCTTGCGGATGGCTGTTTCGGCGAGATGATTACGCAAGATGTATTTGGGATTAACTTGCCGCATCCGGAGACTACGCGCGGCATCATCGCTCTGCTCCAGCGCCAAACGTTGCCCGTAGCGCACTGCCCAGGCATCAAATGCCTCACGATCGGGAAACATGTCGCGCAGTTTGTTGGAACCGGCAGTACCAAAGTCACACAGGCCACGGAAGAAGATGGTGTAGTCAACCTGCCCTTCTAGCTGCGCCAATAGCGCTTTCCACAATTCAAGATCGCCCTCGTCTGCCGTTACCAAGCCGAGCTTGGCGCGGACCATCTGCAACTCTTCCTGACGATAAACACCCCAGTAGCGGCCGAGCTGTGCCTTGGCGATCTCTACCCCGGCCTGTGGCTCGTGTGCCAGCAGTGGCCGCAGCGCCTGGGCCAGGCAGCTCAGGTTGAAGAGTCCGATGTAAGGCTGTTGGTCGAAGGCATAACCGCCTTGGTGATCGGAGTGGTTGCAGATAAAACCGGCTTGATAGGTGTCCAAAAACCCAAACGGGCCATAGTCGAGTGTCAGCCCGAGGATCGACATGTTGTCGCTGTTCATCACACCGTGGGCAAAGCCGACCCGCTGCCATTGGGCGATGAGCCGTGCGGTACGCGCCATTACCTGCTCCAGCAACCCCAGGTAGCGGTCAGTGCGTTCGCTGATATCGGGGAAAAATTCGTCGATCACGTAATCTGCCAGCCGCTGTAGGTGTTCATGCTGACCGGTGTAATAGTAGTATTCAAAACTACCAAAGCGGACATGGCTCTGCGCCATGCGTACTACCATGGCCCCCGGCTCAGGCTGTTCGCGATAGACCGCTTCGTTGCTGCCAATCAGGCATAAGGCACGTGTGGTGGGAATACCCAGACCGTGCATCGCATCGCTACATAGATATTCACGGATGCTGGAACGCAGCACTGCCCGGCCATCGGCATTCCGGGAGTAGCGGGTGGGGCCGCTGCCCTTCACCTGTAGATCCCATAACTCCCCCTGGGAATTACGCACTTGCCCCAACAGGATTGCCCGGCCATCCCCCAGGCGCGGCACATTAACCCCAAACTGGTGACCGGAGTAACACATGGCCAACGGCTCGGCACCGGGCAAAGGCTTGGCGCCGCTGAAGTGGTCAACAAAATCGGAACGCTGCCCCTGCTGCGGGTCAAGGTCGATCAGTGTTGCAGCCGCCGAATTAAAATTGATCAGGTGGCTACCTTCAAGCGGCTGAGGCGCTACCGCGTGATAGAACTCAGTCGGCAGACGCCAGTAGACGTTATCAAATTGCAGCTGTTCAAGGGCAAGCAATGGCGTGTGGGGGAACTCGTTCATACAAATACCATATTAACTTAGTCAGGATATTAGACCGCCAATGGCTGGTGAAAATCAACCACTCAGTAATGAATTACAACTTCTTAGATAAAAGGGATGACGGCATGGAGTAAGCGTCATAAAAGTGTCTAAATAGTACGTGTCAAGACTTGACACGTATGTTTATACACAGCAGAAACTCATATTTCTGTCACTGCGCCTGAAGATCTTCAATGACTTACGTGAGTCTGCGTAACTCATTGATTTGATTGCAATGACAACAGCTGATCAAGATGACGCCATTGTGACAACAGTGCTGTAACAACAAGGATTTAGCGCAACTCTCCCCAATTCATGCACATAGTTATCCACAGCTTTTGTGGGTAACCCGGTATTACAGCCTTGGCGCCTTACAGGACGGGCGTTTGGCCGTTTTTTGGTAAACCGCTAATGCCGAGGGCATGGCATTGTTAAGACGATCTATCCTGCTATCGTGGGCCGGATGGGTCGATATAAACTCGGGGGGCTGCTGCCCACCATCCTTGCCCATGTTCTGCCAGAGTTTGATACTTTCGCGCGGATCAAAACCCGCCTGAGCCATCAACCCCAGACCAATCTGATCCGATTCGCTCTCCTGCAGACGACTAAAGGGCAGCAATACGCCTACTTGTGTACCGAGTCCAAGGGCCGACATCACCGCCTGACGGCTACCGCTGTTACTGGCCGCCATCCAGTTATCCAACAACGACAATCCTTGGCTAACGGCAAAGTTCTGCGACACCCGTTCGTTACCATGGTGTGCCAAGACATGGCCCACCTCATGCCCCAGCACTGCGGCAAGCTGCGCTGGGGTTTCGGCCACTCTCAACAACCCCTTATAGACACCGATCTTGCCACCGGGCAGGGCAAAGGCATTCACCGCTGGCGCATCAAATACCACCACCTCCCAGTCGCTGCTATTCTCCTGTACCGTTGGCAGACGGGTAATGGCGTCAGCCACACACTGCACATAGCTGTTGATGGCGGCATCTTTCACTGGCGGCGTCTGATCACGCATCTGATTAAACGACTGAACCCCCATCACCACCATCTGTCCTTCTGGCATGAAGATAAACTGCTTGCGTCCGGTGGGTGAGACTGTGCAGGCCGTCAACACAGCAAACAGGGTTACTAGGGTCAATTTTTTATACATAATCACTCATCCATCGGGGCTATTTAGATGCTGTTAACTATACCTCCACACCAGTGCTTGTGCATCTATCAGCAGGGCACCTTTCCAGATGACAACTGAATCCAACAAGTTTTAAAAGCAAAAAAATAGCGAAGGCAGATCCATACGTAACTATTTCACGAATGTGAAAGGAATATAAAAATGGCAATAATGTATGGCGTAAAAACAGACCGGAACATTGCAACGTCAACGATGGCTGCGTCTTCAATCCAACTTAATTGATCACCTCAACCGCTACCCGTCCGGCCACAGCGCAGAGCAGTTCATACGGAATAGTGGCGGCAGATTCAGCAACCTCTTCTACCGGCAACCCTCTACCCCAAAGCGTCACAGCATCACCGATCTTAGCTATTGGTGCGGTGCGTAGATCTACGCAGAGAGTATCCATGGATACCCGCCCTACCAAGGGCAGACGCTGGCCGTTGAGCAATACCGGTGTGCCAGGTTTGGCGTGACGTGGATAACCATCGCCATAACCACAAGCGACCACGCCAACGGCCATATCTTCAGGACAAAGCCAACTAGCGCCATAGCCAATGGCATCACCTTTTTTAAATTGATTCACCGCAATCAGGTGTGAGGTAAAGGTCATCACTGGCTGCAACCCCTCACACTCGCCGTGTCCATCAATAAAAGGCGATGCTCCGTAGAGCATAAGACCAGGACGCACCCATTGACCGTGGCTCTGCGCCCACCCCAGAATACCAGCTGAGTTGGCGATGCTGACCTCAGCCATCATGCCGTTTGTGATTTCAAAAAATAGTTTCAGCTGCTGCTGTGTCTGCTCACTGTTGCGAACATCAGCAGAGGCGAGATGGGTCATCAAGCGCAGCTCTTTTACTGAGCCGCATTGTGTCAGGCGCTGCCACGACTCCGCCACACGCTGCGCTGGCACGCCGAGGCGATGCATGCCGCTATCGATCTTGAGCCAGGCATTGACCGGTTTGTGCAGCTGTTGGCTCTCCAACAATTCCACATGACTAATATGATGAACTACCACCTGCACATCGTGACGCGCCAGCTCATTAAGCTCAGCGCCATTGAGAAATCCTTCGAGACAGATGATGGGTTGTTGAATGCCTGCCTCACGCAGCTGCAACGCCTCGTTAAGTCTGGCCACAGCAAACGCATCAACACCCGCCTGCTGCAATACTTTGGCAACACGAATGAGACCATGACCATAGGCATTAGCCTTAATGACGGCGATTATTTTTGCGTCGGGGGCCGCCTCATGTACCCGCTGGAGATTGTGTCGCAGTGCCGAACAGTCAATCTCGACAGTGACAACAGAGGTCATGCATAACCCTCATCACCATAAGCATTGGAGATGTGATTTTCAAAGCGTGTGTACTTACCGACAAAGGTGAGCCGTACCGAACCGATAGGACCATTACGCTGTTTACCAATGATTATTTCAGCGGTGCCCTTATCCTCACTCTCTGGGTTATAAACTTCATCACGATAGATAAAGACGATAACATCCGCATCCTGTTCGATCGCCCCCGATTCACGCAGATCCGACATAATCGGGCGTTTGTTAGGGCGCTGCTCAAGACTACGATTGAGCTGCGACAGTGCAATCACTGGCGCATTAAGCTCTTTGGCCAGCCCTTTGAGTGAGCGTGAAATCTCAGAGATTTCAGCAGTACGGTTCTCTTTGGAACCTGGGACCTGCATCAGCTGTAGATAATCGATTACCACCAGACCAAGCTGACCATGCTCACGTGTCAAGCGCCGACAACGGGCACGCAACTCATTGGGCGATAGACCGCCCTGATCATCGATAAAGAGTGGCCGCTCGGCCAGCAGCCCCACCGCCGACGCCAGACGTGGCCAATCCTCATCATCGAGTTTACCGCTACGTACCTTATTCTGATCAATACGTCCTAACGATGACAACATACGCATTGCCAGCGACTCAGCCGGCATTTCCATACTGAAGACCGCCACCGGCTTATCACTTGTCACCGCCACATACTCAGCAATATTCATGGCGAAGGTGGTCTTACCCATGGAGGGACGACCCGCTACAATCACCAGATCGCCGCCCTGCAGACCTGAGGTCATGCCATCAAAGTCGTTAAAACCCGTGGCCACGCCGGTGATCGGATTATCCTGCTGGTAGAGCAGATCAATACGATCCACCACTTGAGTGAGGACATCTTTAATGGCAGCAAAACCACCCTGCCCTTTCGCCCCCTGCTCGGCAATCTCAAAGACCATACGTTCGGCACTATCGAGCAGCTCATGACTGTCACGACCGTCGGGATTGAAGGCACTGCTACTGATCTCGCCACCGACACGAATCAAACTGCGCAGTACCGAACGCTCACGGATGATGTTGGCATAGGCCTTGATGTTGGCCGCGCTAGGGGTATTGTTGGCCAGCATTCCCAGATAGGAGAGACCACCGGCGTTGACTAATTCATTGCTATTGTCGAGCCATTCAGAGAGTGTCACCACATCGAAGGGGACCGACTTTTCCGAGAGTGAACTAATGGCACGGAATAACAGGCGATGGTTATGCCGGTAAAAGTCTTCCTCCGACACAATATCCACCACCTGATCCCAGGTGCTGTTATCAAGCATCAAACCGCCCAGCATTGACTGTTCGGCTTCAACGGAATGCGGCGGAACCTTCAGGCTCTCCAGCATCTCATCCTGAATAGTATTGGTATCGAATGAATCAGACATGGGATTTATCTTAATGCCGTGAATGGATCACAGCAACAGTGGGGAATACGGAGAGAAAAAACAAACCCTGGCCGGGCGTATGACCCAGCCAGGGTAGAACAACTACTCAGGAACAACGTTAACCTTAATAGTCGCAACCACATCAGCATGCAACTGCAGGTCGTATTCAAATCCGCCTAACAGACGAATCACGCCATCCGGCATACGCACTTCATTTTTATTCACTTCGATACCAGCCGCTGCAGTAACTGCATCGGCAATATCAGCGGTGCCAATTGAACCAAACAGACGACCACCATCGCCGGCCTTGCAGGTAATCTGCACGGTCAAGCCGTTGAGTTTATCAGCACGAACCTGAGCAGCAGCCACCGCTTCAGCAGCAGCCTTTTCCAATTCCTGACGACGGGCCTCAAACTTGGCCTTGTTGTCCGGCGTAGCCATAACAGCCTTACCGTTAGGAATCAGGAAATTCCGGCCATAGCCTGGACGCACTTTAACCTGCTCACCCAAACCACCCAGATTTGCTACCTTTTCCAACAAGATTAAATCCATCACATACCTCTGCTTAATTAAGTTAAGCCAATTAAAAAACTACTCATCATCACGCCTGCCATCAGCCCCCTTGTGAGTGCTGTTTTTAAAACGTGTCCTGAAGTCCATCCAGCTGTCAGCAAACCCAATACCGGCCAAAGCAGTCATCGCATGGGGTGGCACAATAAACATCACCACATACAACGCTATCAACCAGCCACGATGTTTACCAGTCATAGCGACTAAAGCATGGACCAATGCCAAACCGGCCACACTATAGACCACCACAGCAATCACCATGAGATCTGCGGCCAGCCTGCTTACTACTCCAAACTTCACAACGCTCAGCAGCAGTAGCGCCAAGACCACCATGGTGGCAACACGGCTCTGGCGTAAACCGTAGACTTCCTCACGAAAGCCACCAGGATTAAATAGTAATGACTGCCACCAACGTGCCAGCATAATGCTGGCGATCAGCCCTAGCACAAAAGCACCGGCCAACATGCCGGTCATCCACTCGGCAATCTTTGGCAGCTGCTCACGCATCAGCGCCAGTTCCATGCCGACATTTTGGGCCGCCATCGCATCAAACACCTGGCCCAGCACTGACGTCCACCACGGCACTGGATTGTCCGTGGCGATATAGATAGCCACCACCACCAACACACCCAGTGCCACCGCCACATCAAGCGTGACGGACCAAGAGGCAGTACGCCGTAACAACAGTGCCAGCACCCACAATGGCAACCATAAAAACAGGGCAAAAACCAGCCCCAGCGCCAAGGTTCCCATGGTGAAATACATAAAGAGGCTAGAGATCAGACTGGCACCCGCCAGTACCTGCATTCCCTGCTTTGCACCATGACGCAACGTGACCAACGCCACCGCTGCACCACTCAGAACGCTCAAAATCCCCAAAACGGGGACCAATGAGGTTAGCGCAAAAGCTGCTGTCACTAACAGCGCCTGTACTGGACCTCGCATGATGTAACTAGCTAATGTATACATCATCATTAGCCGCCACCTTCACTTACGAAATCCATTCTAATGTCCATAAAAACACTCCGTCCCAACAATGGGACGGAGGTCTTTCATTTACTTGTGTGCATCGCTGTATGGCAGCAGTGACAGATAGCGTGCCCGCTTGATAGCGGTTGACAGCTGACGCTGATACTTGGCTTTGGTGCCAGTAATACGGCTGGGAACAATCTTACCTGTTTCGGTAACGTAAGCCTTCAGAGTGTTCAGATCTTTATAATCGATCTGCTTAACATTCTCGGCGGTGAAACGGCAAAATTTACGACGACGAAAAAAACGAGCCATGTTGACCTCTCTTAAAAAATTCCTATCACTAACCTAAATTTCAGCTTGGTAAATTTCAGTCTGGATCCGTTGTGCATGAAGAACCAATCTTGGCTCTCCCTGGCGGTTGTCGGCGCGAGAGATAAACCCAGTCACCCGAACAACCTGCCCTACATCAACACGCTCCACCTGATTTTTCAGCTCTCGTCCTGCTGCCATCACCACTATTCGACACTTTGCTGCGCGCTCCATTCCTGCCTCTGTTTGGAGTGAATGGTGCTCAAGCGTAAACCGTGTCAGAGGGATGCCAGCAGGTGAATATCGTGTTTCAGGTGCCTTACAAACAGTACCGGTCAGCACCAAACGATTTTCCAAAAGCGTTATTAAGCCTCTACCGCTGCATCAGGAGCAGCCATAACAGTGTCATCACTACCACTCTCATCAAAGACGCGTGCTGGACGCTCTTCACGCTCATCCTGGCTCTTCGCCAAGAAGGACTGATCGGTAACAGCTGCGTCCATACGGATGATCATATTGCGAACCACAGCATCATTGAAACGGAAGGCATTACCCAACTCATCAATATTGGTCTGGTTGCACTCAACATTCATCAGCACGTAATGTGCTTTATGAGCCTTGGCAATAGGATAGGCCAACTGGCGACGGCCCCAGTCTTCCAAACGGTGAATACTGCCACCATCGGCTTCAACAATTGAACGGTAACGCTCAATCATCGCTGGAACCTGCTCGCTCTGGTCAGGATGGACCAGGAATATAACTTCATAATGTCTCATTAACAGCACTCCTTTCGGCTATTAGAGCCTCCCACACAATGCGGTAAGGCAAGGAGAAGCATTCGTCCAGCGGCGCTGAACGAATGAAGGGCGCAATTTTACTGGACTAAGCCGCCAGATGCAATTGAGTTTATTGATGATTTCGCTGCGAGAATATCCAACCAGCTATGCCCGCCGTTGTCGGAGCGCCTCAAACAGACAAACGCCGGCAGCAACAGAGACATTAAGACTTTCAACAGTACCAAGCATTGGAATTTTAATCAGATTATCGCAGTGCTCGCGGGTCAAACGACGCAAGCCCCCCTCTTCCGCCCCCATCACCAACCCCAATGCCCCTCTGAGATCGACCTGGTAGATATCTGACTCGGCCTCTCCTGCCGCACCTACCAGCCAAATTCCGGCTTGCTGGAGATCACGCATGGTGCGGGCCAGATTGGTAACCTGATAAAAGGGGACCGATTCCGCAGCACCACAGGCAACCTTGCGCACCGCCGGAGTTAGGCCCACCGCTTTATCCTTGGGCACTATCACGGCGTCAACCCCAGCAGCATCGGCCGAACGCAGGCAGGCGCCGAGGTTATGGGGATCCTGAACGCCATCAATGATCAGCAAGAAAGGCGGGTGATCGAGCGACTCGATAAGCGTCATTAAATCCAAGCCCTCCGTCGGCGAGTGAGGGATCAGACGGGCGACAATCCCCTGGTGACGAGCGCCCTCTGCCAGACGATCCAACTCATCACGAGGCACGTAGCTGAGTCGCACCTCAGCACCTGCCGCCTCGTTCAGCAGATCAGCAAGCCTGGCGTTAGGGCGATTACCGCCCTCAACATAGATTTCAGCCACACCCTTGGGCTGTTTCAGAACCGCCGCCACGGCATGAATGCCATACACCAGATCGATCATTCAGCAACAACCTTGTTTTTGCTTCTCTTTTTACGTGGGCGCTTTTTCTTGGCGGCGGCAGGCTGCTCAGCGGCAGCCTTTGCACCAACGCCCTTTTTGGCCGTCTTCTTTTTAGGTGTGGCTGAAACACCCCCTTCAACGGGGCGGCCAGGAACAGTCCCCTCAACACCCGCTATATCAAAATCGATACGTTTACGATCGAGATCGACCCGCGCCACCTTCACTCGCACCTTATCGGCAAGACGATAGACAGTACGGCTACGCTCACCTATCAAGCGATGTTTTTGCGAATCAAATTCATAATAATCTGAGGGCAGCGAGGTGATATGAACCAACCCCTCAACATAGATATCGCTCAACTCCACAAAGAGACCAAAACCAGTGACGCTGGTGATAATGCCATCAAACTCTTCACCAACACGATCGAGCATGAACTCACACTTGAGCCAATCGGTGGCGTCACGGGTGGCATCATCAGCACGGCGCTCGGTCATGGAACAGTGCTCACCCAACACCGCCATTTCAGCTGGGCCGTAAGCAAATCCTTTCTTCGTCTGGTAATGCAGGCAATGACGAATCGCACGATGCACCAGCAGATCGGGATAGCGACGGATCGGCGAGGTAAAGTGGGCATAACCATCGAAGGCAAGGCCAAAGTGACCATTATTCTCCGGTGTATAGACCGCTTGACTCAGGCTGCGCAACATCACCGTCTGAATCAAATGAATGTCAGGGCGTTCACCCAGCTCACGCAACAGCTTGGCGTAGTGCTTAGGCAAGGGTTCATCACCACCACCTAACGACAACCCCAACTCTGCCAGGAACTGGCGCAAATTGGCGAGTTTGTCTTCAGAAGGCCCCTTGTGCACGCGGTAGAGGGCGGCGATTTCATGGTCAAGCAAGAAATCCGCAGCACAGACGTTGGCCGCAATCATAAACTCCTCAATCAGTTTATGAGCATCATTACGCTCAACCGGCACGATGCGCTCAATCTTGCGGTCACGACCAAAGACAATGCGTGTCTCGGTAGTTTCAAAATCGATGGCGCCACGTTTGTCACGCTTGGCCTTAAACACTTGATAGAGTTTATGCAGCTCTTCGAGGTGCGGCAGCAGTGGTTCATGTTGGCTGCGTAACTCCGCATTACCTTCCACCACCATCTCAGCCATTTCGGTATAGGTCAAACGTGCATGCGAGCGCATCACCCCTTCAAAGAAGTCGTAGCCGGTGACATCACCTTTGTCGGATACAAATATCTCGCAGACCATGCAGAGGCGATCCACCTGCGGGTTCAGTGAACAGAGACCGTTGGAGAGAACCTCCGGCAACATTGGGATCACACGACCGGGGAAATAGACAGAATTACCGCGATTGGTCGCCTCGCGATCAAGCGCCGACCCAAGCTTCACGTAGTGAGAGACATCGGCGATAGCAACCAACAATTTCCAACCATCACCATGGCGCTCGCAGTAGACCGCATCATCAAAGTCACGCGCATCTTCACCATCAATCGTCACCAGCGGCAGGCCACGCAGGTCTTCACGATCGACCTTGTCGCTATCAGCCACTTCGGGCACAAAACCGACGATCTCCTTCTTCACCTCAACCGGCCACTCACGCGGCAGGCAGTGGGCACGGATGGCGATATCGATCTCCATGCCGGGATCCATGTGATCGCCAAGCACCTCGACAACCTTGCCAATGGGCTGTGAGCGGTTGCTGGGTTGCTCGATAATTTGAGCCACCACAATCTGGCCATCCGAGGCGCCACCGCGCCACTCGGCAGCAATGAGAATATCCTGGGTGACCCGTTTGTTATCGGGGATAACAATGCCGATGCCGTGCTCCAGTTGGAAGCGACCGACGATTTCATTATTGGCGCGCTCCAGCACCTCCACCACAGCACCCTCACGGCGACCACGACGATCAACCCCAGAGACCCGCACAATGGCGCGATCACCATGCAACAACGAGCGCATCTGCTTGGCTGAGAGAAACAGATCGTCACCGCCATCATTAGGCACCAAGAAACCAAAGCCATCGGCATGACCAATCACACGACCGGTAATTAGTTGCATCTTGCTCGCCAGACCATAACCATCACGACGGTTACGCACCAACTGGCCATCCCGCTCCATCGCCCGCAGGCGGCGCGTCAGTGCCTCAATGTCCTGCTCGCTCTCCAGCCCCAGCAGCTCTGCCAATGGCTGAAACGGCAACGGCTCCCCCTTTTCCGCCAGTAACTCCATGATCAGTTCACGGCTAGGGATCGGATTCTCATATTTTTGAGCTTCACGCTCGGCCAGGGGATCGTTCAATTTTGGGCGTTTAACCATAGGTTTTATTCTTTCGTATCCTTGCTTCATTATTAGAGTTGCCAATTATTATCGCACACTAATTGACAGTCAGCCCACCTCACCGTAAAATACGCCCCCATCAGACAATGAAATAGCTGTTTGATGGATATAAAAAATGCCTCATGCCGAGGTGGCGAAATTGGTAGACGCACTAGCTTCAGGTGCTAGCGGGGGTAACCCCATGGAGGTTCAAGTCCTCTCCTCGGCACCATTTTACTGAACCATTGCTTTCTGTTCCAGCATCACTTTACCCCCCATGCTCTGCTTTTTTGATTGTCGGTTTTTTGTATTTCACTTCGATAAATATCCGTTACCCATGGTCAATCCTGTGCTGACGATGCCATTCTAGCAATGCACAGCACCCCGGCTTTTCCATACAACCACAAAATAAAACACACCTACGTCGGCAGCTTTATACACAGACCAGATTACGCCTCTTGATAGTCAATCAACTCGCGCAAAATAACGGTAGCATAACTACCGGCAGGAAGGAAAAAACTAAGGGCAAGCAGCCCTTCGTTGAGCTGCCATTGCAGTTCACGGACTGACAAGCGTAATGCGCGTCGCTCCTGCTTCATGTCAACGGCTTCAAGACCATCACAGAAAAGAGGATAGGCTTCACATAACTGTTGTTCCAACACCATCACCTCTGCGCGGCTAAGCAACTCGCCTTTTCCCCACAACGGACCCGTCGGATGAATATCCTGCTCATCTAGCCGTTGCCTGATCATGGTATCGATCTCTTCCGCTAAAAAAATAGAGTGACTACCATCGAGCATCATCATGTCACCGGGCAGGCCGCTGCTCCAGCTACCCGCAGCAACACGCTGCGACAACAGATGGTTGAAGATGGCAGAACGAGCCGACGAGAGGTACATGCTGCGCTTATTGCGATCACGCACCTTGATGCGCCCTTCGAACATGGCGGCGACACGCTCCAGGTTATCATGGCCAAAACGCTGCTCACCAAAGTAATTCGGCACGCCCTGCTTAGCGATTTGTTGCAGGCGTGGTTCAAGATCCGTCAGATCACCTTGCAGCTCACGTATTACCAATTTGAAACGGTTGCCTTGCAAGACACCACGTCGCAGCTTGCGACTGTGACGCGCCACCTGTAACACCTCTATCTCATCGCTGTTAAGCCTTGTCCAATCCGGCTCAGGTTTATTGGAGAGGTAGAGGCTAAACCATTGAGTGGTAACGGCGTAACGATCTTTGAGCCCCGCATAACTGACATCCATCGGTTTGATACCTGCAAGCATGACAAGCTGCTCGGCAACAAAGGCGGTGTTGGTATTGCGTTTACGAATCAGTAGGCAGGCGTGTTCACCCTCACCACTCGGCTCAAAACCGAGCACCTCATCGACCTGAAAATCTTCAGCGCTAGAGCGTATTTTGCCACTGACAACAGGGAGGCCAAGGGCATAGTTTAGAGTGTCAATAGCAGACATTGAAAATGGAGTCCGTGATGAAGGCGGTAGAGTTGTCGATCAGCGCCGATCTAATCACCCTTTTCCAAAATAAAAAGGGCACCGTTTTTTTACTGGCAGTTAATCGTCTATTTCTTTAAGCAGCGCCACCGCATAGCTGGCAATCCCCTCTTTACGCCCGGCAAAGCCCATGCCCTCCGTGGTGGTGGCTTTAATATTAAGACGTGTCTCATTGATCTCCAGATCAACTGCGAGTAGCGCTTTCATCTGCGCGATGTGCGGTTTCATCTTCGGCACCTGGGCGACGATGGTGATATCAGCATTACCGACGCTGAAGCCACTCTCTTTGAGTTTGGCCATCACATCGCGCAGCAGGATACGGCTATCGATATCTTTGTAGGCATCACTGCTGTCGGGAAAGAGGCCACCAATATCACCCATACCAGCCGCGCCGAGCAGTGCATCGATAAGGGCATGGATCACGACGTCGCCATCGGAGTGGGCCACCATACCCAGCTCATAAGGAATATGCACACCACCGAGAATCAATTTTCTATTCTCGCCAAAACGGTGGGCGTCGTAACCATGTCCTATACGCATTTACTCTTGCTCCTGTCGGGCCATGTACATCTCAGCCAAGGCCAGATCTTCAGGGCGGGTGATCTTGATGTTGTCGGCGCGACACTCAACCATGCGTGGTATGTGACCGGCGTTTTCCATAGCAGCCGCCTCATCCGTCACCATCAGATTGCCACTCAAGGCAGCGGCCAGCGCCTCTTTCAGCAGGCCATAACGGAACATCTGCGGCGTCATGGCACGCCAGAGATTGTCACGACTGACGGTCTCGATCACTTCGCCGTTCTCACTGGTTCGCTTCATAGTATCAGCGACAGGCACACCTAGCAGACCACCCACAGGGTGGTCTGCTAGGGTTGCAATCAAACAATCAATATCAGTGTGATGCAGACAAGGACGCGCAGCATCGTGCACCAGCACCCAATCATCCTCCTGCGCCTGTCCGGCAAGTCTCAGCAGGCCATTGAAAACAGAGTGGCAGCGCTCGACACCACCCACAGTGGTAAGCAGCTTATGTTGATTTGAGAGCCTGGACGCAACGCTTGGCCACTGCTCATCCTCAGCACCAAGCGAGACCACCACCGCATTAATCCGCGGATGGCGACACAAACGGCTGAGTGTATGTTCGATCACGGTAGAACCATGCAACTGGAGATACTGCTTCGGAATGGCGACACCCATGCGCCTGCCAATACCAGCAGCGGGCACGACGGCCCAATAGGTTGGTGAATTTTTCATTCGACGATCTGGAAGAAGACTTCGTCTTTTTTGACCATGCCCAGCTCGCTGCGGGCACGCTCTTCGATGGCCTCCACACCTTGTTTGAGATCCTGGACCTCGGCATCAAGGGCGGCATTACGCTCATGAATCTTTGCGTTTTCGGCCCTCTGTTTTTCAATGGAGTGATGTAGCCGTGAAACTTCGGCCAGACTCCCCTCGCCGACCCAGAGCCGGTACTGCAATCCAACCAACAAAATAATGAGTATGGCGCTGATCCACTTCATGAGATTTGCCGCCAGCAGTGATGCTGGCGGCCTCGTTACCTGTTACTTATGACGGGAGAATGAGCTCTTGCCTGGGAAGACAGCCTTGTCACCCAGCTCTTCGGCGATACGAATCAGCTGGTTATACTTGGCGACACGGTCAGAACGTGACATTGAACCGGTCTTGATCTGGCCAGCATTGGTGGCCACGGCCAGGTCGGCAATGGTGGTGTCCTCTGTCTCACCTGAACGGTGAGAGATAACAGCGGTGTAACCATTTGCCTTGGCCATGGTAATCGCAGCCAGTGTCTCCGTCAGTGTGCCGATCTGGTTAACCTTGATCAGGATGGAGTTGGCGATGCCCTTCTCGATACCCTGTGACAGGATCGCCGGGTTGGTGACAAAAAGATCGTCTCCGACCAGCTGGATGCGTTTGCCAAGCTTCTCGGTCAGAACCTTCCAGCCAGCCCAGTCACTCTCATCCAGACCATCTTCGATGGAGATAATTGGGTACTTGTCGACCCAGCTCACAAAGAAGTCAGCAAACTCTTCAGAGGTCATGCTCTTGCCTTCAGAGGCCAGCACATACTTACCGTTTTTATAGAACTCGGAAGCAGCAGCATCGATAGCGATCATGATCTGCTCACCCGCCGTGTAACCGGCCTGGGCGATTGCCTCGAGGATCACTTCGATAGCGGCCTCGTTGGAAGGCAGATCAGGTGCAAAACCACCTTCATCACCAACAGCGGTATTCAAACCCTTGCTATGCAAAACTTTCTTCAGGGTGTGGAAAATCTCTGCGCCCCACTGCAGTGCTTCGTTGATGCTCTTGGCGCCCACAGGAACGATCATGAACTCCTGCATATCAACGCTGTTATCAGCGTGAGCGCCACCGTTGATGATGTTCATCATTGGCACTGGCAGGGTAACGGCATCAGCGCCACCGAGGTAACGGTAGAGCGGCAGACCGGCTTCAGCAGCAGCGGCCTTGGCCACAGCCATGGAGACCGCCAGCATAGCGTTGGCGCCAAGGCGATCCTTGTTGGGAGTGCCGTCGAGGTTGATCATCGCCTGATCGATCTTGGCCTGATCTTTGGCCTCCATACCCAGCAGCGCTTCGCGAATCTCTTCGTTGACGTGTTTGACAGCATTCAAAACGCCCTTACCCATGAAGCGGCTGCCGCCATCGCGCAGTTCAATCGCCTCGCGTGAGCCGGTGGATGCGCCAGAAGGTACAGCAGCACGGCCGATGGCACCTGACTCCAGGATCACATCAGCTTCTACAGTTGGGTTGCCACGTGAGTCGATCACCTCACGTCCACGAATGTCTATGATCTGTGACATTTAGAATGCTCCATTTTTCAGTTCTTGAATTTAAGTAAATGGTGGATACAACGAGGGGTGATGACGTATATCAGCACCCCAAACTCTTAGAACCTGTTCACGATCTCGCTGAAGGGCGCATCGCGGCGTTCACCCCTCAAGGGGGTACCGAGGGGAAACTGGCTCAAAATGCTCATGTACTACGTGTACACTGCGCTT
>JAYWDX010000301.1:0-2186 GCA_043779675.1 Tenderia sp. (SeqCode)
CGTGAAGAGTGAGGCCTACAGCGCCATCGTGATCAGCCTCGTTATCGGTGTCATCCTGGCACTCACTGCCTACATTATGCTCATCAAGACCATCGTCACGCCGATCCAGACGATGGCCAGACAGTTCCTTGATCTGGCCCAGGGTGAAGGCGACCTCACCGCCACCATGCCGGAGACCGGTAGTGATGAGATCAGCGATGCCAATCGCGGCTTCAACCTGTTCATCGGCAAGATAAGGGCGTCAATTCAACAGGTTGTCACCTCGTCCAGCCAGCTCAACACCGCTGCGGGCAAGCTGTCACAGATCAGCAGCGACACCTCCAGCAACCTTGGCCTGCAACAGCGGGAGACCGAACAGGTGGCCACCGCCATGAACGAGATGGTAGCCACTGTACAGGAGGTGGCGCGCAACGTCAGTGACGCCGCCAACTCTGCCGAGGCCGCCAACCGCGAGGCCGCCAATGGTAAGCAGATAGTGGCCAACTCCATCAAGGAGATCAACGCCCTGGCCGCCGAGGTTCAGCAGGCCGCTGAAGTGATGAAACGGCTGGAGAAGGATAGCGACAACATCGGCAGTGTACTGGGTGTCATCAAAGAGATTGCCGACCAGACCAATCTGCTGGCGCTCAACGCCGCCATCGAAGCGGCGCGCGCCGGTGAACAGGGGCGCGGCTTTGCGGTAGTAGCCGATGAGGTACGCACCCTGGCAAGCCGTACCCAGAAATCAACAGAAGAGATTCAGAAGATGATCGAGCGCCTGCAATCGGGCACCCACGAAGCTGTCAGCGTAATGGAACGCGGCCAGAAACGGGCGCAGTCGAGTGTCGATCAGGCCAACAGTGCCGGTGCCGCGCTGGAGTCGATCACCGCCGCCGTCGCCACCATCTCGCAGATGACAACACAGATCGCCAGCGCCGCCGAAGAGCAGAACGCTGTCGCCGAAGAGGTCAACAATAGCATCGTCAACATCAGCAATATGTCACTGGAGACCAGTCAGAGTGCTGGCGAAATCACATCCTCCACCCAACAGCTGGGTCAGCTTGCTCAGCAGCTCAATGGAGTGGTAGTCCAATTTAAGATTTAGGCAACTAAACAACGCGGCCGGTTAACACTCACGTGGTGTTAACCGGCTTTTTTATTGCGGTTTATGCAACATCCAACAGACATGAATACGCGGATTGCGGGCGTAATCACGGGGAATGGTGGCAACGCTGATCTCCTCCACCACCGCGCCGGTATCGGCCAGTGCGGCTGCGTCAAAACGGAAACGGCGATTGTTGTTGGAAAATATTAACACCCCACCCGGCTGCAAAAGCTTGATGGCATGCTGCAGCAGCTCAACATAATCGCGCTGCACATCAAATGTCTGCTGCATCCGTTTGGAGCTGGAGAAGGTCGGCGGATCGAGGAAGATCAACCCATAACGCCGACCCCACGGACTACTGGCCTGCTCCGCCAGCCACTGCAGGCAGTCGGCCTGGACAAAGTTGTGATCCCGCCCCTTGAAACCATTCAGCGCCATGTTGCGCCTGGCCCAATCGAGATAGGTATTGGACATGTCGACGGTGGTGGTGCTTTTTGCCCCACCCGCTGCCGCATAGACGCTGGCCGAACCGGTGTAACCAAACAGGTTGAGAAAATCCTTGTCACTGGCCAGCTCGCGCACACGCTGACGGGTGATGCGGTGGTCAAGAAACAGGCCGGTGTCGAGGTAGTCGCTGAAATTCACCAGGAACGTCAGGCCACTCTCCTGCACTTCATGAAATTCTTTGCTGTCGGCCTGTTTTTCATACTGCGCCGTCCCCTTTTGGCGCTGCCGCACCTTCAGGAAGAGCTGCTCGTAGGGCAGCTCCAGCACCATGGGGATGACGGCCAGCGCCTCTTTTAGACGCGCCTTGGCTTTTTCCTCCTCAATGGTTTTGGGCGCCTCATACTCCTGCACATGGACCCACAATTTTTCGCCTTGATAGAGATCGATCGCAAGGTTGTACTCGGGCATGTCGGCGTCGTAGAGACGATAGCAGCTGATCCCTTCACGCTCAGCCCAGCGCCCCAACTCCTTGAGATTTTTACGCAGCCGGTTGGCGAGCATCTCCGCCCCCGGCCCCAACTCCTCCAGACGCGCCGGACGCGGGCCGCGCCCCAGGGTGATGTACCACTGCGGATCGAGTTCAAAGCGCAGCAGT
>JAYWDX010000302.1:0-3347 GCA_043779675.1 Tenderia sp. (SeqCode)
CTGCTGAAGAGCGGTTTATCATTCATTACACCAAGGTGATGGTGAATGCTTTTGGTATGGAAGAAGGGTGGGACAAAGAGGTTGGTCTGAAGATGGAGATTGTGCCATTGACCCGTCCGTATGGACTCTGGACCAATAACGTTTTTCAGGGTGTGGTGAAATTGAATGGCAAGCCTGTGCCCAATAGTGAGGTGGAGGTGGAGTATTACAATCAAGACGGGGTCACAAAAGCGCCCGCCGATCCGATGATTACTCAGGTGGTTAAAACGGATGCTAATGGCGTGTTTACCTACGCCATGCCTAAAGCAGGGTGGTGGGGCTTTGCGGCGCTGAGTGAAGACAGCAAAAAAATGAAACATAATGGTAAAGAGTATCCAGTAGAGATTGGTGCGCTGCTCTGGGTCCGTACACATAACATGAAGTAGTGGCTACTGTTGCGTCATGCGGGGCCGCATACCCCGCACCATTTGTGTTGATTAAGGATATATGTTGATGAAGTTGGATATGCCATTAAAGCGTGGCTTGATAGGGTTTTTGATGTTGATCGCTCTTGGCTCGAGCCAGCAGGTGTTCGCCCACAAGTTAAATCTGTTTGCCTACGTCGAAGGCGATATGGTTTCTGTGGAAGGGTACTTTGCCGATGGTAAGAAGGCCCAGAATAGTGCCGTCAAGGTATTCGACAGCAGTGGCGCTGTATTGGTTGAGGGCGTCAGCGACGGTGAAGGCATGTATCGGTTTAAGGTGTCTCAAAAGAGTGACCTCAAAATCGTATTGAGCGCTGGCATGGGCCATCAGGGCGAGTTTTTGATGAGTGCGGCCGAATTGGGGGATGGTAATGGTGCGGTGCCTGCACCCATGCCGACCCAGATGGTTGGCGGGGCTGAAATGGATCAGGTAGCAGGGGAGCTTGTCACGTCTCCAGCAATGAGTAGTGAAATTGAGATTGTGGTGCATCGTGCCGTTAATGAAGCGATTAAACCCTTGGTCCGGGAGCTGACGGAATCGCGTCAAAAAGCCTCTATCTCTGAGTTGGTGGGGGCTATTGGTTACATTTTTGGGCTGATGGGGCTATTTGCCTTTTATAAGGCACGTCAGATTAGCAGCAAAGAAGAGTCACTGAAAATGCCTGAATAGGGCTGGTAGCAACAATAAAATGATCGTGCTACTCTTGCTGTTAAATTTAGTAAGGTCAATAAGTTAGATTGACAATTTCAGGAGTTTCTTGATAGATGCACATTGCTGACGGAATAGTCTCTGGGCCGGTGATTGGTGCCGGTTTTGCTGGGATGGCACTGTTGGCGGCAGCCACTATGCGCAATATTGAAATAGATGAGATCCCCAAACTCTCGGTGGCAACAGCGGTTTTTTTTGTTGCCAGCTTCATCCATATCCCCATTGTGGTGGTCAGTATCCACCTGATTCTTAATGGCCTCGTGGGCATGATTCTGGGCAAACGTGCCTTTGTGGCAATTATGCTTGGAGTTATCCTGCAATCTTTCTTCGGTTTTGGCGGTGTGACTGTGATTGGTATCAATTCAATCATGATGGGTGGTGGCGCCCTGCTTGCCTATGGCGTCTGGCAGCTGCGCCATTACGTGACCATTCCCAAAAAAGAGGTGGTATTTGGGGCGCTGGCGGGGGCGTTGGGGATGTTTTTTTCGGGCTGCATTTTGGCGTTAGCGTTAGCGACCACCGGTGATGCGTTCCGGGTATCGGCCAAACTGGCGCTTCAATATCACCTCCTTTTGATGGTTTTAGAAGGAGCAGTGACAGGTGCCTGTGCCGGTTTTCTGGCCAAGGCCAAGCCTGACCTGTTGGCGGGCCAACGCAAGCCCCAGATAAACTAGCGGCCGCCACTATGCCTCTAGATATTGACCGCCATGCCCATGTAGCCTCTTCAGTTCAGCGCTGGGATCCCCGTGTTAAGTTGGTGGCGCTGATGGTGTTTATCTTTGCCACTGCGCTGCTCAAAACACTACCGATGGTGTTGACGGCGTTTATCATCGCCGCAGTTATATTGCTGCTTTCGCGCATCCCGCTGGGTTTTGTAGCCCATACGGTGAAGTGGATCGTGCTCTTTCTGCTGCCGTTTTTTATTATCCTGCCGGTGACTTACCCTGGAACCGCAACCCTTCATTTTTTAGGCATTCCCTTTGCCATGGAAGGAGTGCGCCTGGCGCTGTTGGTAGTAGTCAAATCCTTGGTGATTGTCATGACGGCTGTAACGATCTTTGGTTCAGTCCGTTTTGATATCGCGATGATTGCGCTACAGCACTTGAAGTGTCCGTCTATCATTGTGCAGATGTTGCTCTTTACCTACCGTTATATCTTTCTGTTTATGGCGGAGATGGAGCGCATGGATATTGCCATGAAGGCGCGTGGTTTTATCAAAGGGCCAAATCTCTACACCCTCAAGGTGATGGGGGAGTTTGTTGGCACCCTGCTGATTCGTAGTTTCGAGCGTACGGAACGTATCTATAAGGCGATGCTCTCCAAGGGGTATCAGGGCGAGTTACATACCCTGGTGGAGTTCAACGCCGGCCCTAAGGATTTTGTCAAAGCGGTGCTGGTGATTGTCTTGGCTGTTGCCTTGCTGAGTATTGATCTGGCCGGGCCGTTCCAGATTGCTGAGCAGGCCTGGTATTAGGAGTTTGAATTATGAATAATGAGTACGCCATTCAGGTCGAAGATGCCCATTTCACCTATCCCGACGGCCACAAGGTGTTGAAGGGTGCCAGCTGCAACATCCGTTATGGTGAAAAAGTAGCCTTGATCGGCCCCAATGGCGCGGGCAAGTCCACCTTTATGAGTCTGCTCAATGGCGTCTCCCTTGCTACGCAGGGGCGTGTGACGATCAGTGGCAAGGAGGTCAAAAAGGACAATCTCAAGGAGATTCGCCGTAAGGTCGGTATTGTCTTTCAGGATCCGGATGACCAGCTCTTCTGCCCCACGGTGTTTGATGATGTCGCCTTTGGCCCGCTGAATCTTGGTCTGCCCCGGCATGAGATCGAAGCACGTGTCAGCGAGGCGCTCGATACGGTGGGATTAAATGGCTTTGAACAGCGCTCATCCTTTCACCTCTCGTTTGGCGAACGCAAACGTCTGGCCATGGCCACGGTGCTTTCATACCAGCCTGACATCCTGGTGTTTGACGAACCTTCCACGAACATGGACCCACTCAACCGCCGTAAGTTGATTCAGTGGCTCACCAACTCTGACAAAACCATCCTGCTCTGCACCCATGATCTGGACATAGCCCTGGATGTGTGTGATCGCTGTCTGGTGCTGGCCGATGGTCACTTTGTCGCTGATGGCAAGGCCTCCGAGATCCTCTATGACCGTAAGTT
>JAYWDX010000303.1:0-23769 GCA_043779675.1 Tenderia sp. (SeqCode)
GTTATGAGAAAAAAGCAATTAACTTCATGGGGATGGTCGCTTTGTCCTCTGTTCTGATATGGTTGCGCTGAGGTGGCGGGCTTACGTCAACAGAGCCTAATGACCATTGCCATGATTCTGGCAGGTTGCAGCAATGCCCCACTTCAGCCGGTCAGTCATAGTGGAGCTACAGAACAGCTGTTGGCACAAGCCGAGTGCTACAACAGGGGGGCGACCTCAGTGGCTCCGCGCCATCGCCCAAGTCGAGCGTACTGTGCGTATCGAACCACGCAATGTTTATGCCTGGCACAAACTCGCCACACTCCAACTTGCCGCTGGTGACTCGAACAAAGCAGAGCAGTTTGCCCGCCGCTCCAACCAATTTGCAACTGGAAACAGCCTTCAAAAAATTACAGACAAGTTGTTTTTAGACAGCCAAAAATATCTGCCAGACAAATATATCATCCAAAAAACCCCTTCTCGGATATTTCGTCTAACAGAACTTTTCTACAACCATCAATACGTCATTTTTACCTCATGTCGATTTCACACCTTCAACATTTCATGCAATCTCGACGGCTCTGTGTTCATACCCTTCGGAACTCACAAGCTCGCTCAGCTTGACCACGCTGCTGCACCACCATCTCTTTTCATTAAAAAAATCGCTTCCGAGCATAAGGCATGGATGTTTTTCAGGCTATTTAGGCCCCCAATAGACTACAATAATAACTGCTATTGCAAGGATCAATGTAGCAATAACCAGAAGTCTATCCGCAATCCTGGGGCTAAGTGTTTCGACCGTTGACTCATCATGTACCTTTGAAGCAGCGATACTGTGATCATATGCGTGCTCTTTATCCACAACGGGTGTATGCCCCAGCGCAGACGCCACCTGATAAGGGAATGTGCCACACACGTTGCGGTGTCCAACTCCGCATGTACGATAGTTAGTCAGTGTGTAAAGCGGATCCCACCCTAAAATGGCAGTCAGGGCCGGGTATAAACCTATAAATATCAAATATATCTCTCCACCCAAAAACTGCTCGTTCTGCATATTTAAAAATGGATACCCCATTACGAGCAACGCAATTACCCCGCGTATAACTCTGTCATTAAGCCCAATATTCTGAACAGGGCGTAGCTTTACTCTTTTAGAAACCATGTAAATTACTCCTTAATTTATAGTGGTCATCCACTGCTACATTAGCCATTAATCGACTATGGGCATCTCTACCCATTATCAGTTATGACCAGGGATGAACAGAAGTTGACTTCACAACCACCAGCTTTAAGCCGGTGATTGTGGAGTGGCGGGGCTTGGAATTACATGATGTTGAACATCATCACTCGTCAATACATCACAGAGATCAGAAGCGGTATGCGCCCCCAAGATTCCATGCATGAACATTGTCTTTCGAACCATCCACACCGGAAATATCGGTATACACCTGGTATTCCGCACGCAACATCCAGTTACTGTCAAGATCATACTTAACACCAGCACCTAAATAGGGCTTGGTGCTGTTATTACTATCCACCCCAACGCCCTGAACAGTTCCACTATTATTAAGGTCATATCTTGCCAAACCCAACCGACCAAAGAGACCGAAGCGATCGGCAAGTGGCAATGTTCCCAACGCACTAATTGTCCATGCACTGGCATCTTGCTTAGCATTTACGCTGTTATCATTGGCATTGGCATTAAATAGGGTGCCAAAGCTGGTATAACCAATCTCGGCAGAGATACTGTTACCGAACTGATAACCGACCTCGCCACGCAGGCTGGTATCAGAGCTATCGCAGTTAACAATGTTATCGCAATATTTACGCGCTTCTGCTTTGCCTGCATCCAGCCCCACATAAAAGCCGACCTCTTCAGCCTGTGCGACAGCCATACCCAGTACGCCAACGAGTGCAATGGATAATGATGTAATTTTCGTTTTGTTATTTAACATGATGTTTCCTTTTTAGTAAAAATCAGACAGAGCCATGGCAACCCAAAGAGGCTTACCGTGGGTCAAGAGTAGGCTTATTGATAGGACTGGTCTGTGCGCTATAGAACATAGCGAAAAATTACGCACCAGGAGACGAAAGAGTCATGCGGTATGCGGCTGTAAAATTTAGACTGGCGTATATAAAAAATCACTTACAAAAATACATTATCAGCAGAGTGAGATTGATCATAAAATCTACCCTAATGTAGATCACTGTTGTCACAGCAGGGAGCCGCAGAGGCTAAACTAGCTGGGCAATTGAGTGTGCCGCTGAATATTTACAAGGTCCACAAAATGCGTATGTACTTCTTAACCATGCAATGGTGGGCCGAATTGTGAGTGGTGCACGCAATCACCTTATAAAATCGATAACGGTTACTGCCCGGAAGTGGGGTCTGATCTCTACCAGAATGAATTTGGTGCGGGTAGCGAGTGCCTGCAACTTACCTCCAGGATGGCAGCCCCAATGATGACAGTGGCAAAGCCGATGGCAACATCGCACTGGTCATCGGACCGGTCTTGAAGGCAATAGAACTTGCCACAACACCACGTCCACTTTCAAAAAATCAATCAACGGCATCTAGCCAGGAGGTGGCGAGGCATGGTCTTGGCGGATATCGCTGGTTTTGCTATTCAGGCTGGGAAAATCAAAAAGGGGTTAACAGAACCGCATTAAGCAGGATGGTGGCAACGCACCCCCATCCTGCTCAGCGACTCACTCAGTAGAGTAACAGGACGTGTTACTTAACCCCTTGGCTGCGCAGATACTCGTCATAACTACCACTGAAGTTTGTCACGCCATAGGGTGTCAATTCTATGATTCGTGTTGCCAGTGAGGAGACAAACTCGCGGTCATGGCTGACGAAGATGAGTGTGCCAGGGTAGTTCTCCAGCGCCAGATTGAGTGACTCAATCGACTCCATATCGAGATGGTTGGTCGGCTCGTCCATCACCAAAATATTGGGGCGTTGCAGCATCAGCTTGCCAAATAGCATGCGCCCCTCTTCCCCTCCGGAAATCACCTTGACGGACTTGCCTGTCTCATCGGAGGAGAACAACAACCGACCGAGGATAGCGCGGATAGCCATATCGTCATCACCGGGACGACGCCACTGACTCATCCAATCGAACAGTGTACTGCCTGATGCAAATTCTGAAGCGTGGTCCTGGGCGAAGTAACCGATATTGCAGTTCTCCGACCACTTAACGGTGCCACTGGTAGGCTCCATGTTGTCCCCCACCAGCGCCCGCAGCAGGGTGGTCTTACCGATGCCGTTAGGGCCGATGATGGCAACACGCTCCCCCACCTCAATCATCAAGTTGAGGTGTTTAAAGAGTGGCTTGTCGTCATAGACTTTGCTCAACCCTTCCACCTCCAACGCCAGGCGATAGAGCTTTTTATCCTGTTCAAAACGGATATAGGGGTTGGCACGGCTCGAGGGTTTGACCTCATCCAGCTGGATCTTGTCGATCTGGCGGGCGCGTGAGGTGGCCTGTTTGGCCTTTGAGGCGTTGGCAGAAAAGCGACTGACAAAGGTTTGCAGCTCGGAGATCTGTGCCTTTTTCTTGGCATTGTCCGACAGTAACCGCTCACGCACCTGGGTGGCGGCAATCATGTAGTCGTCATAGGTGCCGGGGTAGAGACGCAGCTCACCATAATCAAGATCGGCCATGTGGGTGCAGACGCTATTCAGAAAATGGCGGTCATGAGAGATGATGATCATGGTGCAGTTGCGCTCATTGAGCACTGTTTCTAACCAGCGGATGGTATTGATGTCGAGGTTGTTGGTAGGCTCATCGAGCAGCATGATGTCAGGATCGGCGAACAGCGCCTGGGCCAGCAATACCCGCAGTTTCCATCCTGGTGCCACCGCACTCATCAGGCCGAGATGCTGTTCGATATCAATGCCCACCCCCAGCAGCAGTTCACCAGCGCGTGACTCAGCGGTATAACCATCCATCTCGGCGAACTCAACCTCCAGTTCTGCCACCCGCATGCCATCCTCTTCACTCATCTCCGCCAGCGAATAGATACGGTCACGCTCCTGCTTCACCCGCCACAGCTCGGTATGGCCCATGATCACGGTATCGACGGGGGTGAACTCTTCAAAGGCAAACTGCTCCTGCCGCAGCTTGCCAACCCGCTGATTGGCATCAACAGAGACGTTGCCCGCCGTCGGCACCAGATCACCGCCCAGAATTTTCATGAAGGTTGATTTACCACAGCCGTTAGCACCAATCAGACCGTAGCGGTTACCACCGCCAAACTTGACCGAGATGTTTTCAAAGAGTGGCTTGGCGCCAAACTGCATGGTGATATTGGCTGTTGTGATCACGGGGGTGTCCTGGAATTGAGGTCAAAAGTGGCGCGCATTATCGCACAGAATGGGTGGAAACCCTGTGCCTTTGCGGCGGGCGAATCAAAACCTCGACGTCACCTCAGTCATCCTCAACCCGGCCACGCCCGGCCTTAATCTGCCCCTGGCGCTTTTTGCCCTCCAATCGCCGTGTCTTGGAGGCACGGGTTGGCTGGGTGGCTCTGCGGGTGCGCGGCACGACGGCGACGGCCTGGATCATCGTCTGGAGTCGTTGCAACGCCTCTTCGCGGTTTTTCTCCTGAGAACGAAACTGCTGCGCCTTGATGATGATCACCCCCTCCTTGGTGATGCGCTGGTCACGCAGGTTCATCAGGCGCTCTTTATAAAAATCGGGCAGCGATGAGGCGTTGATATCAAAGCGCAGGTGGATCGCGGATGAGACCTTGTTAACATTCTGGCCGCCACTGCCCTGGGCGCGGATGGCGGTGAGTTCTATCTCTTCATCAGGGATGGAGACGTTGTTGGAGATCACCAACATCAGCTGTTCTGCTGTGGCTTGAACCACGCCAGTTGCTCGTGCAACTTCACCACCTCGCCGATGATCAAGAGTGTTGGCGCGTGGATCTCATTGTCAGCCACGATCTGGTGGAGTGTGGTGACGGTCCCGGTATAGACCCTTTGCTGCTGCGTGGTCCCTTGCTGCACCAACGCGGCGGGCATATCGGCACTCATGCCGTGGGCGATCAGCTGTTGGCAGATAATGTCGAGTCCGGCCAGCCCCATGTAGACCACCACGGTCTGGCGTGGCTGCACCAGTGTCTGCCACTCCAGATCAACCGTGCCGTCTTTGAGCTGGCCAGTGACAAAAATCACCGCCTGGGCGTAATCGCGATGGGTGAGCGGAATACCGGCATAACTGGCGCAACCGGCAGCGGCTGTCACACCCGGCACCACCTGAAACGGAATCCCCTGCTCTGCCAGTCCGGCGATCTCTTCACCGCCACGGCCAAAGATGAAGGGATCACCACCCTTGAGGCGCAATACCCGCTTGCCCTGCTTGGCCAGTTCAATCAACTGTTGATTGATATCTTCCTGACGCACGGCGTGGAAGTCGCGTTTTTTTCCGACATAGATCTGCTCCGCCTCACGCCGCACCAGATCGAGGATCTGCGGCGAGACCAAACGGTCGTAGAGCACCACATCGGCCTGTTGCATCAAGCGCAGGGCGCGGAAGGTGAGCAGATCGGGATCGCCGGGGCCAGCCCCCACCAGATAGACCTCGCCCTTGGCAAGGCCATCAACATCGGCGTGATCGATGGCGTGTTGCAACGCCGCCTCCGCCTCTTGCCACTTATTGGCATAGGCCAGCTCGGCGATACTGCCTTGCAGCTGCGCCTCCCAAAAGCGACGCCGCTGATCAATATTTTTGAAATGATTTTTTACCGGCCCACGGAAACGCCCCGCCAGCTCAGCCAGACGACCATAGGCAGCGGGGATCAACGTCTCCAGACGGGCGCGCAACAACCGCCCCAGCACCGGCGAGGTACCACCAGTGGAGACCGCGACAATGACGGGCGAGCGGTCGATGATCGACGGCAGAATAAAGGTGCAGAGCTCAGGGTGATCCACTACATTAACTGGCAACCCTAACTGTTTAGCATCATTTGATATTGTGGCATTAAGCGCACCGTCATTTGTCGCCGCTATCACCAGCGCGCACCCGGTCAGCTGCTGCTGTTCATAGGTTGTTTTAAGCTGGCTGATCACCCCATCATCCAGCTGTTGTTGCAATATACTGCAGAGCTCAGGCGCCACCACCACCACGCTGGCCTGCGCCCGCAACAGCAGATTCACTTTACGTGCCGCAATTTCGCCGCCGCCTACGACAAGTACAGGGCGTTTTTTGACGTCTATGAAGATCGGTAGATAGTCCATGAACTCATCCAGAAATAGATCACTCCTCTCTCAATGAGAGGAGAATCTGTGGCATCAAAAAAGGCTTAATAAATAACCGTCACGCCGCCCATATAAGGCAGCAATACCTCTGGCACCGTCACTGATCCATCAGCTTGCTGATAATTTTCCAGTATCGCCACCAGCGTACGACCAACTGCCAGACCAGAGCCATTCACCGTATGTACCAGCTCCGGTTTGCCGGTCTCAGGATTGCGCCAGCGTGCCTGCAGACGACGCGCCTGGAAATCCTCAAAATTACTGCATGAGGAGATCTCGCGATATTTTTGCTGCCCTGGCAGCCACACCTCAAGGTCGTAGGTCTTGGCGCTGGAGAAGCCAATGTCACCGGTGCAGAGCGCCATAATACGATAAGACAGGTTTAGTTTCTGCAACACCGTTTCGGCGTGACCGGTCAGCGCTTCGAGCGCCTGGTGGGAATCCTGCGCCCGTACAATCTGCACCAGCTCCACCTTTTCAAACTGGTGCTGACGGATCATGCCACGGGTATCACGGCCATAGGAACCGGCTTCACTGCGAAAGCACGGTGTATGGCAGACAAACTTACGTGGCATCTGTGCATCATCAATAATCACATCACGAACGATGTTGGTAACCGGCACTTCGGCGGTGGGGGTCAGGTAGTACTCCTGCTCACCCTGAAGTTTAAAAAGATCCTCGGCAAACTTGGGCAGCTGACCGGTGCCACGCAATGACTCCCTATTTACCAAGTACGGGACATAGGTCTCGGTATAGTCATGTTCGCCACTGTGCAGATCAAGCATGAACTGGATCAGTGCACGGTGCATCCGCGCCAGCGTGCCCGTCATTACCGCAAAACGCGAACCGGTGATCTTGGCAGCGGTGTCAAAATCGAGCTGCCCGGATGCCTCGCCCACATCCACATGGTCCTTCGGTTCAAAGTCAAACTGGCGTGGTGTGCCCCAGCGGCGCAGCTCAACGTTCTCCTCCTCCGACTTACCCAGCGGTGTTGATTCATGTGGAATATTGGGCACGCCCAGCAGGATCTCTTCCATCGCCTGCTGAATATCGTTAAGTGACTGCTCGGCCGCCTTAAGCTCATCGCCCAACTGACCCACAGCCGCCATCAACGGCGTCACATCTTCGCCCTTGGCCTTGGCCTGACCGATCGCCTTGGAACGGCTGTTACGCTCGGACTGCAACTCCTGGGTGCGCATCTGCACCTCTTTGCGTTGCGTCTCCAGCGCCTCTAGCTTGGCAACATCAAGCACAAAACCGCGGGTGGCCAGCTTGGCGGCCGTCGCGTGCAGTTCGTTTCTGATCAGACGTGGATCTAACATCTTTTTTCCTTCTGATTATTCTATTGATTCATTGACCCAGGCACTCCACTTCACCATGTGCCGGGGTTTGATTGTGTTGTTCAAATGTTCAAGGATAGGGTCGATCCTGCCAGGCTCGTCAAAAAACTCCACCACCAGCGGCAGATCAAAACTGAGATCGGCAAACGAGCTGGTATGCACCTCGCCCGAGGTGCCATAACCACTGATGCCACGAAACACCGTCACGCCGCGCACCTTTTCCCAGTCGTGCAGGCGTTGCAACAGACTCTCCAGATGGGCATCTTTCTCGCTGAGATAGATACGCACCATGGTCACTTCGATCATCTTCATAACTGCCTCCCGATAACAACGCCAACCCAGGTTGCACCCACGCACACCACCACGCTCAACAGTACATTAACGATGGCCTTGATATGGGCACCCGCCTCGATCAAATTCAGGGTCTCGATGGAGAAGCTGGAGAAGGTAGTAAAACCGCCCAGCACGCCAATCAAAATTGCCGCCCGCCACTCCGGCCCCAGACTCAGGCGTTCAATCAGCACCACTGTTAACAACCCCATCAGCAGCGAGCCGACAACATTGACCGCCAGTGTGCCATAAGGAAAACTGCGACCGGCGATGGCGTAAACGCCGCTGGACATAAGAAAGCGCAGCACTGAACCAATGGCACCGCCTGCGGCGATGGCAAGCAGTTGATTCATGAGGGGGTGTTACCCCCTTTTGCCCGTGCCTGCCTGTCTAACTCACGCAAGTGGTTCAGCTTATCGGCAATTTTGTTCTCCAATCCACGCGGAACCGGATGATAGTAACGCCGCTCGCCCATCGCTTCAGGAAAGTAGTTTTCACCAGCGGCATAGGCATTGGGTTCATCATGGGCGTAGCGGTAGCTCTTGCCGTAACCCAGTTCTTTCATCAGTTTGGTTGGTGCGTTGCGCAGGTGCACCGGCACTTCATAGGAGCCATGTTTCTTAATCTCAGCCATGGCGGCATTGAAGGCCGCATAGACGGCGTTGCTCTTGGGTGCACAAGCGAGATAAATCACTGCTTGGGCGATGGCCAACTCCCCCTCGGGACTGCCAAGCCGCTCCTGCACATCCCAGGCATTAAGTGCGACCTCAAGCGCGCGTGGATCGGCATTACCAATCTCCTCGCTGGCCATACGCACCACCCGTCTGGCAATGTAGAGTGGATCACAACCACCGTCGACCATGCGCACAAACCAGTAGAGCGCGGCGTCGGGACTGGAGCCACGCACCGACTTGTGCAGTGCTGAAATTTGATCGTAAAAGGCCTCGCCGCCCTTATCGAAACGGCGCGGTGCGCCACCGCTAAGGATTTCATTGATCAGCTCTTCACCGATCACCTCGCCCTCCTCCCCCGGCTGCGCCAGGTCGGCGGCGATCTCTAAAAAATTGAGGGCGCGGCGGGCATCACCATCGGCAACGATGGCCAGACGATCACGCAACGTCTCGGCCATCAGCAACGGTTTGCCGATGCCACGTGTGTGGTCACTCAGAGCGCTGTCGATGATCTGGCGAATCTCTTCCACACTCAGACTGCGCAGCACATAGACACGCGCCCGCGACAGCAGCGCGTTGTTGAGTTCAAAGGAGGGATTTTCGGTGGTGGCGCCAATGAAGGTGAAGGTGCCATCTTCAACATACGGGAGAAAGGCATCCTGCTGCGCCTTGTTGAAACGGTGTACCTCATCCACAAACAGCACTGTCGAACGTCGCTCAACATCGCGGGCGTACTGCGCCTGTTCAACAGCAGCGCGGATCTCCTTAACCCCACCGAGCACAGCGGAGATGCTCAGAAACTGGGCCTGAGCGCGGTGGGCCAGCAACCTTGCCAAGGTGGTCTTGCCAGTGCCGGGCGGCCCCCAGAGGATCATAGAGTGAATGCGGTCGGCCTCGATCGCCTGCCGTAGCGGTTTGCCCGGCCCTAATAGATGGCCTTGGCCCACATACTCGGCAAGTGTTTGTGGTCGCATGCGGTCGGCCAGTGGTCTCCAGGCCGGTGTACGCCCCTCATCAAGCAGATCCCGCATTACTTTTTGGCCGTCTCATCCATCACATCCACCCCCTTGGGAATGGTGAAGGCAAAGGTATCGGCAGCGACCACACTATTGATTTGTACGTTATCAAACTGAACATCGGTCTGCTGTCCAAAACCATCTTTAATCTCGAGGCGGTAGAGCTGCTTGTTTTTCAGCCCCAGCATGATGTTTTCAAAACCGCTCTCTTTGGCCTTGGGTGTCAGCTCAAACCACTGCAAACCATCTTTACGCTGCACCGTACGGATCTTGAACTCATTCTCTAGCTTGCTCTGGGTGCTCAACAGTGATGCGGGTGACCCGGCCAGCGCCTGATCCTGAGGTTTGACCGTCACCTGTTCAAGATCAACATCGTAGAGCCAGACCTTTTTGCCGTCGGCGACGATCTCTTGCTCATAAGGGGCCTGATAGTTCCAGCGAAACTTACCGGGACGTTGGATCACCAGACGGCCGCGCATCTGCTGCTGAACGTTGCGCTGCTGGTCGATGATCTCCTGGGTAAAGTCAGCCTTCAGGGTTTTGTAGCTGAAGAGTGCGTTGAGCGCTGCTTCGCCTTCGGCATGGGCCAGCGGCATTACCACCAGCGCTGCCACTGCCAGCGTAAAACGGAAAACTGTTTTTTTCAGAGACATAATCAATCCTTAGGTGGCTGTGGCGCCAGCACTTCGCGGTTGCCGTTTGACTGCATCGGGCTGACTACGCCGGCGCGTTCCATATCTTCCACCATACGGGCGGCGCGATTGTAGCCGATCTTAAGACGCCGCTGAATGCCAGAGACCGAGGCACGGCGCGATTCAGTGACGATCCTGACCGCCTGGTCATAGAGTTCGTCGGTCTCATCACTGCTATCAAAACCACCGCCGCCCATGCCATCACCACCGTCGGCACCCGGACCATCGAGAATCTCGTCGATGTACTGCGGCGAGCCGAGCTGTTTCAGCGCATCGACCACCTTATGTACCTCGTGGTCAGCTACAAAAGCGCCGTGTACACGGGTTGGCACATTGGTGCCGGAGGGCTGATAGAGCATGTCACCGTGGCCGAGCAACGACTCGGCGCCACTCTGATCGAGGATGGTACGTGAGTCAATCTTCGACGAGACCTGGAAGGCGATACGGGTCGGGATGTTGGCTTTGATCAGACCGGTCAATACATCAACCGAGGGGCGTTGTGTTGCCAGCACCAGGTGAATGCCGGAGGCACGCGCCTTTTGCGCCAAACGGGCAATCAGCTCTTCCACCTTTTTGCCCACCACCATCATCATGTCAGCTAACTCATCCACGATCACCACGATGTGTGGCAACGGCACCAGCGGCGGACGGATCTCATCCGGTGACATCATCTCAATAAAGGGGTCGCGGATCGGCTCATCGCTATCCAGGGCTTCGCGAATCTTCTTGTTATAACTACTCAGATTACGCACCCCAACATGGGCCATCAGCCGATAACGACGATCCATCTCCACCACACACCAACGCAAGGCATTGGCGGCGTTTTTCATGTCGGTGACCACCGGCGTCAGCAGATGTGGAATGCCTTCGTAGATTGAAAGCTCCAACATCTTGGGGTCTATCATAATCATGCGCACCTCTTCGGCGGTGGCCTTGTAGAGCATGCTCAGGATCATGGCGTTGATACCGACCGACTTACCGGAACCGGTGGTCCCCGCCACCAGCAGATGCGGCATCTTGGCCAAATCGGCAACCAGCGGCTGACCGGAAATATCCTTGCCCAGCGCCAGGGTCAGTGGCGAATGTGCATCGTCATACTGCTTCGACTGCAAAATCTCACTCAGACGTACCGTCTCACGATGTTCGTTAGGGATCTCCAGACCAACCGTGGTCTTGCCAGGAATAATCTCCACCACGCGCACACTGATTGCCGACAGGGCGCGTGCCAGATCCTTGGAGAGATTACTGATCTGACTCACCTTGACACCAATACCAGGCTGCATCTCAAAACGGGTGATGACCGGACCGGGATGCACTGCCACCACCTCAACCTCAATGCCAAAATCTTTAAACTTAATCTCCACCAGCCGTGAAAGTGCTTCCAGCGCCTCGTGCGAAAAACCCTTGCCGGTATGAACGGCGGGGTCGAGGAGCGCCAGCGGCGGCAACCCCTTGCTCCGGTCTTCGTCTGTCATAAAGAGCGGTTGTTGACGTTCCTGCTCAACACGCTCACTGATCTCAACCTTTTTAACCAGCGGCTCAATACGTGGTGGCAGCCGTTTTCCACTCTTTTTGATGTCGGTCTGCAATGCTACGGAACGTTCGTGACGCATCTTGCGCACTGCTAACTGTTCGCGTAGCGCGCCTACCCAACTACGCACCAACGAGATCAACTCCAGACTCCAGCGCCCCGTCACATCCATCAACCACAACCACGACAGACCGGTAAAGAGTGTCACCCCCGTCAGGAAGAGCGCCAGCATGAAGAGTGTGGCACCAACAAAACTAAACAACCCTTCTAGGGAGTGGCTGACCACACCGCCGAGAATGCCTCCCGGTGTCAGCGGTAATCCAACGGGAGCCTGAAAATGGAGTGCCGCCAAACCACAACCGGCCATCACTGTCAGCACAAAACCACCCAGCCTCAGGGTTAACTCTACTGAAGTGACCACATCTTCAGATTTACGACCGCGGAATATCAACCAGCCGCCGTAGGCAACCATCACCGGCATCAGATAGGAAAAATAGCCAAACAGATGCAGTCCCACATCAGCAAACCAAGCCCCAACCACACCGCCACTATTTTCGATATTGCTGACACGGCCGCTGTGTGACCAGCCTGGATCGGTGGCTTCGTAACTGCCCAGCGAGATCATTAGGTAGAGTGCCACCGCACCAAACAGGAACAGCGCCCCCTCACGTAGCCCACGCACACCCTTTACCAGACGTGATGGTCGGCCCAACCCGCCAGTGTTATCCTTTTTTCGTCTTGCCTGTGCCAAATGTGCCTCGTACCCGTTGTTTTAAACAAAAAACTTACATACCTGGCCATTATACCTGCATTAGTAGGCAATACTCACCAATGGCCAGATGCCATGAAGGTAGTATTGGTGGCAACCAGTATCAAACTTGGAGTGGCATGCTGAACAAACAATCTGTACCGTTACAGCAACTGTGCCCGTGACACGCCCCCTTTACCCAATCTTGAACATCACCTATGATGGAACATAATATCTTGGGAGCGGGCAGAAAACACAATATGTAGTGTTCAGCCCAAGCCATAAACACTGGATATGCTGTATCACACCCTAACTAGGAGTTATGGAAGTCACCATGAGCAATAACAAACACTGCCGCCTATTAATTCTGGGCTCCGGCCCTGCCGGTTACACCGCCGCCATCTATGCCGCCCGTGCCAACCTCAAACCCGTGATGATCACCGGAATGGAACAGGGTGGCCAGCTCACCACCACGACCGAAGTCGATAACTGGCCCGGCGATGTTGAAGGTCTGCAAGGCCCCGACCTGATGGTGCGCATGCAAAAACATGCCGAGCGCTTTGATACCGAGATCATCTTTGATCACATCAACGAGACAGATTTGAGCAAGCGCCCCTTCACCCTCAAGGGTGATTCCGGTACCTACACCTGCGACGCACTCATCATCGCCACCGGTGCCTCCGCCAAATATCTGGGACTGGAGTCTGAAGAGGCATTTAAGGGCAAAGGTGTCTCCGGCTGCGCCACCTGCGACGGTTTTTTCTATCGCGGTCAGCCGGTGATGGTCATCGGCGGCGGTAACACGGCGGTGGAAGAGGCGCTTTACCTCTCCAACATCGCCTCGCATGTGACAATCGTTCATCGCCGTGAAAAATTCAGCTCCGAGAAAATCCTGGCCGACAAGCTCATCGAAAAATCCAAGAATGGCAATGTCACAATCGAGTGGAATCAGAATCTCGATGAGGTATTGGGCGACAAGATGGGCGTCACTGGCGTGCGCCTCAAATCCAACGATGGTCAGACCAAAGAGCTCAAGACCCAAGGGGTCTTCATCGCCATTGGCCACAAACCCAATACAGCCATTTTTGGCGACCAACTAGAGATGCGCAACGGCTATCTCAAGGTCAAAGGCGGCGGCGAAGGCAACGCTACTGCCACCAGCATTCCTGGTGTATTTGCAGCAGGTGATGTGGCTGATCAAATCTACCGCCAGGCAATCACCTCAGCAGGGGCTGGCTGCATGGCGGCACTTGATGCGGACCACTTTCTGGAAAACGAACCTGCGTAACAGGCAAACAGAGGTGATGTGCCCATCAAGCCCCTCTTTCATAAACTATCCATTCCAACACTGTGATTGATAAATGATTTTAAGCAGAGAAGAAAAGCGGGATTTTATGCGCATGAACATTGAGTCGGAGGTGAGCTTCAGCCGCCCCGGCTCTGTGCAGGTGCATAGTGGCAAGAGTATCGACCTAAGTGCATCGGGGATACGTTTTGTCACCCAGATGCCCGTCACCGTCGGTGAGACGCTGGCGATCCATGTCAATCCTGGCGTCTCCATCACGCCGCCACTGGAGGTCACCATGGCCGTCATCCGTGTGGTTGAGAATGACGACGGGCAATATGATGTTGCTGGCCTAACCCAACCCAACGGGGCATGAGGCAGGCGACAAAGGTCATGACCGCAGAGATGACAGATATCAACGGGCCCTCTCTGCTTCACCCAGTTCAAACCACAAGCGGTAAGAGGAGCCCACCGTGCGTGGCCCCTTTTGGATAGACCAACGCGACGTTAGCTATATCTTCCCACCCGTGGATTTGGCGCTGGATGAACCTAACGGGCTACTCGCTGCGGGGGGGGATCTAACACCACGCCGCATCGTCAGCGCCTACCGTCAGGGACTCTTCCCCTGGTTCAGCGCCGATCAACCCATTTTATGGTGGTCACCCAACCCCCGCTCCATACTGATCCCGTCACAGTTAAACGTCAGCCGCAGCCTACGCAAGAGCATTCGCAAACAGCCCTTACGCATCACCATCGACAACTGCTTTGAAGAGGTGTTGCGTCAATGTGCGGCACCACGCAGTTATGCCGATGGCACCTGGATCACGCCGGAGATGCAAGCCGCCTACCTTGAACTGCACCGTCAAGGGGCCGCCCACTCTTTCGAGGCGTGGCAAGGTGAGACGTTGGTAGGCGGGCTCTATGGCCTTGCCCTTGGTAAAATTTTTTTTGGCGAGTCAATGTTCAGCCGCGCCACCAATGCCTCCAAAATCGCCTTTGTGTATGCTGCGAGACAGCTTGAGGTATGGGGCTTCAAACTCATCGACTGCCAGGTTGCCTCCGAACACCTGAAATCGTTTGGCGCTATCGAGGTACCACGCAGCAACTTTATCGAATACACACTGCAACTCACCAATCTGCCCGGCCATCCAACCCCTTGGCAATTTGATGAGGGGTTTGATCCGCTCAGCGCAGTGCCTGCCGATGAGTGAGCAGACCAACGAACAGACACTGCGCTGTTTCAGCACCGCGCCGTTTGAATGTAGCTACCTGCCGGCACGCGAAGCACGCAACCTGATCATCGACCCTGCCGTCCCGCTAACGTCACCACTACTGGGTGACCTGCTCAACGTCGGCTTTCGCCGCAGTGGCCAGCACCTTTATCGACCCAACTGCGAACAGTGCCAGGCCTGTATCGCTGTACGTTTAGAGGTTTGCCACTTTCAGCCCAACCGCAGCCAACGCCGTAACTGGCATCAAAACAGTTCTCTAACACACCAAGTTAACGTCAATTATAGTGATGAACAGTTCGGACTCTATCGGCAGTATGTCAATGCCCGTCACGGCGAAGGCACTATGGCCAACCCCACTATCGAGCAGTACGTCAGCTTTCTGACTGCTGATGGCATCGATACCCGTTTCCATGAATTTCGTCTGGACGACAGGCTTGTCGCTGTGGCCGTCACCGACCACACTCCATTGGGGCTGTCAGCGGTCTACACTTTTTACCATCCCGAACTTCAGCGGCGTGCGCTTGGCACCTACGCCGTGCTCTGGCAAATCCAGCATGCGCAGCAGCTCGAACTACCCTGGGTTTATCTCGGTTACTGGATTAAAGAGTGTGACAAGATGAGTTATAAAAACCATTTCCAGCCATCGCAGGGATACCAACAAAATCGCTGGCGCGATCTAACTCGATAATGCCGCACCAAAAACAGTATCACTCACTATTTATATGTCTAAATATTACAATAATTTTCACGTCAGAAATTGAGGTGTCCGCCAGTAGTGGTATGATCAAGCGCAACACTGAGCCACACTTTAATAATCAATGGAAGTACCTGTTTTTGGGCGTAACCGCCAAACGCTGGCGTGACTATACTGTGTTGATGGCATACACAAGCACCCTACTGGAGCTAAAAATGTATCCGATGAATTCTCTGCGTAATACCATTAATTTTTTAAATCTCGTCCTGATCGCTGCGCTACTGACGGCATGCAGTGGTGGCGGTTCAAAATCTCCGACGCCAACACCGCCGCCTGCCAACACCGGCTCCTTACCCGCACAACCCACACTTGCACTTGGTTACGGCACCAACCAATTCAACTTCACCTGGGGCGCAATAAACAACGCCACCTATTACCAATTATTAGAAAATCCCGACGGTGCGTCGGGCTATACCCAGATAGGCGCTGACCTCACCACCACCACTTATGACCACGCCATCGCCCTACCGCAGCGGGTCAATGCCAGCTATCTGCTTAAGGCCTGCAACAGCGAAGGCTGCACCAGTTCGACAGAGATTTTTGTAAGCGCCAGTGTGGTGGCGGCCGTTGGTTACGTTAAGGCTTCAAACACGGAGGCAGGTGACACCTTTGGTTACGCAGTTGCCTTAAGCGGCGATGGCACTACCCTTGCCATCGGCACCGCCGGCCCTAACCCTACCCCCGGCCCTAACCCCGACAGCAATCCCGAAGATACCCCCCCCATAAAAAACCTGATTCCTGGCGCGGGTAAAGACGGCAGCGCCGGAGCAGTCTATCTTTTCAGCCACAGCGGCGGTGTCTGGGTGCAACAGCAGTACATCAAGGCAACCAACGCCGAGAGCAACGACTATTTCGGCTGGTCACTGGCCTTGAGCCATGACGGCAATACCCTGGCCGTTGGTGCCCCAGGTGAGTCGAGCGACGCCACTGGTATTGATGGAGGCCAAAATAACAACAACGCGCTTCAATCGGGGGCGGTCTATGTCTACAACCGCAACAACAGCAGCTGGGCACCACCAAGCTACATCAAGGCGTCAAATACTGGGGCTAGTGATTTCTTCGGCTGGTCAGTCGCATTAAGCGCTGACGGTAATACCCTGGCCGTTGGCGCTTACGGTGAAGACAGCAATGCCAAAGGTGTTGGTGTTGATGACAAGCAAAGTAACAACAGCCACAGCCTTGCTGGCGCGGCTTACGTTTACAGCCGCAATACAAACATCTGGACGCAACAGGCCTATCTCAAGGCATCCAATACAGATGGGGCAAGTGCAAACACAAATTTTGGCGCCGACTATTTTGGCTGGTCGCTCGATTTAAGCAGCGATGGCAATACGCTTGCTGTGGGTGCCTTTGGGGAAGATGGTAGTGCCACGGGTATTAATGGAGACCAAAACAATAACCTCGCACCTAACTCTGGCGCTGTTCACACCTTCAGCCGTACTGACATCACTTGGACCCCACAGGCCTACATCAAGGCATCCAATACCAACACAAGCGATAAATTTGGCATCTCCGTTAAGCTCAGTGGCAACGGCACCACCCTCGCCGTCGGCGCCCCTAACGAAGATAGCAACGCCATCAACGTTGGTGGCAGCCAGAGCGATAACAGCACAGCTGAGTCCGGCGCGGTCTACATCTTTAACTTCAGCAGTGGAAGCTGGGCACAGCAGGGCTATATCAAGGCCTCAAATACCGGCACAGGCGACTGGTTTGGCATGACGACCGCCTTGAGCGAGGATGGCAATACCCTCGTCGTCGGTGCCCCCTACGAGGCCAGCAACGGCAGTGGCATCAATGGCGACCCAAATGACAATAGCGCCGCCTACTCCGGCGCCATCTACCACTACACCCGCAGCAATGGTCTCTGGTCGGACCCGCTCTATGCCAAGGCGCCCAATGCCGAGGCTAACGACTCTTTTGGTCGTTCACTCGACCTGAACGCCGACGCCACCCGCATCGCAGTGAGCGCCCCTTACGAGTCCAGCAGCGCCACGGGCATAGGTGGCAACCAGAGTAACAACGACGCAGCACGTGCCGGTGCGGTCTACCTTTACTAAGCGTTAACTTTATCCGGCCTCGGTAACGCGGCCGGATAAAGCCACACAATCCAATCGCGTCAGCTATTCATCCCTCAGCACAATCACAATCAGAATCAGAATCAGAATGGTTCGATATAGTCGATCAACAGCTGTACATCACAGACGCCACGAAATTCATTCACATCCAGCTTGTAGGCGGCGTGCAGTTGCCTTACACCGCTAGGCCAGTCGTGATCATCGGTATTAAAGGCAATAGCACCAATACTGACATCACTGCCTACAGGTTTGAGTGTCAACTTGAGATGGCGTTCACCCACGATGCGGCGGTTCACTATCTCAAACGTGCCGTCAAACAGCGGCTCCGGAAAGCCCTGTCCCCACGGGCCGCCATGCCGCAGCGTCTCAGCCAGCTCCAGGGTGAAATCGGCGGGCGTTAATTCACCGTCACTCCAGAGTCTGCCGTGCAGATCATCACTGCCAAGGTGGCGGCGCGCCTCGGCATCAAAGGCCACCACAAACTCTTCAAAACGGCTTTTATCGAGGCTCAGGCCAGCGGCCATGGCGTGGCCACCAAACTTCTGGATCAGACCGGGATGACGTGTCGCCACCGCATCCAGGGCATCACGGATATGAAAGCCGGGCACGGAACGGGCCGAGCCCTTGAGCGTAGCGACATCCGCCTCGGCAAAGGCGATCACCGGGCGGTGATAACGGTCCTTGATACGCGAGGCGAGAATGCCAATCACCCCTTGGTGCCAGTCGGGCTGGAAGATACAAAGCCCGGTCGGCAACGCCTCGGCATCTCCAAGCTGCATAGAATCCAGATGGGCCAGGGCCTGATCCTGCATCTCCGTCTCGATGGAGCGACGTTCACGATTGAGCCCATCCAAGGTCTTGGCCAACTGCTGTGCCTGGCTGTAATCATCGGTCAGCAGGCAGTGAATGCCGATGGCCATATCCTCCAGCCGCCCGGCGGCGTTGAGGCGTGGCCCCACCACAAACCCCAGATCAGAGGCCACCGCCCGTCCACGTGAACGGCCCGCCACCTCCAGCAGCGCCGTGATGCCAGCGCAGCACTGCCCCGCTCGAATCCGCGCCAACCCTTGGGCCACCAGAATGCGGTTGACCTGATCCAGCGGCACCACATCGGCCACCGTGCCCAGCGCCACCAGGTCGAGCAGCTGCGCCAGGTTGGGCGGCGGCATGCCACGCTGTTCAAACCAACCCGATTCACGCAGAGTACTGCGCAACGCCATCATTACATAGAAAATGACCCCCACACCGGCCAACATCTTGCTGGGAAATTCACAACCGGGCTGGTTAGGATTGACGATGGCATCGGCCAGCGGCAGCGTCGCGCCCGGCAGATGGTGGTCCGTCACCAGCACCTGAATCCCGAGCTTTTTAGCCGTGGCCACCCCGTCAATACTGGCAATGCCGTTATCCACGGTAACGATGAGATCAGGCTGCATCTTTGCCGCCACGGCCACGATCTCCGGTGTCAGGCCGTAACCATATTCAAAACGGTTGGGTACCAAAAACTGTACATCACACGCCCCCATCAACCGTAACGCCCGCAACGCCACGGCGGTACTGGTGGCGCCATCACAATCAAAGTCACCCACCACCAGGATGCGTCGCCCCTGCTGCACGGCGCTGGCAAGCAGCGCGGCAGCGTCATCGATGCCCTTCATGGTGCTTACCGGGTGCAGGCGGTCAAGGCCGCGCTCCATTTCATCAACAGACTCCACATGACGGCTGGCATAGAGCCGCGCCAACACCGGGGGGAGATCAGGAAAAGTAGTGTCCCAGTTATCGGGCAACGGACGACGGAGGATTTTATGACTCACAGGCAACTATCCTTGGAACTCACTTTCACCATCATTTCCCCTGCGTGCATACGTCTCATCATGCAGCCATGTTGAGTTTTCAGCATGTCGCTAAAGGTACCGACTGAACGGACGGCGGCGTTTCCACCAGCGCCCCAATTGTTTACGGCTGAGCTGAAAACGGTGACTATCGCTAATCAGGGTAATTTCACCCAGATCGCCGCTTCTCAGTGCCGCCAGCAGGGGGGCAAACCAGCTCTGGTTCAGCTCCTGCACCAGCCCTTGCCACTCCATCAGCTCTTCCGGCTGATTATAGAGTTGGCGCATGCCGTCTAACACTACTAGGTGGTGACCCGCTACGGCGGCCTGCTCCAGCCACTCTTCGCTGGTAGCGGGTAGGCTCGACATTTTTACCTGCGTCAGGCGGGCCAATCCGCGGCTCAGTACCTCATTGCTCCAGAGCTGTTGCCACGGCGTTGTTGTAGCGTTGACTACGGGCAATAGACCGCCGCCCCAAAACCAGAGGCTGTTGATCTCTGGCAGCCCTTGCTGACGGCGCTGCTGATTAACACTGCTGCCATAAAAGAGCATCTGCACCTCACTGAGCAGTTTATTCCAGTAGAGCCCCTCGGCCCCTTGTGGCAGATGTGGGTAGATGTTTTGCCCCACTACCGCCGGCAAGGGTGTGGTGGTGATTTGCGGTGTACGTTCGACCCTCAGGTACCAGCGCTGGTTTACCGGTGTTTCTAGTTGTAGGCCATCCTCGCGACAGAGTTGGTTGAACTCGTCACGCAGTTGCGCCATCTCTGCACCGCTGACGTTAAGCGGGTGGTTGCCGGCCATAATCACTTGATCATGGCTGGGCTGCATGTGTACCGGATCGGCACGTAACCAGTAGTGGCCATCTTCCGTACCACCATCGACCAGCCGGGTTACCGCCGCCACCGGCCAATCCCCCACGGCGGCGGGGATGCCAAACAGGGAGAACAACCGCTGCTCGATACCGCCATGTTCACTCCGTTGTTGGGCACGGGCCAACAACAACTCCAGCGCCGTCAAATCATCGAAGGGCATCTCTTTAAGCAGTGCCACCAACTGAGCGGGTTCGGCGGCAGCGGCAAACAGACCGGGAATGTATAGGGTGATTGAGCGTTGCGACATGGCGAGGTGATTGGGTGAAAGGGGCTACATGATAGTGCCTCTGCCACACAGTGACCACCGCAAATAAAAAAGGGTAAATAAAAAAGGGGCGCCTACCCTGGCACCCCGTACAACGCTGAATCTGCACTACTACGTTTTAAATTTAACTGGAAAGTTAACCAGCCTTCAGCAGTCCCATCAGGTCCGGTGTGACGTTGCTCGTCTGAGCGGCCAAGCCTTGGCCACTATTAGCAGCAAACAGTGCGCCCAGCCCCTTGGCCAGCTGTGTGGCTTGGTCGGCTGACTTGATCACCCCTTCGCCACGCAGGTTGGTTTGCTGGTTGAGCACCTGGGCCGCACGGCTTACCGTTACATCATCTTCATCACTGCCGCTGGTACTTGCCGCCGTTGACGACGCTTGCCCTGGTACCAACCGTTGCATCTCTGACTGCAACGTTTTATTGTTGCCTATCAGCGCCGGAGAGCCTGCCCCGCGAAGCACGTCTTGGGCATTGTTGTTGGTGGTTGGTATGGCCATCTAATCTTTCTCCTGTGGGTATGACATTTTCTTGACGAACAGAGGTGATGATCGCCGCTTGATAACAGCAGAGGCAAAGAGCGGGCCATCTCTGCCAGGCTTTGGCTTCAATCGAAGCTTGAGAATCGATATTCACATGCGCTGCCACCCCCACATCCGATTCATCCCACCTCTAATAACAGTGTGGTTACTGGCCTGCACTGCCGCAGCGCTGGCCGATGCGCCATCCGCGCAGCAACATGAGGTGCAGCATCTACTGACGTTTATTGCTAAAAGCCAGCCAAAACCAACCTGCCGTAATGGTTAGAGATGCAGCCCACACTCCGCTTTGGGGGTGTCGATCCAGCGGCCGCTGCGGTCATCGCCCGGTTTGGTGCAGTGTGTACAGCCGATGGAGGAGTACCCCACGGCGACCAGTGGATGAAACGGCAGCTGATGATCGCGTATATAGGCGTCGCGCTGCTCTTTGGTGACATCAATAAGGGGGTAAAACTTGATGATGCCGCCCCGATACTCAAACACATCCAGCGATGAGCGGTGCTCGGTCTGCCAGCGCACCAGACCCGAGACCCACACCTTGAAATTCTTTTTGATCTCCTGCAACGGCTCAACCTTATTGATGGAGCAACAGAAGTCAGGATCGGTTTTCCAGGTCTGATCCTTGACGGTGTACTCATGTTTCCACGCCTCGGCACGTACATCCTCAACCTTAAGATGGTAAAGCTTGGTGAGCGTGGCCTTATACGCCAACGTTTCGGTAAAGTGGAAGCCGGTATCGATAAAATGCACCTTCTGCTGCGGCGCAACCGTTGCAAATAGGTGCAGCAAAAAGGCGGAGTTGGCAGCAAATGATGAGGTGAGCATCACCTCCTGTGCGGCAAAGTCATGATAAAGCTGCCTGACACGCGCCTCAGGCGTCATATCCCGATAACGGGCGTTGAGCTCGTTAATCCGCGCCTCCACAGTCAACTCGGGCGCTGCTTTTTCGACTGCGGCTGTCATCATGGCAATTGCTTCCACATAGTCATACAATATTTGGGTGATTTGTGCTGCAAACTCAAATCTGCAACCGATATAAAATTACACTATATGAAACGCGCGGCGTTATAAATTAATTAAATATAATATAGTCGTCGGCTATTAGGCCTTCCGGACGGTAGGAAAAGCGGACTTATCGATGGACCCGGTAGTTATCAGCAGTGTACTTGGCGGTGTCGGCCTGTTTCTGCTGGGCATGTACCTGATGACCAACGGCCTGCAACTGGCTGCGGGCGAGGCGCTGCGCACCATCCTTGAAATCTGGACCCGCACCACCCTACGCGGCGTGCTGGCGGGCATCACCATCACCTCCATTGTGCAATCATCCAGCGCCGTCACCGTCGCCACCATCGGTTTCTCAATGTCGGAGTGATGCAGCTGCGCCAGGCCATCACCGTCATCTACGGCAGCCATATCGGCACCACCATGACCGCCTGGCTGGTGGCGCTGATCGGCCTTCACCTTGATATCAAAGTGTTTGCACTGCCTGCCATCGGTGTTGGCATGGCGATGCGGCTGCTATGGCGTGACAAGCGTTATGGCGCGATGGGTGAGGCGCTGGCCGGTTTCGGGGTCTTTTTCCTTGGCATCGACATCCTAAAGGGGGGATTCGAGGGGATGGGCAACACCCTGCAATTTGCCGACATATCGCCCACCGGTCTGGGGCTGTTGCTGCTGGTGGGCATTGGTCTGGTGATTACGGTTCTGATGCAATCCTCCAGCGCCTCCATCGCCATTATCCTGACCGCCGCCGGTGGCGGCGTGATCCCCCTGCCGGCGGCGGCAGCCATGGTGATCGGGGCCAATGTTGGCACTACCACCACCGCTCTGATCGCTGTTATCGGCGCCACCCCGAATGCCAAACGCGCTGCCGCCGCCCATGTGGCGTTTAGCGTGATTACTGGCTGCGTCGCCCTGCTGATCCTGCCGTGGATGCTCGCACTGGTACTGAGCATCCAGATCGATTTGAGCATGGAACCCGATGCCCCTACCGTGCTGGCGATGTTTCACACCCTCTTCAATGTTCTGGGGGTGGCGCTGCTCTGGCCCTTCACCGATAGGCTGGTCGCCTTTCTGGAATCGCCACGCCGACACTGGCCTTCCATGCCCTGAGGCAGGAGCTGGACCGCATCGCCACCATCGGCCGTCGTATGGCCAAGGGGGCGCTCAGCGCCGAAATGGGGCCGGGGCCGGGTCTGCGCCTGGGGCCGGACCATTACGCTTTGAAGCAGTTGGTTAGATTGTGTCGCTACCTCGTGAGCAATTTATGGCGTCCATGCCGTAAATTGACTCGCTTACGCGACAGCTAATTCCTTTTGCCCGGACCGTCCTGCGTCCGCTA
>JAYWDX010000304.1:0-2074 GCA_043779675.1 Tenderia sp. (SeqCode)
CCGTTAAGCGGGGTGAAACCGCCGATGCCGAGCATGATGATGTCGCCCACTTCGCGCGAGCTGACGATGATCTGGGGCAGGCTCTTGGCGCGCAGCTGCTCAGCTGCCAGCGCACTGCCTTCCAGCAGTAGGGGTTTCAGTTCGCCGCCGCCGTGCGGTGTGACCAGTTTCGACATGTGTTTCTTCTCCAAGGATTATGGGTGTTTATTGGGTGCTTATCTTGGCCATGACAGGCCGCGTGATGGCGGATTATAACGCGCCCGTAGGGTTCTGCCTAAAATGGGTATCTCCTTGACGCACGTAGTCTTACGTTTCAGAAAATCAATTACCGTCCAAGCCGATCAAGCCGGGTGACCTGACCCAGGCAGTGACTATCCGCGCCGAGCGTTACCGCACGTTGCGTTCATTAATGAGCCGCGACAGCCTCACTGGGCTGTTGAACCATACCCACATCATGGAGAGCCTTGACCATGAGGTGGCGCGTGTCGACCGTTATGGCGCCATGCTCAGCTTTGCTATGCTCGACATCGACCATTTTAAAAAGATTAACGACGGTTATGGCTACGCCGCAGGTGACGGTGTCATTAAAAGTCTGTCACGACTGCTGCAACAGCGGTTGCGCAAGACCGATTTTGTGGGGCGTTATGGGGGCGAGGAGTTTGCTGTGGACATGCCTGAAACGCCGCTGCTCAATGCCGCCAACGGTCAAGCGTGGAGGGCTGCAGGAGTCAGCCGATAGGCGTCTCTATCTCGCCAAACACGGCGGCCGTAATCGGGTGGTCAGTAGCAATACCTGAGTTTTTGCCTCCCCGTTAACGCTCATCTATTGGTGTACAATGCGCCATTTCCTGGCAACCATTTTGAGGAGCAAACAGTGGAGCAATATCGTGGGACCACTATCCTGTCCGTGCGGCGTGGCAACCAAGTTGTCATCGGCGGCGACGGCCAGGTCTCCATGGGCAGTACCGTGATGAAGGGCAACGCCCGCAAGGTGCGTCGCATCTACGGTGATCGTGTCATCGCCGGTTTTGCTGGTGGCACCGCCGACGCCTTCACCCTCTTTGAACGCTTTGAAGGCAAGCTCGAAAAACATTCAGGCAACCTGGTCCGCTCGGCCGTTGAGCTGGCCAAGGATTGGCGTACCGATCGCGCCCTGCGTCGCCTTGAGGCACTGCTGATCGTCGCCGATACCAAGGCGTCGCTGATCATCACCGGCAATGGTGATGTCATCGAACAGGACAACAACCTGCTTGCCATCGGCTCCGGCGGCTCCTTTGCCCAGGCGGCGGCCACTGCGCTGCTGGAAAATACCGATCTGGATGCCCGCACCATTGTTGAAAAGGCGTTGAACATTGCCGCCGACATCTGTGTCTACACCAATCACAATCTGGTGATTGAAGAGCTCATCAGCGAACAGTAATTCAGAAAGGTTTAACTGCATCATGTCTGATATGACCCCCCGTGAGATCGTCCAGGAGCTGGATAAACACATCATCGGCCAGGCCGCCGCCAAACGCGCCGTCGCCATTGCCCTGCGCAACCGCTGGCGTCGCAGCCAGGTGGATGATGTCAGTCTGCGTAACGAGATCACGCCGAAAAATATCCTCATGATCGGCCCGACCGGCGTCGGCAAGACCGAGATCGCGCGTCGTCTCGCCAAGCTTGCCAATGCCCCTTTTGTGAAGGTCGAAGCGACCAAGTTCACCGAGGTTGGTTATGTTGGTCGCGATGTTGAATCGATCATCCGTGATCTGGTCGATGTCGCCATTAAATTGACCCGTGAACAGGCCAAAAACGAGGTCCGTTTCCGCGCCGAAGAGGCCGCCGAAGAGCGCATCCTCGATATCCTGCTGCCACGACCGCGTGGCAATTTTAGCCAGGAGGCGGATGAGAAGGAGATGAGCTCCAATACCCGTCAGCTGTTCCGTAAAAAGTTGCGTGAAGGTCAGCTCGACGACAAGGAGATCGAGATTGAAGTGGCCGCCACTGCCCCCAATGTCGAGCTCATGGGGCCGCCCGGCATGGAGGATATGACCAGCCAGTTGCAGGGGCTGTTTCAGAACATGGGCACGGG
>JAYWDX010000305.1:0-12051 GCA_043779675.1 Tenderia sp. (SeqCode)
CACTCAAGACGGGTGATCAGCTCACTAACAAGTAGCGGAATATCCTCTATACGCTCGCGTAGCGGTGGCATCTCAATAGGAAAAACGTTTAAACGGTAATAGAGATCCTCGCGGAAACGTCCATCGATAATCGCCTGTTCGAGATCACGATGGGTAGCAGCAACAATACGGACATTACTGGTGATGCTCTTATTACTGCCGACACGCTCGAAGGTACGCTCCTGCAATACACGCAAGAGTTTTACCTGCATATGCAGGCTCATGTCACCAATTTCATCCAGGAATAGTGTGCCACCTTCAGCCAATTCGAAGCGTCCCTGGCGGGCGCTGATGGCGCCGGTGAAAGCCCCTTTCTCGTGGCCAAAGAGCTCACTCTCCAGCAAATCTGCGGGAATGGCACCACAATTGATCGGCACAAATGGCTTCGAGCGACGTGATGAGTAATAGTGCAGGTTACGCGCCACCACCTCTTTGCCGGTGCCAGACTCACCGAGAATCAACACATTGGCGTCGGAGACGGCAACCTGTTCGATGAGTTTTCGCACCTGACGAATACTACGACTATTCCCCACCAAACTGCGAAATAGTTCGGGCGAAGTGCCACGCCCTGTTGGGGTACTCTCACGGTTTTCACGATAGATCTGCGCCTGCTGCATGCCATTGATCATCTGTTTGTATTTTATCGGATGTTCGAGATAGCCAATCGCCTCTCGGGTCACCTTGTCAGAATAGAGTCCCTGTTCCTGACACTCACGAAACAGCAGGATAGGCACGATGGGGTCTTTTTTCTTAAGCGCTAGCAACAGACCATCTAACCGCTCAGAAGAGGAGCACTCCCCTACCATAACCGCCTGAAGCGGCTGATCAATATTGCCAATTTCACTCTCCCAGGTCTCGCAACCAGAGGCCCACACTTTTGGCACATCAATAAACTCAAGAATGGCTTGAAGTTCATGACGCCTGGAATCATTGTCATCTATCAGCAAAACCGCCGATTCACGCATGGGCACGTTGGACATCCTCCTTAAACAAACCACATTGGAGACTTTAAAAGTTTTGGCTTTTTAATAAAATAGCCACCAAACCAATAATGTCAAAAAATTGTCACAAGGGCAATAGCTGATTGGGATTATATGCAGTGTTTTGTGAAAAATGCCGCTCAGAGACTGTTGTTTTTGAGTCTGGCGATGTGGCGACGATGACAGCGGAAGATATACTTTTCCAGTAGCTCCTGAAAAGCAGTTGGGAATGGCACTAAGATTACATTTACACCCGAGCACTCAAATGCCGTATCAACTCTGCCGTGAAAAACTAGGGGAAAGGGATAGCGCTTATCAAGAAACAACTCTAGAGCCAGCATCGCACCTTGAGGTGGCGAATTTCCAGAGAGTTCAAAATTTAAAACATCGGCACTTAGGGTAACAGGAACAGAAGTCGGCAGTTCATTACGCACCGTTGCCAGCTGTGCAACCAGACCAAGAATAATATTTATTTTAAAATCAAGACGCTGAATCTCAGCAGCCAGCCCCGTCTCTTCATCATGCAAATCGCGAGAAGAGTAATCATCCAAACCAAGAATTACCTGAAGGCGATTGATGTTTTCCTGCGCCAAGGCTACAGGGTTGATCTCCACCTCACCCGTCATCTGAGACCAGCCAAGTGGTATATTCAAGTTACAGAAAAGACCATTCACTGCCATTTCCGTCATTTACCCGCGCCTGCCATAAGAGGCAACACAGTAACAGCGGTCACATAACAAAACAACAAACTATGGGGAAATATTCTCGAGGTAAGCGTTTACCGCCTTGCGTGAACTATCTAGGCCACTAGCCTCTTCGATAACCACCATCTTCTGTGATTCCGCCAATCTTTTTACCTCTTGACCTAAATCAATGATAGCGATGATTGTTTGGCGGTATAAATCGGTCATTTCTGGCGTTTTTTTCGCCTCATCCATAATTGATGCTAGCAATACAAGTTGCGGAACTCTCTTATCTTCTAGCTCAATCACAGCATCCCACTGCATGTCCCGCGCAGCACAAAGCATCTGTTGACTCAGACGTATAATTTCAGCCGAAAAATTATTTAAAGACACTCTACTTTTTTCAGGTTTTTTGATGGCAGGCTCCAATACCGCTTCAAGCCACCGGGAGTGAAGCAGTGTTTTGCTTCTTCAGAATGCCAGGAATGGCATCCCATGCTGACTTTATCTCCAGCAACAAGCCTGTCACTTCAATCAATATCGCAGGATCATTATTTAGATTTGCCTCCACTAGCCTCCTCCCCATATAGTCATACAAGGCATCAAGATTTTCAGAAATTTCACCACCGGCCTCTTTATCAAGACTCATTCGTAAACCGTCAATAATAGAGATAGCCCATGATATATGGGTTCCTTTCATGGCAATGTCACTGCGTTGCATATACCCTTTTGCCAAACTTATCTTTTCAAGCGCCCCTTCAAGGAGCATTTGAATCAAACGATGTGGCGTAGCTGACTCAACACCTGTCTGAGTACCAACCTGTTTATATTGCGATGCACCCTTCATACTCTGTGAATAACTCATACATCTCTCCAAAATACGTGCAACTGACAAGTGAGCATCTGACAAAATCAGCGCTTTCTATATTTCTAACCAGGCAAACGGGACAACTGCTGCGTCAAGAAACTTCCTGTTGTTTGCAGCTTTGAAACAAGCCCATCCAACGAAGTGAACTGTGCTCTTAATGTGCTCTCTTTTTGTATAAGCCGATACTCAAAATCTGATCTGCTTTTATTAATGCCTGAGATACGTGAATTAATCCCCTCTTTGCGCGTTTCAATCAACCCTGTAGCAGAGACCATGTCTCTAACGGTCGCCTCAAAACGTACTGCAAAGCCCTGTGTGCTGTGAGAAAAAAGCTCCGCCACCGCAGAATAATTAGCGGCCAAGGCAACACCGAGTTTAGTAGTATTTAGGGAGATATCACCTGTCTTTGGATCTGTATTGATGCCAATCTCAGTGACATGGCTTTTAGTTAAACCCACAGCACTGGTATTAAATACACTCTGTATCTTTCTATCTATTCCTTTAAGAACGGACTCCCCGTCAAGAGTGGCGTCATTAGCACCAAGGGTTTTTATCACCTTACGTATGTCATTATATGCATCAACAAATTTTTGAACTGATGTATTAACTGTCGTGATATCCCGAGCCACATCAAGTGTTTCTACAGCCCCTGTTTTTTTCAATGTCAAAGCCACACCTTGTAAGGCCGTGCTAACCACATTGCTAGAACTAGCAATGGTGACACCATCTATTTTCACACGTGCATCAGCTGCAGAGTTACCTACTAACGTTTCAAAGCCAAGGGCGGTCGAAACAGCAGCAGATGTGCCTGCACCAATAGTGATGTTATTGGACAGACCAGTATCATTAGAACTAAGAACCAGCTTGCTCTCCGTCCCTGTGTTGACAATTGATGCCCGTACACCAGTATTTGTCGTGGCATTGTTAATCGCATCCCTGACTCCACCGAGCGTATTATTACTACCGTCAATTGAAATTTGGAAGGTTCTAGGCGTACCATCCGCATTTTGAGTAAGCTCCAGAATACCGGTTGCACCAATAGAGGTAGATGAATTGGCGTGACTGGGCGCCCCTGCCTTACCAGAGGTTAGTTTGTGGGCCTGCGCAAGAGAGAGTACTTCTATCGAATGTTTAGCAACAGCAGCTGTTTTATCAACGGTGGCTGTGAATACATCTGCATTGGAGGTGCTAGCAGAAAATGCCTGAAATTTATCAGCGCTACTTAGCCCCTTCATGGCAGACTGAAAAGTGGCAAGGCCACTTTTAAGCTGGCCATAGGCGCTCAGCTGGGAAGTAAGTCTAGCACCAATCGCATTAAGGTTATTGAGAGGACGTCGCTCCAGACTCATGAGCTGGGATACAATACCGTTCACATCCAGACCAGAACCAATACCACTTGCTGTTATTGACGCCATAACTCACCTCATTCAAAAGCCATGCAGAATAAACAGCAGTTTTCGTGCCATCCGCTTAGGCAGTAACATCAGAGAGCAAACCTCCTCCATTTTCCAGCGAACGTACCACCCTCATCACCTCCTCAGAGGGGATCTGGCGCACAACCTCTTTTGTCTCAGGATCAATAACTTTCACAATGGTGATACCGCTTTCTTCATCAATACTGAAATGGAGATCACGATCAATCACCTGCATGTAATCCTGCATTTTATGCACTGCTTCCATAACATCTTCTGAAGAGACATTTGCACCAGGCTGCTGGGATACCGGCACACCTTTATCGCCGGCGTTAAGTGCTGTGCTTGTAGAATTGCTCTGCTGCAACGATGCGGTTTCATTATTGCGTGGAATCGACGTGTTGGTTGCAACATTGCGCGGAATCGACGTATTGGTTGCAACCAACTGTCTGGAACCAAAATTTCCTGTTAACTCACTGACCATGATCAAATACCTCCGATCGATGGAATCAACCTAGCCCCCAACAATTCAGAGGCCAGGCTTATCTTTAGCCCTTAGTTATCCCTTATCTCAGAAGGCTTAATACGCTCTGGGGAGCCGAGTTTGCCTGACTCAACATCGCTGTACCGGCTTGTTGCAAAATCTGTGTACGGGTTAACGAGGCTGTTTCTTCCGCATAATCAGTATCCCTAATACGGCTACGCGCAGCTGATATATTCTCTGACGAATTTTGTACATTTCTGATTATTGACTCAAAACGGTTCTGTACCGAACCCAGCTTGGCGCGCTCTAAGTTGAGTGTATTCAGGAAGTTATCCGCCTTTGTAATCATAACGGCCGCCGATGCTGCGGTACTAACAGTCTGATTGGACATGGTTGTTCTAGTACCGGCAGTTGACATGTTGGTGGTTGTAATACCGACTGTCTCGCCCGCGTCGGCACCAATCTGGAAGCTGAAGTTGGCGGCGCTGGCGCCGATGATGGCCTTGCCATTGAACTTGCTGCCGACGATACGTAAAATTTCTGCTTTTAACTCTGTTACTTCAAGATTCAAAGCAGTACGGTCAGAGGTGCTGTTTGAGGCATTGACCGATTGTACCGCCAGTTCGCGGATACGCTGTACGTTTGTGGTTATCTCCTTCAAAGAACCTTCAGCAGTCTGTGCCAAAGAAATGGCATCAGAGCCGTTACGAGAGGCTTGATTCAAACCGCGTATCTGTGCGGTAAAACGTTCCGAAATCGCCAAACCAGCCGCGTCATCCTTGGCGCTGTTGATGCGCATACCAGAAGAGAGGCGCTGAATCGAAGTCTCCATCATTGAATTGGTATTATTCAGGTTACGCTGCGCATTAAGAGACATGATATTGGTGTTTATAACTTGTGCCATGATGACTACTCCTACGATACTTCAGGGTGATGTGTCAAAGTTGTGTCACATCAGCCCACTCACTTTCAGCGGATATACTTCTCAATTTAGAAATATTTACCGCTCCCGTAGAATGTATCGGCCCCTTGAGTAGCTAACTTTAGACAAATGCAGATTTTCAGGAGTGGCCCACCATAATTCTATGGCACCAAACCTGCATCATCTAAGCAAACTGCGAAAGGACCGCCAGTCAATGACCACACAGTCTCCAGGATCAAACACCAATACAACCCGATCAAGCCCATTGCTGACAAAAGAAAATCCTTTTGGTGATCGATACGTCGCGGAATTTATAGGTACCATTTTTGAATCTGCCAGTGCTACGGCTGAATTCCAGAGACGCTTTGGCAACGCCCTATTCCAGGAAAACACCCTTTACGTCGTGGTAGGCAGCGACTCCGGCCTATTACCGCAATTTGTTATCAAACACGGTCTGCCACGTGGCAGTCGCTATCTATTTATTGAACCGGATGAGATCTACAACCATATCGATGAAAAGACGACGCCTACCGAATTGACCCACAGGATCGCCATCAGCGGCGCAACTCACTGGGTCGCGCGCGCACATGAACTGGCCCTACTCAACTACACCTACTCTGGCAAGATCAGCTATGTCAGATCATGTGCAGCGCAACAGGCGGCTCACCCAGCCTACCCGGCACTAACCCAGGCAGTTAACAGAGAGCTACGCCATATATTCTGGCTTTTCACGGCACAGTTTGACAGCCACATATTCTTTAATAGCCAGCTGGATAATTTGGCAGAAAACCGCATCCCTGCCGCTGATCTGCGTGGCAGCTTCAAAGGTAAATGCGCGATTATCCTGGGTGCAGGTCCATCACTTGATGAACTGATCCCCTGGATTAAAAGACATCGAAACGAAACCATCTTGATTGCGGTATCAAGGATCTCTGCACGGCTGCTCCAGGCCGAAATCGAACCCGATATAGTCATTTCCATTGATCCACAATTTGTCAGTTTCTCCGTCAGCAAAGAGATGCTCAACCTAGGCAGCAAAACCATCTTCATCAATGGCTGCCACACCACACCACTGTTACTCGGACAGTGGCCACATCGCAATCTTTTTATGGGTCCGCGCCTGCCATGGGACGATGATGATTTTGATAACATTGGAACCATACCACCTACCGTCACTAACAACGCCATTCTGATTGCTCAAGAGCTTGGCTGCTCCCAAATAATCCTCACCGGTGTCGATCTATGCTACAGCGCTGCTGGCCATACCCACGCCCAGGGCACCGTTGAGTATGCCGCCGGACCAATGTTGGGCCGGATCGATTACACCGTGACTACCAATGCTGGCGTAGAGGCTGAAACCAACAAGGGCTATTACGAAGCAATCAAGGTTATATCAAGGCAGGCCGTGGCGGCCAGTAAGCACAATTGCAAAATTATCAATCTAGCCATTACTGCCGCAAAAATTGAAGGTGTGGAATACCTTCATCCCGATGCACTTATCATTGATGAGCCACTTACCCAATCTGCCTGGCAGATCCTCTCATCACTTCTCGATAAAGATAGCCGTGAAGATAGATGCAATTATTACAACACCATGATCGAACTACTCGATAAGGCCGTCAATGACTTAAGATGGATTAAAAAACTTAGCACTATCGCCATTAACTGCAATACAAAGATGGCGGAGATGATCAACACCTCAGAATACTCAAAACATAAAAAACAGATGGAAAAAATAGAAAGGAGACTTGAAATACGTTTTAAAATGATGAGTGAAACAGTAAAGCGCTATAACTCTGTCGGTTTTGCAAAGATCATTACTGCCGATTCTGGTGATGACTGGTCAGCCGATGAACTCTTCAACAAAACAAAAATTTATTATGAAGAATTTCTCCATGGCGCCACCGTTCTGTTAGAGGTTGTCCATGATGCCAAGGATCGCCTCCTCAGCCGCATTGAAGAGGAGCGCCCATCACCCGATTTTGAGACCCTGTTCAGCCAATGGCAGCAGGATATAGTCTATGGCCGCGCTGATATGTGGAAACAACGCCACCCTGAAATCTACAAAAACAGATCGCCCCAGGTAAAAGAACGTATTAAATTGATGCACTCTCAATTCAATACCATGCTCAGTACGGATAGCAAAAATATTGAACAGAGCTTTCAAAATCTTATATCAGACACCAATACCTTTGGATCGATTGTCGAAAATTCCATCACCTACCATGCCAAAGGTGATTCTGTCGGACTAAGGCGAATTACCACAGGGCTGTCGAAACGCATAGAACCCTTGGCAATACAGACAAACCTATTTGTAGATGGACTCATATCGGAGTTGGAGCATAACTACAAAATGGCCGAAACGCTTTACTACTCTATTGATACAAAGATCAACAGTGATCTAAAACAGATGGCACTTGAGCGTATTGTAAATTTCTCATTGGCTAATGAGGATTACCAGACAATTCTACCCGCATTAAAACTGCTCGCAGAAAGCAGAGTGAGCTACCAACGTTTCTATGCCCGCTTCCTGACGCTAGCAGGAGATATAAACGAAGCAATAGCGGCCTATACCGGTTATTTACAAGAGTTTCCAGGCGATCTCGACACCATGCTTGAACTCGGCATGCTGCTATCCGATGTTGGTGCACGCGAGGCTGCGGAAAGTGCGCTCATCAACATTATAGAGACAGACCCAAACCATCCTGGTGTCGAGAAACTTACTCAAGCACTAAAGCTGGAATAGCTTCCACCAAAAAAAGAGACATGCCCTCCGTTCAAATAAAATTCAAAAAGACATGCTAAGTGCACTATCTGGAACCATATATTCCAGAAGGTCGGCCACAAAGATGTAATCGCCGCGCTGTTGTGCCTCAGCAATGAGATTCAATAACTCCATCTCATTTGCGCCAAGATGGGTAACATTGCTCTCCAACAACGGTGTCATACAATCCATCAACCGCATCATGGCATCACTGCCCTTGCCTTCCATGCCAAGACGAAACGCCTCAACTGCCTCCATTCTGTATATATCACACGGGGTTTTTGTCATTCTGACACCTCACTTTTAATCCGCATAACGTGTCCCCATAATTGCCGCGCCGCTGCGGCTGGCATTGATAAAGGTGACCTGTGGATGTTGAGCGATGTAACGTTCAAGATCACGCATGTAACCGCGCAGATTTTTTGAAGTCAGTACCTGCTGTCCATGACCATCCTCAAGCCACTCTTGATAACCAGTGTGATCAGCAGGCTGGCAGAATACCGCGCTAGCAACATGCGTTTTATTACCCGGAAAGGAGAAGTCCGCCCCAAGCAGATGAACCTTATGACAACCGATCTTTACCGCCAGATCGACAGCGGCATGCAGTACGGTTCCAGATGCGTGAAGCATGCCTTTGGGGGCGTGCGACAGTAGCTGCTCATAGAGTGGACTATTAGAGTAGGCGGCATAACGCGGCCCTGGCCACTGCTTGAGCACATCACCATGTATTATCGGAAAATAGATCAATGGAATGTTTTTCAGTGGCGCAAGATCAACATCAAAAAGTTTCATGATATGGTCACGCACACCGTCGATGGTCACCACCGCATCGGGAACGATACCTTGCAGCAACAGCGGCTTGAGCGCCGCATCAACCGCAATCAGATAGGTATCGGCACGCCTTCCGCGCAGTTGCTCATAGTGTTCACTCAAGGATGGCCCCGCCGCCGCCACATAACAGGAGTGATCACCATGACGCCCAAAAAGTGCCTCAACATCACCATCTTGTTTGACCATCGGCAAATTATCATCTATCTGTTGCTGGAACTGACGGTTTCCCCTCACCCGACTATTGAGATAACTTGTATCCAGCTCCAGTACGAGAAGGTCGCGCACCCTGGCAGCAGCCGGTTCAATAAGTTTAAGACAGGCCGGCACCACAACAAACGGCGCCCGAACATCGGTTGTTGCCGTAGCCAATGTTAGTCTGCTGCGATTATCGGCCAACCAGTCGCGATGGTCGAAGTATCGGAGACAACTTCTGAACAGCTCCAGGCTTAGTATCACCACCTCCAGCTGTTGCAACCACTGCCGCTGCAACAACTCTCGTTGTAGCTCACCCGTTGCCACCCCGTAGACCCACACCGTGGTTGCGGCCTCTGGCGCCATTGATGCTTGCAGACGTGCCTCGCGCCGGCTATCAAAACAGCTGCTCAGATGAATGCCATCCACCAGCAGCGTTGGTTGTTGGGTTTCACTGATGAAGTGCGCCCGCTCAGACGAGTTAAGCTCAACAAGCGACTGATACAACAGCGGCCAGCGCCGTTCTATCAGCTGAAGATTTTCCTGCAAAAAATTACTCTGCATATGCCACTACCTTGACGGGCTAATTGAAAAAGAGAAGCCAGGCAGATCGGCGCCATCACGAGATGACTCATCCAGCTCCGCCAGTGAGAAGACAATTCTTGTCAACGCGGCGGGTGAACACTCGCGATGATAGAGCATCGGGAACGCTGCACATGCCGATGGCTGCCAGTCGATCACCACCCCTGTTGTATCATCCGTTACCGTGATTGAGCCGCTCTCACCACCCAGGCCGGTGGTCACGGAGACCAGTGTCGATGCAGGCTGCGTATGCAGCACATCACGGTCGAGTTCAAATAATTCCGCCGTCTTGCCACCGTTGCGGGTCTTCACCTTCATGGTTCCAGTAAATGCCTCGGGCAGAAAGGTGAGATAACCGGTACGCACGGTGCCATAGGGGCGTTTCCAGCCAGGAAAATCAATACCAAAACCAACCGTTTCACCATGACGTGAAATGCGTAGCCATTTGACAATTTCACCATCCTTGGTGACAAGCACGGCGCGCAGATAGAGGAAATTTTCATCATGTGTGATCACTGGTCTGACCTTTTCCAGGTCGGTGATTCGTTGATGTTGTGTCACCTTTTCGATCACAGTAATGGCCGAATAAAAATCTGCACCCAGTTCAATGGAGTCAAAATAGCCCTGTGGCAAGGTGCCGATAACGGGCCTCCAACCATGACTCCTGAAGGCAAGTGAATCAATCGCCATACCCCGCCGTAGATTCACTCTCAGTCGTATATCAGGTGTGGCAAGTGACAACATAATGCCCTCGGGGTCACGTTCAACAGTTACACCATCACATACACCATGTTCAATATTTACGGTAGGAAACAGCTGTTTCACACCGCCATCAAAATCACTATTGCTGCCAAGTGCGGCCAACATCTGCCGCGTTTTCCATTGTGCTACACCCCAACGTTCGGCGGTAATGTGGGTACGAAGATCACTCGACCAGAGTTCACAAAGGTTGCGCCATTGCGCTTCGTCCTGACTACCTTTCAAACATTGATAGAGACGCTGACACATGGTGTTTAACCAGAGGTCATCGCGCCCGGTGATGGCCCAGCGGCTAATGTTGTACTTGGCCTGTTTTTTCACCGGAATAGGTTGCGCCGCCGACGTCAGGCAGAGTGAATCAACACTGTTCTGTAATAGATGCTGGGCCAGATGTTTTTCCAGCACGACCGAAGGCAAGCCCATCTCAATGGTGTACTCACTGGCGAGTTTTTCAAACAATGCCGCTAATCGCCGCCACTCGCCATCCGGATGCAGCGTCGACTCTGAATCGTAACGACCGGGGCGATAGTCAAACACCTCGGCATCATTGCAGTAGAGTGCCAACGGCGCCCGACTGCTGGCCAGCCGCTTCTCAAAATAACCAAGATAGTCGATCTGGCGGATATCACCGTGGCAATAACGCTGTAACTTCTGGAACAGGATTGAATCGGACCAGAGCACAGGCATCTTGACCTGCCCTGTTTGATCACTGGCGTAACTAGGCAGACTCTGCTCGGCAGAGGTGAGATCGTGGGCCAGAGTCACATTATCGCTATCCATGATGATGCCTTCATAGCCCGCATCCTGATAGAGCTCCAGCATGCCCGACGAATAAGCCATCTCATTGACCAGTGCCAACCGTGGCCTTACATCCAACAGTTCTTCGTAGATATTCAAACCGAGGTGTTGATTCCACTGGTTAACCTCGAACGGAATCAACGGTCCTATAATCTGGCAATAGCCGCTGCCGATCAGCTCGGTACGCCCCGCTGCCAGTGCCACCCTGAACCGTGTCACCCACTCCGGCATCAGTGTATTGATCTGCGTTAACGTCCAGCCGGTCAGTTCGATGCCAATCTTGAAATCACGCTGTTCTATCAACTCAAGCAGCGGCATATAACAGTTGTCTATCACCGTGCGGCGCTGCCCTTCGGCAATGGATGAGTAGGCCAGATTGAGATGGAAGATGGTATAGGCCTGTTTCATTGTCGGCGCTCCAATAATCCCATCACGCTGGCAGCCAGTTTGATACCACCGTTGCTACTGGCCATTTTTTTCATTGCATTGGCAACCAGTTCCCTGGCGACCTTAACATCCGCCAGCAACGTCACCAGTGCCGTCACCGCATCCTCCGGCGTCACTGCCAGCCGTGCTACATCTGCCGCCATAAAAGCTGCCATCTCGGCTTGCTGGCTACTACCCGGATGATAGGCCACCACCGGCTTTGCCAACTTCAACAATTCAAACAACGTAACGCCATACGGAGTCAGCGCGTAATCGGCCTGAGCCATCAACTGCGTCAAATTTTCAGGTGC
>JAYWDX010000306.1:0-5954 GCA_043779675.1 Tenderia sp. (SeqCode)
CGACTCTTCGACCGCCAGTGGGTCAAGGTGATAGGCCGCTATCACACGCTGACGTAACTGCTCCAAACCGTCAAGCTGCAAGGTCGCTTTGAACTCCTCCTGTCCGAGCAGGAAACTTTGTAATAGCGCCCGTCCATCTTCCTGGAAGTTAGAAAGCATGCGCAACTCTTCGAGGGAGCCTACCGGCAAATTTTGCGCCTCATCAATGACCAGCAATACCCGCTTTCCTTCACGCGCTCGCGCTAGCAAAAAGGTCTCCAGATTTTTGAGAATCGAGGCCTTACTCGCCCCTTCATGGGCAAGGCCAAACGAGGCCGCCACCATACGCAAGGTATCATCCGCCTCAAGATGGGTTGTAACCAGCTGGGCGGCAACAACATTTTCTTTGGCCAGATCTTCAAACAGGGCTCTGACCAGGGTGGTCTTGCCGGTACCAACACCTCCAGTGATGATAATAAAACCTTCTCCTTGGGAGAGTCCATAACGCAGATATGACATGGCGCGTTTGTGGCCCTGACTGCCAAAAAAGAAACGTGGGTCAGGGCTTAATTGGAAAGGTTTGGCACTCAGCTTATAAAATGATTCATACATAATCAGAAGATCACTCTAGCGTTGGCGGAGAGACGATTTTCGCTGCGCTTCAAATTAGCCGCACCGCCATTCATCTCTGTTGTTCTCATTTCAAGTCCGGTAGTGATTCGTTTTCCAAGAGAATGCTTCAATGACCACACCAGGCTCACCGTCTCCACATCGTTGATGGTGCTGTTTCCCGTGGCTCTATCCACGGCATACCTCACATCCGAACTGGCTTTGGGAGAGAGCCTCAAACGCCATCCTATATGACCACCATATAGCTGAGCTTGGCGACCACTTAGTTCGTAGTCCCTCTGTTCGCTACTGAAGCCAAAATTAAAGTCGTTTTTTCTGGCGGTATAAGTAACACCCCCCATGCTATTCGAACGCGTGAAACTCTGTTCGGTAATGCCGAGCAGCGTAATAATTCTCTGGTAAAGCTCACCACGAATAGGATCACCGTTTATATCCACAATTGCCAAGACCGCATCACTGGTAATCTCTTTGACATGAGTGAGCGTCCAACGCGTACGACGGGTGGAGTGTTGAAACATGCCTGTCCATGCGTTGCTAGCGCGTACACCAACTTCACGATTAAGATAAATCACGCTCAACGAAGTTCTGACACCCGGATTCCACAACAAACGTGCCTGCTGGTCTTTATCACCACTGGCCGCCTCCAACAAAAAGTATGTAGAGGGTCGCCAATTAGCACCAGCGCTCCAATAAGTACCACTTCGATAATTTTGCAAACTGCTAATGCGGCCCGCCTCCTTACCACCATTCGCTATCAAACTGAAATGGTCAAAGAGCGGATAACGCAACACAACAGCGCTCTGCTCACGCTCGACGCTCAACGCCTCGGTCGCCCACTGCTGTGACTGACTATAATTCAACCGCCAATCGAGCTTAGTTGAACCTGGAGCACGCCCCAGAAAAAGCTTCTTTTCCTGCAACCGGACATCCGCGATAGCGGCACTACCATAATTCACGAGCCCCTCAGAATAAGAGAGATCAAACCCCGCAAACTTGCCCAGCCTGTGTTTAATACTCGGTTCAATACGTGTTGTCACCACGTCACCCCGGCCAGAGTTTATATTGAGATTATCAGCCACCGACCCGCCGGAAGAAAGCTGTTGCTGAGAGAGCCTGCCATATACGGAGAGATAAAAAAACTCATCAATCAACTCGGAATCAGCCCCCAGATGCAGCTGGTTATAGGTCTGATTACGGTCAGAATTTTTGGCGTAATAGAGACTCTGCAAGGTATAACTAGAGTCAACCGTCAACCTGCGACCCTTACCTTTGATCGCTATACCAGGTGTTATTTGTGTAATGTAATCATCGCTGGCAACAGCGGTGTCAGGAGCCAAAGTGATGTTGTCGCTATAGGTCTCAGCAACATCGATCTGCGGAACAACCTGCCATTCAACCGCAAAGGCGCCGTCCAAACTGGCCAACCACAACCCGCACAACAGCAGCACCTGCCTTGGTTTGCACAACTTTATTCGCCTGTTCACAGACAATCCAGCCCGTCACTCACCGTATTTGCCGTAATAACCGTAATAATCAGTACCGAATGAGCCACGTGATTTATTCAGAACCAAACCCAGAATCTTGTTTTCAGCAATTAGACTCAACGCCTCTTGCACCTCTTCATTTGAGGTTCGCTCGGCCTCTACCACCATCACGATCTGCCCCACGAGTTCGGCAACCACAGAGGCTTCACTGGTTGCTAATAGTGGTGGTGAGTCAAAGATCACAACACGATCGGGATAACGAGTTGCCAACTCTTCAGTAAGTTGCTTCATGTTTTCGCTGGTGAGCAATTCGGTCGAGTGTATATGGCGCTTGCCTGCCGGAATAAAACGCAGATTCGGAACATTGGTTTTCATCATGACATCGGGGATAAACAGCATATCATCGAGCAGATAATCCACCAGCCCCTTGGCCGATTCCATGCCCAAAACACGTGTCACTCCGGGCTTGGCGACGTCGGCATCCACCAGTAGCACCGTTTTGTCACGCTCTTTGGCAATGCTCATTGCTAAGTTCAGGGAGGTATAGGTTTTTCCCTCTCCAGGCCTAGAGCTGGTCACCATGATTAAATTTAGATTATTTTTGCCAAAATCGACGTGATCACCAAAGGCATTCAGCAGTAATGGTCGTTTGATATGACGCATCTCCTCGGCAAGCTGGCTCCGGCCAGATTCGGGCGTTAGAAACCCCATCTTTTCCAACCTCGCCAGATCTATCGTCATGCGATGGCTGTTTTTGCCCCCACTGCTGGCGGGTGATGCAATAACCTCTTCAGTACGATGAACGGGAGAGTAATGCTGAGCTGCCTCTTGTACTATCGCCGAAGACTGTTCTGCAACTCTATTTCCGGAGGTGGCTCCAGCTTGATTTTGTGGTTGCCCCGTACTCTGTCTAAGTTTCTCCAGTGCTTTTTCTATTGTGCTCATATCCGTCCTACCAGACCCGCAAGCCTTTCCTGTAGCAACAAGACCACTACAAACATCAGCAGGAGAAGAGAGCTAACTCCCATAAACACTGCGGTTTCAATCCTTAACCGCATCCGCTGAGCTGGCGTCCACTCCATTGAGACACTACCCAACACTGGCAAACCTGTAGCCTCACGTAATGCCAACCGCGTATCAAAGGTCTGTTTTACCTGGGACATAAACAGCGCCAAGCCGATGCCTGCACCCAAGCCAACCAACAACACCACACCTATGAAGAGTCTACGATTGGGGCCTGTCGGTTCCAAAGGTACACGCGGCGGATCCACCACTTTAAACTTCACGCTATCCCCCGATGCCTCAGCGTCCTGACCAACACGCGCTGACTCACGCCGGGAGAGCAACTGCTCGTAATTGGATTTGACAATACTGTAGTCGCGATTAAGACGCTGAAACTCAGCCTCTACTGCCGGTATCGTATCAACCATCTGCGCCAACTGGCCCAGGCCATCGCGAGCCTGCCTGACGCGCACGTTGAGAGATGCAACCTCTGCTTCAGCCTGTCCCAACGATATTTTCATCTGCTGATAGACGGGGTTTTGTTGTAACGCTGGCCTCGCATCCATCAACTCCGGCATCTTCTTTTTGGCCTCATCCAGCTCACGTTTACGCTGCTCTTTTAATCGCCGCACGGTATCTTTCAACGAAACCACGTCAGGATGCTTCTCAGTGTATTTGAGTAGCAGCTCATCAATCTGCTTCTCCATCTCGGCAATTCGGCCATCAAGTGGATGAGACATGCCACCCGAAAAAATGTTGGCCGAAGGCGCCAGGCCAAAGGTCGGCTCTTCGCCGAGAATCTGGCGTTTGATTTCGTCACGGCGCCTCGTTACCTCCTCGAGTCTCTGCTGTGCGGCTTCGAGGTTGGCCCGTTCGATTGTTAACCTGGAAAAATAGTCACCACCTGAGGTCGCCGGCATCAAACCAACATTTTTCTGTTTAAACTCTTTAACCCGCTCCTCGGCCTCGACCAGGCGCGCCTCATACTCCTGAATCTGACCGTCAATGAATTTTTGCGCAACATCACCATCCTTGCGTGAAGTGCCAAGAGAGCTCTCCACAAATATGGTCAAAAATGCCTGGACAACTTTTTTGGCCATTTCAGGGTTTTCATCGACATAACCAATGGTAAATATATTTTGACGCCCGCCTCCATCCAGCGTCACCCGCTTCTTGATCGATTCCAACAGCTCGTCACTTTCGACCTCGTTTTTCGCCTGCAGATCCAAGTCCGTCATCCGCGCCACTTGTTCAAGATTAGGCCGCGTAAACAACGTCTTGGTGATCAATTCAACCTGCTGGCCCATGTCACTTTCTATAGCAATACCGCGCAGTAGCGGCTGCAACATGGAACCAGTATCAACATACACCTTTGCCGATGCCTCATATTGATCAGGTACTTTCAATACAAAACCCCAGCCGACAAGGCTAACAAACCACGCCATAAGCAACATTGGCCAACGCCGCCGCCAGATACCACGGAGATAACCATACATCTGAATAAGGATTTCCTGCATATGCCCCTCTATGCGCCAAGTTCAATTTTTAAGTTTAACGGCACTAGAGCCAAGATTCCGGAATGATTAATATGTCACCCGGCAACATATGGACATTTGCACTTATATCTCCGTCTTTAATCAAATCTTCGACATGAACCTGAATTTTTTGCTCCTGGCCATTAACACGACGCACGAGGGTTGTCCGATTACCTGCCGCAAACTCCGTTAAACCGCCGACGGCGATCATCACATCAAGCAAGGTCATTCGTGCCCGGTAGGACAGGGCCTGCGGTTTAGCTGCCTCGCCAACAACCCTAATCTGCTGATCATAAGGCCCTACAAAACCTGTCACAATCACGGTGACGGCAGGATCCTTTATGTAGGATGAGAGAACTTTTTCTATATCACGCGCAAGCTCCGAAGGGGTTTTACCGCTTGCTTGCAGGTCCTCCACGAGTGGAGTGGTGATTTTGCCATCAGGACGTACCGGCACCGACATTGACACCTCTTGATTGCGCCAAACAAAAATATTGACGTTATCGCCCGGCCCAACGATGTAATTGTAATCAGCGAGCTGATTCAGCTCCTCATCAGTCGATGGCGAAACATTGGTAGCGCAACCACTCAGCCCCCAAGCACTAACGACTAGACAAAGCATCCGGACCATTGCCTTGTAACGGTAATTTTGCACGTTGTTTTCCTTTGCGCAGAGACGTTCAATGTGTTTTCGACAAGCTAAGAGACTAACTTTAACATTTTATTTATAGTAGTGAATTGTATCAGCTCGTTGACATCCCTGAATAGGTTAGGCCATTACAAGCTGGCGTTACGGAGCCACACCATAATTAGACGAGACGCACATTAAGAGAGGCATGCTACTGGAAACGCCCGCCAGCATATATACACTTAAATGCAGACATTCGAGCACCTTGACTCACGAAGACCAATGATTATCTCATCAAAACGGGGGTAAACCACAGAAGACTGAGAGAAAGACCGATACGCCTCTTTGCGGGAAAACATCGTACAAAGCTCCGAAGGCTTGGAAAATATACGTTCAAAACAGCTGGAAACCTCACCATAGTAGGGTCGCCGCACACCGTGACACTCAATTTCGGGGCCACAACAGTGCAGATCAATACCTAGCCGATGAATACTCCGGGCCAAACCTGGCTCCACCAGAAAATACCAGCTTTCAAGGTCATGATTCAGCCCAAATGCACGGGCCGCACGAATCAAACCCAATATCACTTCATAACGGGAAACAATCGTACGATTTTTTGTCACAGCCCCTCCCCCTTGGCGTCGACCACAACGGTAGTCGGGCAAAACGAACAGACGAGAGACCTCAACACAACGA
>JAYWDX010000307.1:0-5935 GCA_043779675.1 Tenderia sp. (SeqCode)
GTCACACGACGGCGGGCGATAATGCTGGCGATGAGCAGTGTTAGCAGTTTGAAACGGCGGCACAGTGGCACATTGCGATAGATACGTTTAAGGGTGATGCCGATATCGCGATCGATCAACAGCAACGGCAGATCAATGGCAGCGGCAGCAGTGATAGCGGCGCGCATCTCGCCACCCACCTCAACACCGAGTTGATCGGCAATACGTTGCTGAAAGGCGCCCAAGGCGAGGCTGGCCATCACCACCGCACCGCGCCCTTTACGAAATACCTGCACCAGGTCCATCTTGGAAAGCGCATCCGGATCGATCAACCCTTGATAACGGCTCTCACACAACTCCAGGGCCACTGCACAATAGCGGCCTGTGCTCACCAAGTACCGAACTGTTTCGGCACTTGTGTGTGAGACGTGTGCGGTACCAACGATGGTAATCGAGACTCCTTCATACTCCAGCGTAACCATTGGTTCATTGTGCGCTGGCACATCCCCCACATCGACACTTAACTGCTGCGCTAACTCCATAACGATCCCCCCGTTAATATCGGATAAGCGATGAATGTTCTAATCCCGGCCTATTTGTAATGGTTGTTGGCCCGTGAATTGGTTTTTATTATTTGAGTTATTTCTATGCGGAAATTCCACAGTATCGAACTCAGGTTTTATCCTGACATGCCAACTCGAAATCTGCAAAGAAAATCCGTCGGCGGGGGTAATTAATTAAAGCAAGCTATTTGGGATACGCAATCGTAACGAGCTAATCAAGCCATGCTGGCCAGGCGGCCAGAATAGCTAACAGTTAATACGACGGACTAAAACCTTCTGCCGCAATCGAATGCGAGACGATCTTTGGCACATCTTCCACCTCGACCGAATCAAACAGGGTCAGCGTCTCTGCGGCCCCTTTTCCAGAACTGTAGTTCACCTGATAATCAAAGATGTAAAAGCGGCCACTGAGCACTGTATTCACTTCGGTATTTTTTAAGGAATAACTCTGCACTGACCCCAGCGATTTAGTCAGATGCTCAAGATGGGAGCGCCACTCCACCACCACCCGTTGGTCCGAATAAAAACTCAATGCCTTCTCCGTATCCTGCTGCTGTTGCGCCTGATAAAATCCATCTGCCAACTTCTGCGCCACCTCAACACCGGGCGAGCCAACAGCGCAGCCGCTGACAAACAACACCAGCAACAGACTCATTAAGCCACTACGTATTTTTTTACTAAACAACACTACACTCTCCATTACAATTTTTTGATAGGTGTGGGTCGGCGATTTTCATCCACCGCCACATAAGTTAGTACCGCCTGTGTCACCTTGACCGGGCTTTCCATCTTGTGACGTTCGGCAAATACCGTCACCTCGATGGTGATTGAGGTATTACCCACCTTGATTACATCGGCATAACAGCTGACCAGGTCACCAATAAACACCGGTTGATGAAATGCAAATGAGTTGACTGCCACCGTCACCACCCTGGCGCCGACATAACGGTGAGCGATGACACTGCCCGCCAGATCCACCTGCGACATGATCCAGCCACCAAAGATATCACCACTCGCATTGGCATCGGCGGGCATCGCAATCACCCGGATCATCGGCTGTTTATCTACCGGCATTTCATCCATCGTTAATGCCCCTGATACATCTGTTTAATTTCGCACACATGACGTTCCATCAGTTTGGAACGCTTCAACTTCAACGTTGGTGTCAGCATCTCGTTTTCCACCGTCCACGGTTCCGCAACAACAGCCACCTTTCTGATTTGGGCATAGCCTGGGAAGTTGGCCAGTAGTCCGCCTAAAATGGTAATCAGCTGTTCTTCTATCTCTGCCACCTCTGCCGCAGCATTAATACCACGCTTTAGAGCTTCCGCCCCGTTCAATACTACCAGCGCTGTCAGGAATGGACGGCTATCACCGATCAGCATCACCTGATCAAACAGTGGGTCGGTACTGATCGCCATCTCCATATCCGCAGGTGGGACCTTCTCACCATTGGCGAGCACAATCACATCCTTGAGACGACCAGTGATGTAGACCCGCTCAGCTTCAATACGCACCTTGTCGCCGGTATGCAGCCAGCCATCACTGTCAATCACATCAGCCGTCGCCTGCGGGCAGTTCCAGTATCCCAGCATCACTCCGGGACCACGCAGCAATAGCTCGTCATCCTTGCCGATACGCACCTCCACTTCGGGCAGTGGTGGACCAACGCTGAGTGGATCGTTGTTGGCCGGCACATTCACTGACGCCACCGGGCTAAACTCGGTCATGCCATACCCTTGTAGCAGATTCAGCCCAAGACCAAGGAAGGTTTTGCCCACATGCTCGGGCATTGGTGCGCCACCACAAATGGCAATGCGTACCCGCCCACCCAGTTTGGCCATGATTTTACTCGCCACCAGCTTTTCCAGCAGTGGCTGCAACAACATGATCGGCTGCCAATGGCCCCGACCTTGCAACATCTGAAACCGTCCCCAGCCCGAGGCTACTGCCCACTCAAACAGTTTACGTTTAACCGGACTCTGTAACTGTGCGTGGATTTTGGCATAGGTCCGCTCATAAATACGTGGCACTGAAATCAACACCGTGGGTTTGATGGTGACAAGATCCTCCGCCAACAACAGAACCGAACGGGCATAGGCGACTGTCGCCCCTGTCATCATCGGCAGGTAGTAACCGATGGTACGCTCCAGCGCATGGGACAACGGCAAAAAACAGAGGAATAGATCGCTGCTGTAAACCGGCACTGCACGAATACCGGCGTGCGCGTTCCATAAAATATTGGCGTGGCTCAACATCACCCCCTTGGGGCGACCCGTGGTGCCAGAGGTATAAACAATCGTCGCCAGTGCGCCACTGCTCTGTTTGTAAGTGATCAACTCAGCGGCTGACTCCGGCAACAGCTCAGCCACGGAATGCAGCTGCGCATCACTACACGGTTCAATCGACCAAAGATTCAGCTGCGCTGGCAACGTCTCGCCCCGCAACTCATGCCACTGCGCCAAACTCTCCAACAGCAGCAATCGCACATTGGCATCATTAAGGATATAGGCCACGTTACCGGGGCGATCGTTAACATAGAGCGGCACCACCACCAGACCAAGGCCCAACGCCGCCTGTTCAAACATCACCCACTGCGGACAGTTACAGACCATCACGGCCACCCGCTCGCCCGGCTGCAACGCCAGCGCCTGCATCGCCGATTGCCAACGTGCCACCTGCACCGCCATCTCACGCCAACTCATTTCACACCAGCGCTGCTGCTGTAAATCAAAATAACGATAGGCAATGGCATCGGCAGAGTGTTGCGAACGCAACCGAAAGAGACCGTGTAGCGTTACTGCAGCAGCAGGGGTGATCAGATCATCGGGTGTTAAAGAGTCCATACAGTGTCCCTCCCATAAAAACTGTTTTTCTATGTTTTGTAGGTCGTGGTTAGCGCAGCGCAACCCGACATTACTCAGTCAACCGTCGGGTTACGCCGCAAAAAACGCACCCAACCCAACGCGACTACATCACTTACAGGGTTTGCAGCCAAGCCTCTGGCAAAGTTCACCATGGACCCGCTCAAACGCTTCCGGCTTGAGGGTTCCCAGCGCAACAATAACTATTTCACTATTCAATGAAAACATCTTCGTCGCTCGCACCCAGCTTGTTTTCGGCAGCTTGCCCTCAACAAGATCGTCATCCATTAGAGAGACTGCATCCTCATGTCCTGCCTGGGACGTGATCGCCACGGCGAGGAAATCACCAAAATTATCAGGCGTGGTAAGCAGCAGCACCGGCCTGCGCTTCTGATGGGTCAGGTCGGAAAACGGGAACGGTATTTAAACAATGTCAGAGAGTTTTAACATCGTTCCAGACCTCATCATCCTGATTGTCCCAAACGTGTTTCATCACAACCTCTTGCGCACGAGTCAGATCTGACATCTCCGCACGCTCCACGTTTTTGCTGCTCAAATATTCAATAAAATGCAGCGCCTCTAATGCCAAAGACTCTGGCAGCGGTTTCGCTATTTCATAAATCTTTTCGGCGATTGACATTGAAACTCTCCTTACTGAGCAGTACTGGTGCACGGAACGCACCCTACAATATTCAATGTAGGTCGTGGTTAGCGCAGCGTAACCCGACCTACGCGACTACCATTACGAAGTGGGGGTTGATTTATCGTTTGGGTTTATGATGCACAGAGTGCATCCAATCCGTCTTAATCACTATTTAAAAGGTCATTATCCACTAGATATTTACGGCCACGCTGGCTTAATAAATATAGAGTTTGACCAGTGTCTGTCGCACTTTCTCTATATAGATAGTCGTAACTGGCCAGCTCATCCATATCTGCTCTTACTTTATCTATGTGCCACCCAGTGATTTTCTGTATCTCACGCGCAGCATATCCGTGGTCCTCGTCTAACCCAGCGAATTTCATCAATATACTTTCTTCATCAGGAGACAACCTATTGCCATCCTTACTTACATATACAAGTATATTCCCGGAATCCTTTCCTTTGACGCTAACACTTCCAATCTCACCTTTCTCTACGAGTTCTTTAAAGCGTTTACCAAGTACATTCTTGACCGTAGAAGTTAACCCATTCCACTCATCCTCATCAAATAGGTCAGATAACTGAAATTCTTTTCCAGACATAGATGCAACTTTTTTAATTATGCTTTCAATTTTATGCTCTACAAAATCATTTAGTTCATCATTTATATGTGAAATGTCATGTTTGTTATCCGTTTCGGTCTCCTTTTGTAACTCCACAATGGTCTGAGACAAACTAGAAACTTGTTTTCTATACCGCTCTGTTTCTTTGTCAGCTTCATCCTGAAGTTGAGCTAATTTTTGGTATAGCTCTCTAGATTCCTCAACGCTAAGAAGCCGATTATTTTCTTCCTTCTGCTTAATCACTCTCAGCTCTTTCTGCCTAGACAAGCTATGCTCATACACGGGCTTAGCCAAAAAAGGATAGACATAGATGTAGAAAATAGTGGCTATTGCTGGGACCATAAACGCATTCACCAACTCACCAGACACGTTAAAATGAACATCCCACAAGGTTACATTAATGGTTTCAAATAGTTCTTCTATAACTCGAAATTTCGATTCAAGTGACTCTCCCGAGAATATTGTTAAGACAACCCTGTAATTCCATACCAACCAAGAAATCACAAAGCAACCAAATAAAGGACTGGTGGATTTATCGTAAAGATATGCCTTTACTGACTTTAATATTTCATCCATGACTATTTGCGCATCTCCGAAATGCTTAAACTTGATTAGGGCATGTGATACAAATCCTATTCCACTAATTTATTTCATTGTGCCATCCGCCCAACCAGCAAGGTAGCCCGGATGAAACATCGTGGAATCCGGGAACTATGCCCCCTGAATACGCTAAGCTCCATGCCCAAAGCGCTTCACGGTGCAGCCTCTCCAGGCTACCGGCTACTTCACTGTGCCATCCGCCCACCCAGCATCTGCCTTAAACCGCTCGCCATGCTTCTGCTCCAGCTCATTGAGTTTGCGTTGCAACACCTCGCGCCCCTGCCTCTCAACATAACGCATCGGGCCACCTCGGAACGGCGCGAAACCGGTGCCGAAGATGACACCGCCATCGAGCAGCTCTGGGTTTTCAACAATGCCTTCACGCAGGCAGGCGACGGCTTCGTTGATAAAGCGCATCATCATGCGGTCGGTGATGTCGGCGGCAGCGCTGTAATTTGCTGGCAGTGGTTGTGCGACCTTTTTGCCATCGCTACCGTAGTTATAAAAACCTTCGCCGCTCTTGCGACCAAGTTTTTTCGCTTCGACCATCGCTTCGAGCCGTTTAGGGACGGGCACGTTGAACTGCTCGGCAAGATTTTGGGCCACTGACAGACAGATGTCGAGGCCAACAGTATCGGCCAGTTCAATCGGTCCCATGGGCAT
>JAYWDX010000308.1:0-2654 GCA_043779675.1 Tenderia sp. (SeqCode)
TTTCTCCGTCACTCGCTAGCGCTCCTAACTACGAAAGGGCAGACGGCGTAGCCTATCCGGGACTAGCGGCACTCGCTTCGCTATCCATGGCCGCCAGCGGTTGTTGGTCGCCCAGATCAACCCCGCCATACCATCATTCTGGAATCCACCCACTCGATCGAGATGTTTCCATTCACCACGCCTGACAATATACCCAGGCTATTCCGTAGAACCCGTACCTATTTTTAAGCTGGTAAAAAAATTATTGATCCGGCGGTGAATTTGTAGTTTATTCATGTATGAAGGTAACTAATACATGTAAAAATCATAGCCACTCGCGATTCCAGACAGCACCTGAGGAAACTAATTGAAAACCAACTATATTTTAATCGACTACGAAAGCGTCCAGGTGAGATCACTCACATTGCTTAAAGGCGAACATTTTCGCGTGTACATATTTTTAGGGCCAAACAATAAAAAAATACCAGTAGAGCTTGTTCTTGCCATACAAGAATTAGGAGGCCGAGCGGAATACATCATTTTAGAAACCCACGGCACCAATGCTCTTGATTTCCATATTGCCTATTATCTCGGGATTCTTGTAACCGCTGACCCTTTAGGATTCTTCCACATTATTTCAAAAGATACCGGCTTTGATCCATTAATAAAACATTTGAGAAATAAAAGCATAATGTCTACCCGATCAGTGACAATAGAAGATATTCCCTGTTTGGCCCCACCAGCATCAAATAAAAATAGCGCCAATGGAGTCGCAATTGGAACACAACAAAAAATAACCCCCTCCAGAACATCTGTGGAAGAGTTAATTAAAGTCGCTGTCAGCGATCTCATCAAACGAAAATCTTCAAGACCAGGAAATCTAAAAACTCTGTTGAGCACCATCCACGCGAAATGCGGAAAATCTATACCCCCATCCGACATCAAGATAGTCTTCGACTCTTTAATTAAGCGCGGCTACGTCAAGATCACAGGAACAAAGGTGTCATATATGCTTCCTTCAGCGTAGCCAAAGTTGTCCGAGCACAAACCAACGGGCGATCACGTTTTACCTTCAATGAACTGAGTGGTGGCTTTGAAGTAGTCGCGTGCGCACCGCGCACCCTACGAACTCGTTATGCTGCAATGAGATTTATTTTGACTATTAATTCAGCACTGGATTTGTAGCGTGTAGATGTTGATCTGCCGATCGCAATAACCAACGGGCACTGCGCCGCATAAAACCTGTCCGACGCCACGAACATTAAGAACCTCTGCTGCGACGGCAAGCAACACCCTACGCCCGATAAAGCGGCTCTAGCCCCGCCCCTGTCACCTTGCCCACCACATCATCCACTGGTTTGTGCTGTTCAAACATCTGCCATAACCGCTGCCCTTGCCAAGCGACATCGCCATCGGCATAGAGCGCCCGGTCAAGTGCGGTGATCGTTTCTGCCAGTGGCATTGGACACAGATTGGCGATGGCGGGCAGGCTGACGGGCGGCTGTTGCGGCCAACGAGCTTTGACCCAGGCGAGCAGTGCGGCCTTGCTCTGCATTGCGTTATTCTGTTGGCAGGCCTTTCTCAGTTGCAACTCCAGTGGCTGCAGACGTTGTTGTTCTGCTGCGGTTGTGGTGGCTGTCACCTGCTCAACAACACCACGGCGCCGCCACCAGGCGATGAGGGTAATCAGCCAGGCGATGCCGAGCGCCAATGCTAGCCACGGCCACCATCCGGCTGTGGTTGTAATGTTGGTTAGTTTGGCAACATCCGCCAGCATGGTGGTGTTATTGCTGGCGGTTTGATCCACCGACTGCGACTCTGATGTAACACTGTTTGGTGACGGTGCGGCACTGCCACTACCAGCAGCGACGGTTATGGTGCGTTCTGGCAGGCGTGTTGTCTCTAGCTGTTTTTTATCGGTGTTCCACCACCTCAGTTCGATGGCGGGCAGTGTGAATGTGCCGGGCTGGGTTGGGATCAGGGCTATTTTTTCCTGACGCAGGCCGGTAATGCCTTTTGCATCCTTGGTATCTTTGAGTTGAGGCTGATCGGGATAACTCTTCAATCCCGCAGGTAGCTCGTGCCCCACTACCGGCAGCTGTGCGGCAGTCAGGCCATCGGCCATCACTGCCAAGGTGCGGGTGATCGGTTCACCAACGACAAATTTTGGCGGCTCTTCGGACCACTGCTCCAGCAGTTGCACACTACGTGCTGGCAGCCAATGTGTGGTGATGCCGGCTGGCATCGGCTGTACATTTAACTTTATCTCTTTCGATTGCACTCGTACGTGACGGGTGGTTTGATTGAAGGGGTCAAAAAAGAGGCCGCCACTGCGCCCCTGCTCCATTACGTTGCCATCAAAGAGCAACGGTTCGATGGTGAGTGCGCCGCTCTTTTGTGGGTAGAGCGCGTACTGCTGCTCCATCACGCCGTAACGACGACCGTTAACGGTAGTCTGATACTGACGATTGTCGCCAAGTTTAACAACGATGGCATCACCCCCCGTCACCTTTGGCTCCGACAGGGTATTACCCTCGGCCATGCTGACACTAAAGTAGAGTTTTACCGAATAGAGAAACTGTTGCTGCACATAGATTTTTTTAGGCGTGGCATTCACCTCAATATAAATATCTTCGTTCTGCTGCGCCTGTTGTGAATTAGTTGTTGCCGTCACG
>JAYWDX010000309.1:0-2186 GCA_043779675.1 Tenderia sp. (SeqCode)
AAGGCGTTGCCCATGCTCTTGGGGAGTACCCGTAATCCCGCAAAGGCGGAGAGTACGTCCTTGCCGCCGATATGGCGATAGGCGGGAAAGTAGTGGGCCAGTGTTTGACAGAGATAATTGATTTCATTGGGCAGCGGCACCACCTTGGCGGGATCGCCGTGGTAGACCGTTTCGGTGGTGCCGACCATGAGTTTGTCCTGCCACGGCATGACAAAGACGGCACGTTTGTCCTGCGGCGCCTCAACGTAGTAGATGCCTTGTGTCACCTGGCCCTTAAGAATGATGTGTGTGCCCTGCACCAAATCCATGGCGAGTTTGTTGACGGTGGGGCTGATGCGACTCAGTACCTGATTGCTCCAAGGGCCAGCGGCGTTGATGATGAAACCCGTCTCGCAGAGCTGCTCTGCGCCGTTGTGGCGGTATCTGACGATATAGCCATCGGATTTTCTCAGGCCGCTGATAAATTCGGCAGGCATGACCAGTTCAGCGCCAAGTGACTGGGCTGAACGCATGACGGCGGCGGTGAGGGCGGCGTCGTCGGTCTGGGCATCGTAATAACAGAAGATCTTCTCCAGTTCGCGTAGCTCCAGGCCATCGAGGCTTGGCCATTCGCGTTTGGGTACCTGTCTGAAACGGGCGTCGCTACTCAGACCGCCGAGGGTGGCGTAGAGCGCCAGGCCGCTGCGGACCTGCCAGGGACGGCGCGTGGTATCGGGGTAGATCGGCAGGTAAAAGGGTTTAAGCGTGACAAGGTCCGGGGCATTTTTTAGCAGCAGAGTGCGTTCATGCAGACATTCACGTACCAGATTGAACTGGGCGCTCTCCAGATAACGCAGGCCACCGTGAATCAGTTTGCTGGAGCGGCTGGAGGTGCCGGCCGCAAGTGCTGTCTGCTCCAGCACCAGCACCGAGTGGCCAGCGGCGGCAGCGGCTTGGGCAACACCGGCACCATGAATACCTCCGCCGATGACAACAATATCAAACTGCTTGGCTAACAAATTACTGGGCAAATTATTGGGCAAATTAATCGACAACCTATTCGATGGCTTGGCTGCGGCTCAAGAGTGCTTTGTCTTTTAACATCTCGGCTACGGCCATGGTTTCGATGTAGTGCGCCCCCAGTGCGGCCAGTTCGTGGGCAACCTTGGGTTGAACGACTTCATAGAAGGCCCATTTCCACGGGCCGCGCCAAAGTGAGGTCGCCAATTTGGGAATCTTGGTGTAGTTGCAGATCAGGTAATCCGGTGCCAGGCCGGTGGCGACAGAGAGGGATTCATCATTGTATTTGGTGAGTATCCAGCCGATTTTTTTGAAACCCATGGCGCGACCACAACGCAGCGAGAGGTCATCGTAAGCAATCAGGATGCAGCGGTCGAGTATTGGTTTGCAGGTTTGCAGAAGTATCTTCATCACCTTTTCGATACCGAAGGCATCAAGTGTCTCCTGTTTGATTTCAACCAGGGCGTGGGCGTTGGGCCAGAGGCTAAACAGTTCAACAACAGCCGCCAGTGTCGGGATGCCGACATGGGCAAATTTGCGCGGATGAATCTTGGCCTCGTTGACCAGAATGCCGTCGAGCTGTTCATGATTGAGGTTGAAGATGCGTTTGTTGGTGCCCGTTGTGCGCTTCAGGCTAACATCGTGAAGCACAACCGGGACGCTATCTTTGGTGAACTGGACGTCGAATTCAACGTAGTTAACACCTGCCTTCAATGCGGCCTGAATAGCGATAAGTGTATTTTCAGGATAGCGTTTTGCATAGCCGCGATGGGCGATCAAAATTGGCGCTTCCATGCTCAAAGTTGACTCATGTAATTGTTGTCCTGCGTGGATGTCCGCGTAAATATGACCGTTGTTGTTGGTTGAGTCAATGTGTGCGAATGAAAAGCTGCCGTGAGCGTGGCTGATGCAGATGTTGGGCTCGGATTAATGTGGATTGTCTGTTGTCGTCGGGGCGTCGATGATGTGGCTGTTTTCGAAGTAGACAATAAATCCGTCATGGCACCAAGGACTGATGGGTGGCTTGCCGATGGCGGCAACGGTTTTTTCGGCTTGCCAAAATGGTCTATTACTTGCCGCATGGTCATGCCTCTATGAGGCATGATGCCGCCTGCGATCAGCACTAAAAGTAGTGTGGTCAATATTGGCATGGTGCAGGCTAGTGTGGCGATAGATCGTCTCGGAGT
>JAYWDX010000310.1:0-4700 GCA_043779675.1 Tenderia sp. (SeqCode)
GGCATGTCGTTGAAGACGCCATAGGGTGAGATACGCATGCCGACCTTGCTGTGACCGATGGCATCGAGTGTTGCATGGGTCACCTCGGAGAGAAAACGGAAGCGGTTTTCGATGCTGCCACCATACTCATCCTCACGCTGGTTGGCGTTGGGCCGCAGGAACTGCTCTAGCAGATAGCCGTTGGCGGCGTGTAGTTCGACGCCATCAAAACCGGCCTTGACGGCGTTACGCGCCGCCTGTGCGTACTCTTCGACAGTCTGTTCAATATCCGGCTTGGTCATCGCCTGCGGTACGGGCAGCGGCTGCATACCTTCGGCATCGGTATACATCTCTCCTGCGGCAGCCACCGCAGACGGCGCGAGTACTCGTGATCCAGCAGGCATGTTGAGTGGATGCGAGACACGGCCAGTGTGCATCAGCTGCATGAAGATGCTGCCGCCTGCTTTGTGCACGGCGTCGGTGACCGGTTTCCACGCCTCGACCTGTGCGTCGGAGTAGATGCCCGGTATGCGCGCATAACCCACGCCATTGGGCGAAGGCGCCACGCCTTCTGTCACAATCAAGCCTGCTGAAGCGCGCTGGCGGTAGTACTCCACCATCAGTTCGTTGGGCAGATTGTTGATCGCCCGGCAGCGCGTTAGCGGCGCCATCACCAAGCGATTGTGTAAGGTCACTTCGCCCAAGCGGTATTCAGTAAACAGACGTGACATCTTTAAACTCCGTGTGCTGTGAAATCAATTCGTGGTAAGCCGAAAAACAGGTCGTGGCCAAGTATATGTGAGTTGGCCATTTAAGCGTAATGTCATCTCATGGCGACATCAGCAAACCTTGAAAGGCACTAACTACCTATACAAAAAGGTGGCCCTTTATTTGGCTTTGCTCTGACTGAAGTCGTTTAACGCTGCTTTTACCCTGTCGTCGGGTTTGTCATCAAACTTTAATAGCGCCTTGGCCAGCGAGCGTTCTGTTTCGGCGGCGCTGGGGTTGAGCCATATCTTCATCAGCGTGGCCTTGTCTTCCGGGCGAACCTTCTGCTCCATATGCAGCATGGCGCTGGCGAGCTGCCGTTCATTACCGGTAGATGAGCTGTCTTTGGCGATATCATCCAGCGTGATCTTGGCGTCCTTGCTGGGTTGCTTTTCCATGTTGAGGATGATCTTGGCCATCTGTTCTGTGGCCAGGGTTGCATCTGCCGCTTGTGTAACAGGTTGTAGTGTTAATGTTATGGCAAAGGTTATGGCTAGAGCAAAGAGTTTCTTGTTCATTAGTAGTACCCCCCGGTAACGTTTGAAAATAAAATGAGTACGAAACATATCCCTAAAATAGTGCTTAGGTCAAAGGTTGATGGCTTTTATCGGGGATCTGGAGGAGTTGCCTGGCGGTGAGGGGAAACACACGCCCCGTCCCTCACCGGGGGCGGGGCCTGCGCCCACTATTTGTACTTTCACAGTGGGCGTCCCCAGTGACCTTGCGTCACTCGCCGAACGTCTCGTGCTTACGTTGCCCTTGGCCTTCCACATTCACATGCCAAGCGACCACGTAGTGCGATTGTAACTTGATCGAGTCTGGTTGGCCACGCCTGGCCTTAATCGGGCAACGCCCAGCGCGGCATAGCGGCCATGGCGCGACGCAGCTCGGCCTCGTGGTGGCGATGGTGCGGTTCGAGCCGTGCCACCAGCGCCCAGTAACGGGCCGAGTGGTTCATGTGGACGGTGTGGCAGAGCTCATGGATGAGCAGGTAACGCACCGCCCCCGGCGAGACAAACATCAGGGCGCGGTTGAGGTTGATCTGTTTGCGCGAACTGCAACTGCCCCAACGGCTCTTCTGCGCCCGCACCGTAGCGCCGGCAAAGGGTAGGTCGACCTCCTTGCTCACCTCCTCAAGCCACGGGATCAGGCACTCTTTTGCCAGCTGGCTGAGCCAGCGTTGCAGAGCGGTGCGTTGTTGCGCCTCGTTATCGCCAAAGACCTGAAGCTGCGCGCTGGGGGCGGCGGCATGGTCGATGACGCGGGCGCGGTGCCCCGGCTGGTAACTCACTTGCCACTCACCGCCAATGGCGGCCAGGGTGATGGTCTCGGGCAGTATGAGTGCGCTGCTGGCGTGCGCTGTGACACGGCCCAGGGTTTTGGTCAGTGTCTGGCGCAGCCAGCCGGCGTGTTCGGCGACAAACCCTGGCACATGCCGTAACGCCATGCCTTTGGGCACCACCACCTCAACCTGACCACAGGCCTTGACCCGCAGCTGTAGCCGTTTGGCGCGTGGTGAGACGCGCACGGCATAATCGGGCAGAAAAAGATCGGACTGGGACATGGCGCGATTGTGCCTGCCCCGCTGTGAATGTCAAACGGTGTTGGGTGTTGCGGCTGGGTGAGTGGCGGTGCATCGCTGCGTAATTACGCGTTGATAAAATTTCACCAGCTCTTCGGCACAGCCTGAGGCTGACCACTGTTTGACATAGACCTGCGCCTGGCACCCCAGCCGTTCGCGCAGCTGCGGGTTGTTAAGGATATCTATCACTTGCTCGGCAAAATCTTCGAGGTTGTCTTGCGCAATCAACGCACCGCAGCCCTGTTTTAAAATGTCGGCAGTGCCGAGAATGGCGGTAGAGACCACCGGCACCCCTAGCGCCATCGCCTCTAGCAGCACCAGCCCCTGGGTCTCGGTACGCGAGGCGAAGACAAAGGCATCGGCAGCGCGATAGCAATCCAGCAGCGCCTCGTTACGGTCGAGGTAGCCGATGAAAAACAGATTCTCCGCCAGCCCCAATTTGTTGCTGAGGCGCTGGAGGCTGTTCAGCGCCGGCCCTTCACCGGCGATGATCAGCAATACCTCGGGGATCGACTGCCGTACCTCGGTCAGCATCTGTAAAAGAAAACCGATGTTCTTTTCATGCGCCACGCGGCCGACATAAAGTAGCGTTGGCCGATCCGGCGCGATGCCGTGTTTAATCCGGAAGCGTTCACCATCCCCCTTGGTAAAGGCGCGCAGGTCGAGGCCGGTGGGCAGCTTCATCATCTCGGTTGTCACACCATAGTCACGTAGCCGTTGTTCTATAGGTGTCGAGGGCACGATCATCGCATCGACGTTGTTGCACTGCGATGCTGAAAAACGCCGTGCTGCCAGTCGTAGCCACGATTTGGGCAAAAACGGGATGTAGTTGTAGAGGTACTCTTCAAAGAAGGTGTGGTAGGTGATCACGCGCGGAATGCCAAGCCGTTTGGCCAGCTCGATACCGGCGTAGTAGGCAACAAATGGCGTCTGGATGTGAATGACGTCGAAGGCCTGCTGCCGCAGCTCCTCCGTCAGCTTTAGTACGTTGCCATATTTGAGCATCCGATCCTCGGGGTCGAGCGGCACATAACGCGAAGCGATACGTATGATCGTCTCATCGTCGTCGCACGGCTGTTGTGGATAGTCCGGCGCAATCAGCGACACCTGATGTCCCTGCCCCTGCAGGTGCTGGCGGAAGGTTTGGATCGAGGTGGAGACGCCGTTGACGCGGGGAAAGTAGACGTCGGAGATCATTAGTATGCGCAAGGTAGGTCCCTTTACGTATGAGTACAGGTTCTCATCGCTACTCTCGGACCACTCCGTTACAGCACCATGACAATGGCGCTACAGCTTGATGAAGAATTATTTTGCACTGCTGGCTATGGCGCGCGGCGGTGCTGCTTTAGACTGGCCGGATTGGGTTTTAAAGTAGAGGTAGGGAAGAGATGAGTTCAGAACAACGTATCTGTATTGCTGAGTTGATGGTTGAGAGCGGTGTAAAGTTTGGCACCAGCGGCGCACGTGGCCTGGCGACGGATATGAGCGATCGGGTCTGTTACGCCTATACACTCGCCTTTCTTCAGTATCTGGAGGGGTGTGGCGAGTTGTCGCCCGGCTCGCGGGTGGCGATTGCCGGTGATTTTCGTCCCAGCTCACCACGCATCATGGCGGCATTGGCGATGGCGATTGCCGATGCCGGCTATCTGCCAGTCAATTGTGGTTTTATCCCCACTCCGGCAGTGGCGCTCTACGGCATGGGCAACGGCATCCCCAGCTTGATGGTAACCGGCAGCCACATCCCTGATGATCGCAACGGCATCAAATTCAACAAGGCAAGCGGTGAGATTCTCAAGCGGGACGAAGAGGGGATCAGCAGCCAAACAGTGGTGATTCCAACGGCCAGCTTCAAGAGCGATGGCAGGAGTCTCATTCCCTACCTGTTGCCTGTCGTGACAGCTGCGGCGGAGAGTGAATATGTGCAGCGTTATATAGACTTCTTCCCGCGCCATGTCTTGGCCGGGCAGCGGGTGTGTGTCTATCAGCACTCCAGCGTTGCCCGCGACGTGATGGCAAATATCCTCAAGGGGTTGGGGGCTGAGGTGGTAGCGCTGGGCCGTTCCGAAAAATTTATCCCGGTCGATACCGAGGCGGTGCGCCCCGAGGATGTCGAGCTGGCCGCCAAGTGGGGCAAGGAGTATGACTTCGACTGCATCATCTCTGCCGATGGTGATGGTGACCGGCCGTTGGTGAGTGATGAGCGTGGCCATTGGCTGCGGGGTGATGTCGCCGGCATTCTCTGCGCCCGTTACCTTGGCGCGCAAGTGGTGGCAACACCGGTGAGCAGCAACAGTGCGGTGGAGAGGTGCGGCTGGTTTACGCAGGTGAAGCGCACCCGCATTGGCTCGCCCTTTGTCATCGCGGCGATGGA
>JAYWDX010000311.1:0-2029 GCA_043779675.1 Tenderia sp. (SeqCode)
TCCTTGGGGTAGACCTGCTGCTGGCTGGAGAAGACACACTCAACGCCGAAAGTACGCTTGGCATTGCGGGTAAAGTTGAAATCACTACGCAGCCGCGAACGCACCTTGGCGGCGAGTGGGTCGTTGTAGGTCTTGCTGAGGTCGGCGACCTGGATCATGGTCGGGTCGGTAAGACCACCGGCACCGCCGGTGGCGATGATGGGCACCTTGTTGCGCTTGCACCAGGCGATCATGGTCGATTTGAACTGGATGCTGTCGAGCGCGTCGATGACGTAGTCATAACCGCCATCGAGATGGTCAACCATGTTCTCCATGTTGAGATATTCGTGAATGGCGGTCACGTCACACTCGGGGTTGATCTCGCGGACGCGCTCCGCCATCACCACCACCTTGGGCAGGTCGAGGGTGGAGGTGAGGGTGTGGAGCTGGCGATTGGTGTTGCCCACATCGACCGTGTCGCCATCAATAAAGGTGAGCCGCCCGACGCCGGTCCGCGCCAGCGCCTCCACCACCCAGGAGCCGACCCCACCCACCCCCGCCACAAAGATGTGCATCTCGCGCACGACCTGCTGCGCCGTGGTGCCGTAGAGGCGCTGGATGCCGCCGAAACGTTTATCGTAATCACTGGAACTCATGGCTCAACCCAACAGGAAAAGTGCGGGCAATGTTAGCACAGCACCCCGCATCAACCAGCGCATCCACTCAGCACTAAAAAAACAGGAGACAAACTCAAAATAATCGTTATCATTCGCTCTGACCCACCCCAGGCAAACCCTGCCAGGGAGTGGAATTACTTACTGTGCAATACCAACCAACCTTACAGTGAGGATTAAAAGGCATGACCCAAGAAGATCTCTGGTACGGCTTTCTTGAAGCCGGCGACAGAAGCAGCCCAGTTGCACGGGACCCGAAGTTGACCACGGGCAACCCTGATACCTTTTATATATATAATCTTCAGCGCAACGAGATTATCGAATACAAACGCGCCATTGCGGAACCCAAGATGCGAGCCCTCAAGGCCAATGAAGCCGACAAGCTAAAAGAGCTCAAGGATGCCTTTGCCAAGGCGCTTAAGGATTTCACACCACGCCATGCCCGTCCGCCTGTGGAAGCGGTACCAATTACCGTTGTTGGCAAAAAGAAAGGCAAGCCAGTCGTAGAGGAAGATGACTCGTCAGATGATACCGATGACTTTGATGACGGTCTGCTCGGTGACACTGATGATGATTAGTTAATACAGGTTATTTAAATATGTTTACTTAGGCCCGCTGCTGCGGGCCTGGTTGTTTTTACCTGCTGTAAAAATAACACCCCCAAACAATAAAGCCCGCTGGCGCGGGCTTTATTGCTACTGCCGATAAAGGCTAGGCGTTGCGATAGATCTGCGCGCCACTTTTTTTGAACTCAATCGCTTTCTCTTCCATCCCTTTTTTCAGGGCCGTCTGCTCATCGGTGCCGAGCTTGGCAGCGTAGTCACGTACGTCCTGGGTAATCTTCATGGAGCAGAAGTTAGGACCGCACATGGAGCAGAAGTGCGCCACCTTGTGGGCATCTTTGGGCATGGTCTCGTCGTGATATTCACGGGCACGGTCGGGATCAAGACCAAGGTTGAATTGATCCTCCCAGCGGAACTCGAAGCGCGCCTTTGAAAGGGCATTGTCGCGCAGCTGGACGCCAGGGAAGCCCTTGGCGAGATCCGCAGCGTGGGCGGCGATCTTGTAGGTGATGATGCCATCACGCACATCCTGCTTATTGGGCAGGCCGAGATGCTCTTTTGGTGTGACGTAGCAGAGCATGGCAGTGCCGTACCAGCCAATGTTGGCGGCACCGATACCGGAGGTGATGTGATCGTAACCAGGGGCGATGTCGGTCACCAATGGGCCAAGGGTGTAGAACGGCGCTTCGAAGCAATCCTCCAGCTCCTTATCCATATTCTCCTTGATCATCTGCAACGGCACATGACCCGGGCCTTCGATCATCACTTGCACGTCGTGTTGCCAGGCAAGTTTGGTCAGTTCACCCAAAGTTT
>JAYWDX010000312.1:0-5701 GCA_043779675.1 Tenderia sp. (SeqCode)
GCGCAGTTGGCAAAGACCGAAAAAGATACACAGGCACTACAAGAGAAGGATCGCGCGGAGCAACAAAAATTTGAGACCGTCCAGGCGATGTTCAGTGAAAAAGAGGCTACCGTCTATCGTCAGCTACAAAATGTACTGATCTCTGCCCATGGATTTAGCTTTCCCTCCGGACAGAGCGAGATCCAGGCGGATAATTTCCCGCTGATGAATAAAATTGTGGAAGCGATCAAAACTTTCCCCAACGCACGTATCGAAGTAGGTGGCCATACTGATGCGTCAGGAAATGATACAACCAACCAAAAACTCTCGGAGGCGCGTGCTGCAAAGGTGGCCAAACTCTTGAAAGAGGTGGGTGGCATCGCGGCGGATCGTATCTCCTCGCGTGGTTTTGGCGAAGCCAAGCCTGTTGCTTCTAACGAGACACCGAAAGGTCGTGCTGAAAACCGTCGGGTAGAGATTAAAATCGTTAATTAATAATACGGTTTTAGCCCAGCTTCCAGCTGGCGCAGCCCTCTCTCAAAACGGGGGTTGCGTCAGCAAAAGGGTCGCCAGATTGGATTAAACGCTATTTTTGTATTTTTTGAGCCGGGACCTTGTATCCCGGCTTTTTTGTTTGGCCCTAAACATGACTGAAATAGCACAACTTGGTAATACACCCGACGCGGTTTAAGTAGTAGCCCCCGAAACCACCGCCTACAATCTGCCGTTGTACTCCAGCAGCACCCGGCCATCTGCCTCTTGCCGTCCCGCTGCCTGTAACGCCTGCTGCAAGAGTACTGATTGGGCATCACGTACGGCGGCCTTGGCGTGGAATTGGTAGCTGCCGTCGTTGATCAGGCGCACTGTGCCCTCCAGTTGCAGCGGCCCACCTTCATCACGGATCTGAACCTTGATGCCAGCGGTTTCGGTGCTGATCTGGGCGCTGAAATCGCCCAGCTTTTGCGCCACTGGCGCGGTTATGGCAGCCTCGCGCCAGTGTAGTGCGCCTTGTGCACTCTGGACCACGTTATTGGCAACCGTCAGCTCTGCCAGTGCGATATCAACCATGCCATTAAGTGACGCCGGAATGCCCAGCTGCGTTGCCAGCTCGGCCATTGGCAGGCGGGCGGCGAGATTTTCAACCACTACGCTACCATCAGGGCGCAGCCCGACATCGGCGCTGCCAGTGCGTCCCTCGCCATCAAAGGCGATGGCAAACGCCAGTTGTGCCTTAAATAGTGCCGGGGGTTGGAACTGCCATTTGAAGCGGGAGAGGCGTTGCCCCTGGTATTGCAGGGTGGTGGCGCGCCCGGACCAGACAGTGCCGGTTACACCTACCATCTGTAGCTGTGGGGTTTGGCTGCGCAACAGCGCCACGGCGCGATCGGCCGGAAAGGTCCAGACCAGGAAGAGTAGGTAGGCCAGCACTCCAAGCAGGCTGTAAGCGATGACTTGCTTCCTCATTGGGCTGCGGCGCTCCGCAGTGTCATGTTGGCATCAACACGCCCTTCAGCCTGGCGCTCGATGGTGATGGTGGCGACGCTGATGCCAGATTGCTGTTCCAGCGTCACCAGCCAGCTCATCATCTCATCAAAGGCGGCCTGTTCCAGCCACACCTTGACGCCGTTTTCCCCCTCTGGCTCGAGCCGTTTGAGGCTGCTGCCAAGCTGACCGCTGCGGGCGGACTGATCCACCATGGTCAGCAAGGAGCGCCCTGCCACTGGCGCCTGGCCAGCGGTGCCACGGCGCAGCTGCTGCACCTCGGCCGCCGATTGTTGCATCCAGTTTTTAAGCGCGCGCTGCTCCTGCACCTGGCTTTCAAGCGTGGCAACACTCTCTTGTAGCGGTACCCAGCCGGCAAAATAGATCAGGATCAGCGTCAGGGCGCCGCCGCCAATGATCAAGGTGCGCCGTTCGTTGACCTGAAGTCCAAACCACCACTCTTTCATAACGCCTCTCCTTTAATCTTCAAGCGCGCTTCAACCACGCTGCCCTGGGCAGAGGCGGACTGAATCTCGACATGCAGCTTGCCACCCTGGGTCAGACGCAGCTTCAACTCATCCAGCCGCTGTAGATCGGCGACGGTGAGTGCAACATCAAGCTGGCCGTCGCGGTAGCTCAGGCGTTGCAACGTCAGCCCCGGACTGGCTTGAAACTCTTTGCCCGCCTCAGCCAGCAGTGCATTAAGACCGCCACCGCTGCCACTACGCAACGCCTTGAGCGCACGTTCCATCTGCACGCGGGGATTGACCACCTTGCGCGCCTCAGGGAAGGCCTGCCGATAGCTGGTTTCAATCTGCTGTTGCAGGGCAAGATGTTCACGCTTGAGGCGCTGGGAATCGGCCAGCGTCACCCCCACCTGCACCAACAGCAGCACCGTCAACAGTGCCGCCGCCGCCCGCCAGGGGCGCCAGTATTGGCCAAGCCGTTCACGGCGACTGTAGGGGCCCTGCATCAGGTTGATGCTCAGTCGTTCATCGTAGTGCTGGCTCAGCCAGAGCAGGATTGAATCGGGCAGCGGGTGGTGTTCGATCTCCAACCCCAGCTCGCCAAGTGATGGCTCATCGGCGGCATAGATCACCAGCCGTGTCGGTGTTGACTCGCCTGCCTCCGCCAAGGCCATCTGCACTAACAGATTGGCATTGGCGCTATCCATAACAATGGCCGCCTGTTCGCCGCTGCGCAGCAGGCAGAGCTGCTCCCAGCATGCCAGTTGCCACTCGCCTGCCTGCCACGGCAGCAGCAGGGTTTCCGGAACCAGGACGGAGGGGGTGAGACCCGACTCACGCAGCCGTAGCAGCCAGCCCGCCATCAGGACGCGGTCGATAATGGCCACCGCCACCTCGTTATTGACGATCTGGCCAAAGGCAAAGTGCAGCGTTTCGACGTCGGCGGCGAGCTGGTCCTCCAGGGCATACGGGACCGCCTGAGCCAGCAGGCGGCGCTTCTGCCCCGGTACGGTGGCGCGGCAAAGCAGCACCTGCTGTGCCGGGATAATCACTACCACGCGGTAACCGGCCGCCAGCTTACCGATCTCGGCCAGCTCGCCATGGCCGCTGGCGGCGATGCCACCCTCTGTCGCCAAGCGCAGCCAGCTGGCGCTGTTGGCGGCGCCGTCAGCGTCAAAGCGGATAAAAAATTCGTTGCTCATCAATAGGCCCCTTGACCACGCATGATCACCTTCACTGTTCCATCACCCTTGCGCCACAGCAGCGAAAACTGCTGGCTGCGAGAGTTATCAAATTCGGCTATTGCATTTAACAAAAAATAGTCACTATTCAGACTTAAACCAACATCGCTGATGCCTGCAACCTTTGCGTCCTTCTGGGCAAACGCAGCGATCGAGCCAAACCCAGTTTTATCCCGTGCCGCCAGCAGCGACTCACCATCTGCAAGGGTCATATTGTCCGCCACAATCGCCAGCACGGCGGCCGACGCCGTATTGATATTAATAGGGGTCGGCTTTGGCAGCGCCACTATATAGGGTGCGAGCTTTTCATACGCCTCGGCAGTCACGCCATTCACCAGCCGTAACTCACTGGCGCTGACCATCAGCCGGTTGGCGGCGCGGTAGCCGGGCTGCAACTGCATGTAAAAGTCATCTTCCGCGCCACCATTTGGCTGTGGGTCGATATCCTTGTCGAGCCAGTCGATCACTGCCTGGGCAATGGCGGCATCCAGGTCAAGCAGCTTCAGCAGTCGCTCAAGGCGTCGTACTTCGAAGTCGTTAACTTTGCCATCGGCAGCCAGCAGATTGTTGAGATTAAAACGCCCCTGCATATCTTCCACCTGACCACTGAGCGCCATATTTTCAAACGGAAACTGCACCGGCTGCGCCCAATTCTCGTCAAGAGCGTCGGTATCACCATTTTTTCGATCTTCTACCAGTACATTACGGGCGTAGTCCTCACCACCCAGCACCGCCAGCCACGCCTGATCGCCGTCAAAGAGGTTGGCGCTGCGGCGGATGTCGAGCTGCTGGTGCGACGCCATCGCCACTGCGATGGTGGTGACCAGCGCCACAATCAGCACCGCCGTGATCAGCGCCACCCCCTGCTGCCGGCCCTTCATCCCGCCACCTCAAAGATACGACTGAAGCGGCCCCAATCCTCCAGCTCCAGCGTCAGCTCCACTGCCAATGGCAGGAGCGGCGGATCGGTGGGGTTGGCGGTGACACTGGGCCACTGCGGCTGCCACTCATAGTTCTTATCCATAAAACGCAGCTCCACCGCCTTTACCTTGGTCAGAAGTTGTGACGACTGCGGCTCCGTATCACTGGAGCGGTCCAGCACCTGCCAAATTTGGCGTCGCAACTCACCCTCGGCAAACAGGTAGGCGACACGTTGCAGACTGCTGCGCGGCTGCGCCAGCGGATTGCGGCGGCCAGTGCGGCTCAACTCCAGCACCGCGCTGCCGTAACCACCGCCCAACAGCGGCAACGTCTCGCTACCGTAGTTGTCACGCGCCTCGCGGTTGACCGCCTGAGTGATATCGCGGCCAATAATGGTAAAAGCCTTCTGTATCTCAGCCAGTCGGTCGGCCTGATGGTCGGCATGGTCGCGAGTATTGAGCACACTGTTAAGGCCACCATAGGCCATCGCCGCCATCAAACCAAAGATGGCGATGGCCACCACCAGCTCCAGCAGGGTAAAACCGCGCTGCCGCATCATGGTTTACCCACAAAGGCGATCAGTGAACTCAACGGCTGCTTGGGCTGCGCCTGCGGCACCACTTTGACGTCAAGACGGCGTACGTCGCCGCCCTGAAACGCCGTCACTTTTATGTCCCAGCGAAACTCCATGCCACCCATGGTTGCTGCGCCGTTCAGATCCCCCTCGTTGGGCAACTGGCCACTGGTACGTAACTCCGCCACCTTATTCATCGCCACCCAGTGGGCAAAGCTGCGCTCCTTAAGATAGGTCTGGTTGCTGACATGGCTGCCAACCGCCTTGATCGCCGCCGCCAAGGCAATCGCCAGCACCGCTAGCGCCACCAGCACCTCCAGCAGGGTGAAGCCACGCTGCCGCTTCACTTTGCCGCCCTCGGTTCGTCGAGCTTGAGATTGCCGATCAGGTCGCCGTGCAGCTGATAACTCGGGCCATCCAACAATTGTAACGTCAGGGTGAAGGGAGTCATCTCACCACTCGATAAGATCCAGATCTGGCCCGGATTTTTATCCTCATCCTCTGCTTTCTGCGCGGTTGGCAGTGGTTCATCAACCGTCACCGAGAGCTGCATCCCTTCCGGTAGTTCACGGGAGCGCAGACTGCCGGTGTCATCGACCGGCACCCATTTTTGCTTTTTATCCTGTGTCAGAAAGGCGTAGCCGTTCTCCTCCACCGCCAGCAACAGCTCCTGGTTTTTGAGCACCGACTCATCAGCGGCCAACGCCACCAGTGCTGTCAGCCGTTTGGCCTCTTCATGCAGTTGGCGCTGCTCGCCACCGCCACCCACTGAAAGGCTGGCCATGGTCAGCAGGATACCGATGATCACCAGCACCACCAGCAGCTCCAGCAGGGTGAAGCCGCTGCTGGGGTGGCGCGGGTGGTGCTGGCGGGCAGCAAACATGAAGTTACTGAAGGGTCCAGTTACCTATATCGGCATTGGTGCCATCGCCACCCTCAGCGCCATCGCCACCATAACTGAAGATGTCGATGGCGCCGTGAACACCGGGGCTAAGGTACTGGTAGGGCTTGCCCCACGGGTCCATCGGCAGACGGTC
>JAYWDX010000313.1:0-8939 GCA_043779675.1 Tenderia sp. (SeqCode)
TCCGTCACTCGCTAGCGCTCCTAACTACGAAAGGGCAGACGGCGTAGCCTATCCGGGACTAGCGGCCCTCGCTTCGCTATCCATGGCCGCCAGCGTCAGAGTGTATTATTCAAATACTGTTTTATTCAGGGTACTTGATCTGGTATCGCGTATTGCGTCCGCCACCGGGCAACTTCTCAATGCACCCCTTGGCCAGCAAATCGCCAAGATGGCGTGTCGCCGTGGCCTTGCTCACCTTGGCCACCTTCTGATATTGGGATGCGCTGATACCCTGCTCAAAGCTCTTTTCGCCATCCTCCAGCAGCCGGTTCAACACCTTGACCTGTTCCGCTGACAAATTCGCGGCATGGTGTTGTTGCCAGCAACGGGTTTTTGCCAGAGTGCTCTCAATTCGATCCAGCGACGATTGTAACGTCGCATCCAGGGTGTGCAGGAACCACTGCACCCAAGCAGTAATATCGAGGTCACCACGCTGGTTCTGTTCCAGAATCCGGTAGTAATCCTTACGCTGTTCAAGAATCGCAGCAGACATGGCATAGAGACGAATGCTATGGCTGTCCGCCTGCGCCAGCGCCATATCGGTCAAGGCGCGGGTGATGCGGCCATGACCGTCATCAAAGGGGTGCAGGGTGATCAGCCAGAAGTGGCAGATTGCTGCCCGCAGCAGGGGATCAAGCGTGGCATCCCTCTGGCGCTGATTAAACCACTCGATAAAGACTACCAACTCCGCCTCCAGCAGATCACGTGGCGGTGCCTCAAAATGGATCGTCGGTTTGTCGATCCGGCCGGATACTACCTGCATCGGCTCATCATCGTGTGGCTGCATCAACGGTGAATCCAGATTTTCAATGGCGTCCAGCATCATAAGACCTGTAATCGACCTCCCGAAATCGACCGGTGCCACGCAGATAGATCTCCGGCAGATCACGCGAAGGGCTCATCATCAACGTAACTCAAGCGCCTGAGCCAGCCGCGCCAGCCGTGCTGGATCGGGGGGCGCATCTGCAGAGAGTGTGGCTCCACTAAAATGCAGCTCAACATCTGCGTGGGGTGTTGGCGGTACATGGCAAAAGTCACCGCCCTCTTTGCAGCGGTGCGTAACGGAACATCCAGAATACCCTTCTCTTCAACCGGCTTCGCCAATCGTACAGTGATTTTAGATTCAGCCCATGGCGCTCGGTATAGCGCTTGAAAATCTCGCCGGACTGCTCCGCCTGACGAATGTGATCATGCCAGTATTTCTCTTTTACATTGGGGTTGCGGCCTTCATCTGATTCTCCTTTGGAAAATCAGACCATGCCTTGAGGACCATTATTTGGTTAGGTGGGGTTGGCCGGACGCTTACTGATGAAAAGCGCCAGCAGGAGTTGCAGTTGATCCGTCAACAGCTGATGGAGGAAGGCCAGGGAGACTGATTAAATGTGGGCAGGGAATTTCTGCCCACTTTACAGAACTACTATTAGCTGCGCTGACGTCGACTAAATCCGATTCCCGCAAGTCCTAATCCCAGCAGCGCCAGTGTGGCTGGCTCGGGAATGGTCAGACCACCGCTGAAGCCGCCGCTGCCGTAGTCAACGAGACGGGTGTCGCCGGTATCGTTAACGTAATTGATACAATCGTTAGCAATGGTGTTGGTGTCCATTGTCACTGCAGCATTTAGCGCGATGGCTCTACCGCACAGGATGTTTGCAGTTGTATTTAAGGTGATGCTCTGATCCGCGAGAATATTTCCTGTGAACAGTGTACTGGTACCCAGTGTCGCGGAACTACCAACCTGCCAAAAAATGCCACTATTTGCACCGCCATTGAGCATGCTGACAACCGAGCCGCTTGCAGTCGTGAGCGTGGTGCCGATCTGAAATACGAAGAGCGAATCGGGGTTGCTCAGGGCGTCAAGAGTGAGTGTTCCGGTCAATTGAGCCGACGTATCAAAATGATAGACACCCGGTTGCAGTGTGAGTCCACCCAAATCCTGCCCTGTCAGGTCAGTAGCATATGACAGGTTAAAAAGGGTGTTGTATGCAGTGCGTGCGTCACTCTGCGCCAGCGCAGCGGTCGCATCAGTCTGGTGTACCGCCCCTGTCAGGGAGATGTTCCCTAAACCAGTAATTGAACTGCCGGGAGAGAGACCGAGATCTCCCCATAGGGTGGTTGGGCCAGTGTTGGTCACCGTTGAGGCACCCAGAACTGCGTAGCTCTGCGCCGTGCCCAGAAGTGGCGTCGCCAGTGCTGGGGAAACGCCGTAAAGCGTGCCGAGCACTGCCAATGTCAGGATCGACAACTGTTTTTTGTTTTCATCGTATGTACCCTAAGTTGTTATTCGTTATTCGTTATTTGTCACGGAAAGAGTCACGTTACTAACGTGTGGACACGGCAAGTTAAAAACACAAGAATAAGAACCGCACTACGATTCTCGAACTGGTCTTGATACCCTTGCAAAAATCGGGCAATTTACATATGTCGTTGATCAAATGATCAATTATTTTTATCTGTGGGCTGATACGAACAGAATATGTAAAGCTCTCCGACAAACTCGTAACATGGATTAATACTCATAGGTTGGCACTGAATGTTGTTTTCAAGGGGCAACATTGGTTTATGAGCGCGAACTGAAAAAACAATTTGGCAATCAGAAACTGGACGAAATCACGCACGAGGATCTACGTGCATTGACCGACACAATTGGTGCTCCAGCCACGGCGCTACATGTTCGTGAAGTGGTGTTACAGGTCTATCGTTGGGCAATCGAACGCGGGCAGAAGAAAGAGAACCCGGCAGATAGGGTGCGTCCCACAAGCATCGCCAGGGTCGATCCTCGCGCCCGGGTGCCGACACCTGCCGAGATTGGCTTGATGTATCAATACATGGCGCGGGTCGGAACATTGATGCAGTACAAGGCGGCAGCCAAGCGGCTACTGATGACGATGGTTCGAGAATCGGAATTGTCGAATGCCACATGGTCAGGGCGCGACTTTTTGACTTGTTCCGGTTGATAGTGGCGAGTCTGAGTTGGTGGCGTCCGTTCTTGCATAGGGTGACGTTATTGTTTGTTTCGAGTGCTGATTACAAATACCCCTGCTATGACCAGCAGTGTGCCGATGAATTGTAGATAGCCCAATTGTTCATTCAGAAAAAGATAGGCGGCGAGATGAAAGCCGATCACTCCCAGGATAACGAGATGTAGGTAATCACCGCTCGTGAGTGGTGGGCGGGCGCTGTTGCGTCCGAGAATAACCAGTGCGATGAGAAAAACCGGAGGCAGGGGAGCTGTTTTGCAGTGAAGTGATACATGGTCCGCCGCATAGGTGAGCCATGCTGCGGTTGTCAAAATCGGCAGCTTCACGCGGTGGCGGTATCACCTTTTGTGGCAGCAGGTTTGATGGTGATGATTTTGGGTTGCAGCGCCGCTTGGCGTTTGTTGCGGTCATCAATGAGATTTTTAACGGCGATGATCAGCCCCAGACCGATGAAGGCGCCGGGTGGCAGGATCGCCAGCAGGAAGCCGTGGTAGTTGTCGATCAGGGTGATGGTGAGGTGGTTGCCCAATTCCCCAAACATCATCTGCGCCTGGGCGAGGATGGTGCCGTTGCCGAGTATCTCGCGGATGGTGCCGAGCAGTACCAGCACGGCGGTGAAGCCGAGCCCCATGGTCAGGCCATCGAGCGCGGCGCGGTCAGGGCTGTTTTTGAAGGCGAAGGCTTCGGCGCGGCCAAGCAGGGCGCAGTTGGTGACGATCAATGGCACAAAGATGCCGAGGATCTTGTAGAGATCATGGAACCAGGCGTTCATTGATAGTTCGATGACGGTCACCACCGAGGCGATGATCATCACAAAAACCGGAATGCGCACCTCTGGCTTTACCACGTTACGGATCAGTGAGACCAGCAGGTTGGAGAAGACCAGCGCCAGGGTCGTGGCGAGCCCCAGCCCCAGGCCATTGACGGTGGAGGTGCTGACGGCCAGCAGCGGGCAGAGGCCGAGGATCTGCACCAGGCCGACGTTGTTACTCCAGAAGCCGTCGCGGCTGATCTCGCTGTAACTTTTACTCATTGCGGTTACTCTCCTCTGGACCCTTCTCGGGCGTGGCGGGTGCAAACAGCAGGTCGCGATGACCATTGTAGTACGTCAGGGCATGGTGTACGGCCTTTACAACGGCGCGTGGTGTGATGGTCGCGCCGGTATTGCTGTCGAAGGCGCCACCATCCTTTTTTACCTGCCACTGCTTTTCATCAGGATTGGTGAGGGAGCGGCTATCAAACTGTCTGATCCAGTTGGAGCGTTCCACTTCGATGTAGTCCCCTAATCCGGGGGTCTCCTTATGGTTGACCACCCGCACACCGGCCAGTTCGCCGTTGTAACGAATCGCCACCAGCAGTTTGATGGTGCCGCTGTAGCCGTCCGGCGCCTCGGCGGCGATGATGACGGCGATGGGCTGGTCGCCCATACGCGCGCGATAGACAGGTACCGGTTTTTTGCTGCCTAGCCAGTCACGTGACTCGACATTGATGGCATCGCTGTAGAGATCGTTGTCGTGCAGGCTGGGGGCGATCAGTTGGTGCAGTTTCTCAACCTGTGCGGCCTTTTCATTGGCCTCGACCTGTTCGCGGGTGCTGTCGTAGATAAGGCCCACCGCGCCAGCGCAGAGAATGGCAAAGCCACTGAGGATGGCGGCAGCGGTGGACATCTGTTTACCGAGCATCGGAACCCTTCCTGTGGCCGAAGACAGTCGGCTTGGTGTAGTGGTCGATGGTGGGGGCTGCCATGTTCATCAGCAGTACCGCAAAGGCCACTGCGTCGGGGTAGCCGCCCCAGCTGCGAATGATGTAGGTGAGGATGCCGACCCCGGCGCCAAACCAGAGCCTGCCCTTGATGCTGGTGGCGCCGCTGACTGGATCGGTGGCGATGAAAAATGCACCAAGCATGGCGCCGCCGCTAAACAGGTGGAAGAGTGGCGAGGCGTGGCTGGTCGGTTCAACGGCAAAAAAGAGCAGTGCCATCAGCGCCAGACTGCCGAGCATCGCCACGGGTACGTGCCAGCTGATCACCTTTTTGTAGATCAGCCAGAGGCCGCCGCCAAGAATGGCGAGGTTGATCCACTGCCAGCCTGCGCCACCCATGGCGCCAAAGAGGGGGCTGGCGCTGATCTGGTCGATGTTCTGGCCAAGTTTCAGTTGTGTTTTGAGTGTGTCCAATACCGTCGCTGAGGTGAGACTGTCCAGTGAAACACCGGCAGGCAGTGCACCACTAAAGATCCATGTCAGGCTCTGACCGAGGTCGAGACCTTGGTTGCTCAGACCGAGCGGCGCCGCCCAGGTGGTCATCTCGCGTGGGAAGGAGATCAGCAACATCACATAACCGACCATGGCGGGGTTGAAGGGGTTGAAACCGAGGCCACCGTAAAGGTGTTTGCCAAAGACCAGGGCAAAGGCGGTACCGATGACGATTAGCCACCACGGCGCCAGTGGCGGTATGGCGATTCCCAGTAACAACGCCGTGACCAGGGCGCTGCCATCTTTGAGAAAGGGGCTGATGGGGTGGCGGCGCAGTCGCAGCATTACCGTCTCACTTGCCAGTGCTGTAACGGCGGCCAGCAGCAGGTTGATGATCACGCCCCAGCCAAACAGCCAGGCGTAGGCGGCGATGGCCGGGATCAGGGCGTAGACTACCCGCAACATGACAACGGAGAGACCGTTGGCGCCGTGGGTGTGGGGGGAGCTGGAGGTGTTGAGATGCATGGCTATCTGATATCTACTCGGCTTCTTTGCTGCTGGCGGCGTCCAGGCGGTCACGGCGGGCGTCGGCCTCATCCACCAGACGCTGCTGCGCCGGTGTTAACGCGGCGGTGTTTTTGGGCGGTTCCTGCTGCTGTTCTTTTTTGGCCTGGGCCCGTTCCAGGGCGGCCTGGATGGTGGCTTGTTTGTCGGCCTCGCCCTTGTCACTGCTGCCAGCCTTCTCTTGCACGGCGGCCCGTTTCTGCGCCAGTCGCGCCTCTTTCTCAAACTGTTCACGTTCGATGCGGGTCAGACGGAATTCGTGGCGTTTACGTGCCTGGTCGGCCTTCTCTTTCTCGCGTTCCTGGGACCAGATCTCGGTTTTGGCAAAACGGTAGTAGTGCACCAGCGGGATGTTGCTGGGGCAAACATAAGAGCAGCAGCCACATTCGATGCAGTCAAAGAGATCGTACTCCTGCGTCTTGTCAAACTCCTTGGCGCGGGTGTGCCAGTAGAGCTGTTGTGGCAATAGTTCCACCGGGCAGACTTCAGCACAGGCGCCACAACGGATGCAGGGCATCTCCAGCGCGAGCGGTTGGTCTGGTTTACGGGTTACCAGAATACAGTTGCTGGTCTTGATGATCGGGATGGCCGTACTATGCATGGCAAAACCCATCATCGGCCCGCCGATGATGACATGCTCGATGTCTCCGGTTGTCCCGCCACACTGTTCGAGTAGATGCTGAATTGGCGTACCGATCGGCACCTCGAGATTGCGTGGCTCTTTTACGCCGTCGCCAGTGATAGTGACGATGCGTGATACCAGCGGCTGGCCGTGGTTGATGGCGCGGTGGATGGCGTAGGCGGTGGCGACGTTATGGACGACGACGCCGATCTGGGATGAGAGACCGTCGCTGGGGACCTCCTTACCGGTGAGTACCTTGACGAGCTGTCTTCCATCACCTTGGGGGTAGCGGGTCGGCACGGCGACCACCTCGATCCCGGTTTCGTTGGCGGCGGCCTGATGCATGGCGGCGATTGCCTCGGGTTTGTTGTCCTCGATGGCGATCAGTACGTGATGGGCCTGGAGCGCGTGGCGCATGATTTTGGCGCCAGCGATGATTTCATCGGCGCGTTCACGCATCAGCATGTCGTCGCAGGTGATGTAGGGTTCACACTCAACACCATTGAGGATTAGGGTGTCGATCACCTTGCCGGTGGGGTTGAGTTTGATAAACGTTGGGAAGCCGGCGCCACCGAGGCCCACAATGCCTGCCGCTCGCACCAGGTTGCGCAGATGGCTCGGTTCCATCTCGGCGTAGTGGTTTTCAACGGGTGGGTGTGTTTGCCAGCGATCCTCGCCATCAGTGGCGATGATGATGCAGGGGGCGCTCAGCCCGGATGGGTGGGGGATGGGGCGCTCTTCAATGGCAATGACGGTGCCAGAACTGGAGGCGTGTACCGAGGCGCTGACGTAACCCTCAGCGCGGGCGATCTCCTGCCCCTTAAGTACCTGCGCACCTATCTCAACGATAGGCTCGGCGGATTGGCCGATGTGCTGATGCAGCGGTATCACCAGCTCGGTGGCGATGGCGGCCTGGGTGATGGGGCGCCGGGTCGACAGCTCCTTGTGCTGGGGTGGGTGGATGCCGCCGTGAAAATTCCAGAGTTTGCGGCTCATGCCTTGTCGGCCTCCGGCTGTTGTTCTGGGTAGGACCATTTCCAGTTAAAGATCTCCTGTTGCACTACCTCCATGGTGATGCAGTCCACTGGGCACGGCTCAATGCAGAGTTCGCAGCCAGTGCACTCGGCCTCAATGATGGTGTGCATCTGTTTGGCGGCGCCGAGGATGGCGTCCACGGGGCAGGCCTGGATGCAGAGGGTGCAGCCGATGCAGGTGTTTTCGTCGATGATGGCGACCATCTTCGGTTTCTCTTCGCCCACTTCAGCATCGAGCGGGATCGGCTCGCGGCCCAGCAGGTCGGCCAGGGCGATGATGGTGGTCTGGCCGCCCGGCGGGCAGCGGTTGATATCGGCCTCACCCTTGGCCATCGCCTCGGCGTAGGGGCGGCAGCCGGGGAAACCACACTGACCGCACTGAGTCTGCGGCAACAGGGCGTCGATCTTTTCGGCCAGTGGATCGCCTTCGACCTTGAAACGGACGGCGGCAAAACCAAGCAGCAGGCCAAAGACCAGCCCCAGAATTGCGAGTGTTGCAACAGCGGTCAACATCAGGCTTTTACCAGGCCTGAGAAGCCCATAAAGGCCAGCGACATTAGCCCGGCAGTGATCAGGGCGATGGCGGGGCCGCGGAAGGGCAGAGGTACGTCGGCGACAATGATCCGCTCACGCATGGCGGCAAACAGGATCAGCACCATGGAAAAACCGACTGCCGCACCAAAACCGTAGAGTGCCGAGGCGATAAAACCAAAATCCTGCTGCACGTTGAGCAGCGCCACACCCAATACAGCGCAGTTGGTGGTGATGAGAGGCAGAAAAATCCCCAACAGCTGATAGAGTACGGGGCTGGTTTTGTGCACCACCATCTCGGTGAACTGCACCACCACGGCGATCACCAGGATGAAGGTGATGGTGCGCAGGTACTCCAACCCCAGTGGCGCCAGCAGGTATGCGTTGGTGAGGTAGCTGCAGACCGATGAGAGGGTCAGCACAAAGGTGGTCGCCAGCGCCATGCCTGTTGCCGTCTCCAGCTTTTTGGAGACACCCATAAAAGGGCAGAGCCCCAGGAACTTTACCAGGACGAAGTTGTTTACCAGCACGGTGCTGACGAGTATCAGTGCGTATTCGGTCATCTCAGCCTTCAGGTTGGTAGGTTAGTTCTCTCTGTCTGCAAAAGCACGGAGGCCACTGGTAGACGTACCGTTGAGTGCTTAACCAGGAGCGGCCATGCTAGGCTTCCTATATCACAAATTCAACGCAGAATTTGTATATGATATTGCTTCTGGTTATATGCTGTGCGCTTTACCGCTGTAGGTTCCCAGGAGATTATTTCACCTTCATGCCGGGCTGTGCGCCGTCATGGGGTTCCAGAATCCATAGCTCTTTACCGCCGGGGCCGGCTGCCAGCACCATTCCTTCGGAGAGTCCAAAGCGCATCTGGCGCGGTGCCAGGTTGGCCACCATCACCGTCAGTTTGCCCTCGAGCTGTTCCGGGGTGTAGGCAGACTTGATGCCGGCAAAGACGTTGCGGCTCTTCTCCTCGCCGAT
>JAYWDX010000314.1:0-2611 GCA_043779675.1 Tenderia sp. (SeqCode)
TGTGGTTGATGATGCTATTGGCCACGGCCATGGCCACCGTCGCTTCATACGGATTCCACGAGCGCAACCATGGCATAAAATCCTGCGCAGATTTTCCGCTGAGTGTTCCGGACCACGGCAGCGTGCGTGTAAGTGTTCCAGGGCTCATGGCCACCCCATTACCGGATTCACTACGCGCCAAGGTCCAGGTGAGGCCAATCAACACCTCTTCAACAACAGCAGCGCTGCTGGCGCTATCCGCAATCAGTTCATAAATACGCTGTGACGCCTGCATGATCTCTATTCAGGCATCGCCAGCAGGCGCGGCTCGGTTAAGATTCTGTTATCGCGCCCCCAAGCTGTCACCGCCTCGACAAACCAGCGGCTGTCGCCGGGGTGTGGCTGCACGATGTCGTATTCGGCAAAGAAGCTGCCATCGTAGTTGAATTGCAGTGAGCCTTTGCGATGGCCATGTTTGTCACGCCATGTAGCGCTGAGACAGTCGCTGCCATTCACCGGATCCTTGACGATGGAGAGTACGGCATCATCCCAACTGATCGACGGCAACGCTGCAATGCCGATGGTCAGCGCCTCATGCTCCAGCGCCTTGCAGATCGAACGGGCAAAGGGGGCATAACGATAGACAATGCCATCGAGCAGACGCGCAGGATCAACCATGCCCGGCCTCTGCCACACCAAGGGCAAGGTCGGCAATCACCGAGGAACCCACCTTGTCATCGGGATCGAGCTCCACCAGTTTCGCCAGGATGGCGCGAGCGTTGTCGATCTTGCCGAGGCGCAGACGGATGAAGGCCAGCGCCTTCAGGGTGTAGAGAAAAAAACGTTGCGGTGTAGTGGCGCCGCTCCAGTCGGTAGAGTCTGCCGCCAGTACACGCCAATCGGGTATAAAGTTACCCTGACGCGCGGCCTCGTCAAGACCAATCAAGGCCACCTGCTCAGCCTGCTCGATCTCCCTCTTGGTGAAGTAGAACTTGTAGAGCGCGATGTAGACACCCAGACACTCCGGCGCCTTCTCATAGGCGTGCCACAAGGTGCGCTCGGCATGTTCAGTGTTTTGATAATTCTGAATCGCCTCCTGCAACAGCATGTCCACCTCGGCGGGAATATCAAAACCGAAATCTATACCGTCCTGATTCAGCAATGCGGTGTTCATCTTAATCTACCTCCCTCACTCTAACCTTCTCCCAAAGGGAGAGGAAATAACAGCTAACCCCAAACCTCTGCTGGCAACTTCAACCGCTCTACAGGTGTGTCTCCCACTAGATGCGAATCGAAAATCTCGGCGACATCGGCAGCTGTGACGCGGCCATACATGATCCCCTCCGGGTAGACCAGAACATTGGGACCGACAGTGCAGGGACCCAAGCAACCGGTGTTGGTCACAGCGATCCTGTCGAACAGCGCGCGCTTCTCCAGCTCATTAAGGAAAGCATCCCACACTTCACGGCAACCATTCTCGCCACATGAACCACGTGGGTGGCCATCGGGACGTGACTGGGTGCAGACAAAGACATGCTTGACTGGTTTTGGCATTACTACACTCCTTAAAACATTCTTATATCGAACTCACCCCAACGCCGCCTGCGGCGCATGTGAATGACAACTCTTCGGACAGACCCTTGAACATGATTGGCAACCGATGCAATCCAGCGCATCATTGATCGCCATCACCATGGTCGGCTCATCAGAAAATTCATCGTTATCTTCATCTGATCCGCGCTCCACCAGTTCAAAGACATCGCGCGGGCAGACCTTGTAGCAACGACCGCAGCCGATGCATGTCTCCTGATTCAGGGCGGTGATGAAGGCGGGGGTCCACTGCGCGCCACCACGGGTCAATCCAGTAATTTGTTCCATGCTGCTATCCTCAATTAAGCATACGCAATTGCGGCAGCCGCCTTTTCAAAGGCAGCATTGGCATCAGCCCACTCCTTGCATGCGTCGTAGGTTGATTGAGCAATGGCGGGTATCTCTTCATAACCTGCGGGCAGGCGATCCTCAACCAGATCGTGGAGCTGCGAAGCCCACTCCTGTGAGATGCGCTTCTTTTTGCGCAGCTCTTTTTCCAACTCTTTAAGCATCTCTTCTGTCATCGTTGCGATTCCTAGCGCTTGGCGACTTCGGGGTGTTCGCTGATGATCTGCAACGCCACGGAGAGCAGCTTGTCGGCCTCATCCTTCATCGCTGAAAAACTCTTAAAACCGAAGCGGTGAACATCACGCAGAATCTTGTCGAGCACGATCAGTTTGCCGACGCTGATAACCACGCGGCCAAACCCTTCGTGACTCAGATTAATCATCGGCACCGCCATCAGCTTGCACTCTTTTTCAATCAGGGAAGAGATGGCGTTGTAGAGGCCTCTGACACGCGCCATGGTGATCTCATCAGGATCGCCGACGATGGGGATCTCCGCACGACGCTCCTTGGTCAGCACATACGGATCAAGGATGCGTGCCGTGGTCCAGCCGTTGTAGGTGTCGTAGGTGTCCACAGCCTTCATCTGCTTGGCCATCTCCAACATGAACTCTGATAAAAAAATTGGATCGTTTGGTAATGTTGCTGCTGCTTCACACATGGTGCTCTCCGTTGTGTTTGATATTTAATCTTTCTG
>JAYWDX010000315.1:0-2077 GCA_043779675.1 Tenderia sp. (SeqCode)
CTGAGGTCGAGCTGCACCTCCGGATATTCGTGAATGTAACGGCGCAGGATCGGCGGCAGGCGGTGCAGGCTGATGTGGTGGCTGCTGGCGATCTTGAGCGGGCCGCTGACGGTGCCACTGAGGTTACGAATGGCGCGACGGCTATCTTCCACTTCAGCAAGGATAAGGCGGGCGTGCTGTTCGAGCGCCCGCCCAGCCTCGGTCAGGCTGATCTGGCGACCGATGCGGTCAAACAGCTGGGCGTTGAGCTGGCTCTCGAGTGCCGCGATGCGTTTGCTGACGGCAGGCTGAGTGAGGTGTAGCTGCGCTGCCGCCAGGGAGAAGGAGCGGTGTTTGGCAACATAGAGAAAGGCATTCAGGTCTTCAATGTTCATGGGGTTAATCTATTCCAATATGGAATGCTTTGCATGAATAATATGAATTTGAGTTATCAATAACCTGGGGCTAAGATGGCCGCCATTGTTACAAAACTTCAGAACATATAGTGGAAGGAGTAGTCCATGACTGCCAAGACGTTATACGACAAATTGTGGGACGCCCATTTGGTGCGCCAGAACGATGATGGCAGTTGCCTGATCTATATCGACCGGCAGTTGGTGCACGAGGTGACCTCGCCCCAGGCCTTTGAGGGGCTGCGTCTGGCGGGGCGCAAGCCGTGGCGCGTCGAGACCAATCTGGCGACCCCCGACCACAACGTGCCCACCACGGGCCAGGCAGCGGGGGTGGCGGGTATCGCTGATCCTGTCTCAAGGATCCAGGTCGAGACGCTGGATGCAAACTGTAACTTCTTTGGTATCACCGAATTTAAGATGAATGATGTCCGTCAGGGGATCGTTCACGTGGTTGGGCCAGAGCAGGGGGCGACCCTGCCGGGCATGACGGTGGTCTGCGGTGACTCTCACACCTCCACCCACGGGGCGCTGGGCGCGTTGGCCCACGGCATCGGCACCTCCGAGGTCGAGCATGTAATGGCGACCCAGTGCCTGATCCAGAAAAAATCAAAAAACATGCTGATCAAGGTGAATAGCAAGGTGGGTCCGGGCGTCACTGCCAAGGATGTCGTGCTGGCGATCATCGGTAAGATCGGCACCGCGGGCGGGACCGGCTACGCCATTGAGTTTGGCGGTGAGGCGATTATGGCGCTCTCTATAGAAGGACGTATGACCGTCTGCAATATGGCCATTGAGGCGGGCGCCCGTTCCGGCGTGGTGGCGGTGGATGCCAAGACCATGGAGTACGTGAAGGGGCGTCCCTATGCCCCCAAAGCGAGTCAGTGGGATGCCGCTGTTGCTGCCTGGAAGGATCTGCACAGTGATGCCGATGCCAAGTTCGATGCTCTGGTCGAGCTGGACGGCGCCGCGATCGAGCCACAGGTCACCTGGGGAACCTCGCCTGAAATGGTGGTGGCGGTGGGTGACAAGGTGCCTGATCCGGCCGCTGAGCCGGATCTGGTAAAACGTACCGGCATGGAGAAGGCGCTTGCTTACATGGGACTGACGGCCAATACCCCGATCTCTGAGATCTTCATCGACAAGGTCTTCATCGGCTCCTGCACCAACTCCCGTATCGAAGATATGCGTGCCGCCGCTGCCGTGGCCAAGGGTCGCAAGGTGGCTGCCAATGTCATGTTGGCGATGGTAGTGCCAGGCTCAGGTCTGGTGAAGCAGCAGGCGGAAGCTGAAGGGTTGGATAAGATATTCATCGCAGCTGGTTTTGAGTGGCGCGAACCGGGCTGTTCCATGTGTCTGGCGATGAACGCCGACCGCCTGGAACCGGGCGAGCGTTGCGCCTCCACTTCAAATCGTAATTTCGAAGGGCGCCAGGGGCAGGGTGGTCGCACCCATCTGGTGAGTCCGGCGATGGCGGCAGCGGCAGCAGTGGCTGGCCACTTTGTCGATGTGCGTGAATTAGATTAAGGGGAAACGATCATGGAAAAATTTATCACATTGACCGGTTTGGTAGCGCCCATCGATCGTCCCAACGTCGATACCGATGCGATTATTCCGAAGCAATTTTTGAAGTCGATTAAACGCTCCGGTTTTGGTCCTAACCTCTTTGATGAGTGGCGTTATCTCGA
>JAYWDX010000316.1:0-1629 GCA_043779675.1 Tenderia sp. (SeqCode)
GGAAATGCGCTCAAAATGCTCATGTACTACGTGTACACTCCGCTTTTTCGCGCATTTCCGCCTTGCCCTCGCGCCTTGATCGAATTTTTAGAAGTGCCCTTAACAAGGAAACTGTTATGCGCAAACTGGTTGCATTAATCCTCCCCATCGTCATCGCCGCACTGCTGATGGTCTATTTTCAGCAGCCGCCACCGGCAGACAAGGAAGAAGTAGATGAGCGTGTCGCCCTCCAGCAGTTGGAGGTCGATAGTGCCGCCGATCTGGAGGCGGCCTTCGAGGCAATGGGGTACTCCTGGCCGCCCGTGCTGGTGCCCGCCATCGAACTACAGACCTTTCCGAGTGATCTGGTCGACGTTAAAAGTGCCAAGCAGCGCAAGGCGCTCTTTTTCCGCGCCCTGCTGCCTATCGTGCTGGCGGAAAACGCCATGATTGAAGAGATGCGCGATCAGCTGATTGTGCTCTTTGACAAAGGCGTAAATCGTCTCAACAGCACCGAGCTGCACTGGTTGGAGTCGGTGGCGAAACAGTATCAGATGAAGGGGAGCCTCACATCAAAGCAGGCGCAACAGCTGCTGCTGCGCCGTGTTGATGTGGTGCCACCCGCGCTGGTGCTGGCACAAGCCGCCAACGAGAGCGCCTGGGGCACGTCGCGTTTTGCCCTGACTGGCAATAACCTCTTTGGTCAGTACGCTACTCAAACATCTAAAGGCATGGTGCCGCTAGCCCGCCCTGAGGGGGCGACTCACTCCGTGCGTGCCTACTCATCGATTGATGATTCGGTGCGTTCCTATATCCATAATCTCAATACCAATCGTGCCTACTCTGAGCTACGCAACATGCGTCAGCAGATGCGCACCGATGGCAAAGGGTTAAGCAGCCATCAGCTGGCCAAAGGTTTGCAGGCCTACTCCGAGCGTGGCGCAGCCTACGTTAAAGAGATTCAGGCCATGATCCGCAGCAACCAGTTGCCGGAGGTGCTGGATGGGGTGAGTTTGCGGCCGGAGGATTCGTAGGGAGCCAATGTTGGGGGCTGCTACAGGGTGATTGGGTTGCCGCGCCCGAGAAACTCTCTGAGCTCGTCTGAAATCCGTTTGTCGGCGGCGACTCTTTCCCAGAAAGTGTGGGCCGCCTGTTTCAGGCCTGTATGATCCTCCCTACCAGTAGCCAAGCTTTTAATTTCAGGTGGAGTGAAGTTGTATGGCATTACCTCACCGCCCTTTGGAGCGAACCCCATAGAGCACATGTCATACACCGGCAGAAGCCTGAATACATTGCCATCTATCATCAGACTGAGGTTGCCTAGATGCAAGTCTTTATTGTTGATGAGGAGGCCAAAATCATGGAGCCATTGTGCCTTATATAAGTACTGAAAACCCACTAGACTCTTCCTGCAAAGCGTATCCATGACACGCGGCCAATCGCTGCCGAACCCAGTAAACTCGGCATCAACTGATTGAAGTGAAACCATGGACATACGGCCATACTTTCCCTTGCGATCAAACCGTTCTGACTCCAAAAAGAGTCTGCCCCCCCTTTCAATCAACCGGGTCTCTGCCGCTGGAAACGGAGTTTTTTGTTCGTGGATGGCTTCTATCGCATGAAATTCGGTGATCAGAATATCGCGCCAGC
>JAYWDX010000317.1:0-6568 GCA_043779675.1 Tenderia sp. (SeqCode)
CTGAACCTGACGCACGAAAAACTTTTCCGCTCTCTTTGTTATCTTGGTCCGTTGCGTACCAAAGCAGAGCGCTTGTACTCCTGGACAGGTATTGAGCCAGAAAGTGTTGGATATGCTGGTGAGAATACCGTGGCTGCCATATTGGCCGCACGTAGCCGGAAGATTAGTTTGGGAAAAAAGCTTGGTGCAAATAAAGCGTCGCCAGTCAAGCCATTCGAGGAAATCATTGCTTTAAAACTAAAAGAAATGGGGCTGATTGATGAATTCAAGGTCAACCCGATTTCCGATAAACGGCAGGAATATGAAGTTAAAGTTCGTGCAAAGGGTTCGCAGGATTGGGTGGACTTACCGGATGTCGGTTTTGGGATATCTCAAGTGCTTCCTGTGCTGGTTCAATGTTTTTATGCGCCACATGGATCAGTCATTATCATGGAACAGCCGGAAATTCATCTACACCCCAGCGCGCAGGCCGCCCTGGCTGATGTGATGATCGACGTCGTGAACTCGCGAGAAAATGGCGAAGACAGAAATATACAGCTTGTTATCGAAACACATTCCGAGCACTTTCTTAGAAGGCTTCAAAGGAGGATCGCTGAAGATACCGTTTCGAAGGACAGAGTGTCGGCTTATTTCGCGGATGTTTCGCGGACGCCAGCGAAGCTGGAAGCTCTTCAATTAGATATGTTCGGCAATATCCGGAACTGGCCGAAAGATTTCTTCGGCGATGAGATGGGGGACATCACAGAGCAAGCGTCCGCCGCAATGAAAAAAAGAATGAAGCAAAGAAGCAGTAAACCGGAGAACTCTGAATGAATCTCCTGCCGAAGAAATGTCTGGTTGATACCAATGTTCCCAAGACCGCCAACCTCGCTATTGATCCCGCCGCTATTCCCGATGAGCTTGTTGGTTGTGTTCTTGCCTGCGTGGAAGCCGTGAACCACGTCGTTAAAAACGGCGGCTTAGTGATTGATTGCGGTGACGAGATTTTCACTGAATACCGGAAGCAGCTCTCCATGAGTGGGCAGCCCGGCGTTGGTGACGGGTTTATGAAATGGGTTCATGATAATCGATGGAATTTTCCGGATGCTGATCGAGTCACGATTACAAAAAATGGGGAGAGCTACGATGAGTTCCCTGATCATGCTGGATTGACTCAATTCGATAATTCTGATCGGAAGTTCATAGCGGTAGCAAATGTCCACCCTAACAAACCACCGGTTTTGCAGGCCACAGACAGTAAGTGGTGGGGATGGAAAAACGCACTGGCCGATGTTGGCATTACCGTGCATTTCCTATGTCATGACTATGTAGAAGTAAAATACGCAGAGAAGATGGGTACGTGAAAAACGATTTTTTCAAGTTTCCCTCAACCCCTCACTTAGCACTACTCGGTGACGTGGTGATCAGGGAAGACAAGGTTATGTCGGAATACGAGAGGGATGAGTTTATTCGGCATGATCTAGTCGTCGAAGAAAAGGTGGACGGGGCGAATCTTGGGATATCTTTTGACTCTTCAGGGAATCTCCGGGCCCAGAACAGAGGTGCGTACTTGCATTTCCCAAGTTCAGGGCAGTGGCAAAAACTTTCAGAATGGTTGAAGCCAAGAACAGATGCTCTTTTTGAGCAACTGACGGACCAATTCATACTTTTCGGGGAATGGTGCTATGCACAACACTCCGTTAAATATGAGCGATTGCCGGACTGGTTTCTGGGTTTCGACATTTACGATAAAAGCAACGCAAAGTTTTTTTCATGTTTCCGACGGGATGAGATGTTTCGGGCAATTGAAATTTTCCAAGTGCCAGCGATAAAGTGTGGGTGTTTTTCACTATCAGAACTCAATGACTTTCTTTCGCAATCCCAACTCAGCGATAAACCCGCAGAGGGTCTTTATCTTCGGTTTGATCGAGGTGATTGGCTGGAGCAGAGAGCAAAGCTGGTTCGCCCGGCTTTTATTCAATCTGTTGAGCAGCACTGGTCACGATCCGGTATCAAAGCCAATCAGTTGAAGTTAAAGAATGATGAATTTTGATCCGGCCAGATTTATCCGTGAATCAGGCTGCATACTTGACTCGTGCATCAGGACATTTTTCTTACTTAAAGTTCACGGATAATTCGTTCCGATTCCATAAAATGCGCCAATTTATGATCTACCAAAGCGAAAACGGCTCCACCCGCATCGACGTGATGCTGGAGGCGGAAACCCCTTGCCGGAGGTGTATCTGCCCCCCCTCCCTTTCCGCTATAATTGCCCCCCTGTCTTTGTCATCCCCAAACGAGATCTAACTATGTCGCAAACAGCTGTGAAAAAAGTGGTGCTTGCCTATTCCGGTGGTCTGGACACCTCCATCATCGTCAAGTGGTTGCAGGATGAGTATCACTGCGAAGTGGTCACCTTTACTGCCGATATCGGTCAGGGTGAAGAGGTCGCGCCGGCTCGTGCCAAGGCTGAGGCGATGGGCGTTAATGAGATCTACATTGAGGATCTGCGCGAGGAGTTTGTACGTGATTTTGTCTTCCCGATGTTCCGCGCCAACACCATTTATGAAGGTGAGTACCTGCTCGGCACCTCCATCGCCCGGCCGCTGATTGCCAAGCGGCTGGTAGAGATCGCCACTGCGACCGGCGCTGATGCCATCTCCCACGGTGCCACCGGCAAGGGCAACGACCAGGTCCGTTTTGAGCTGGGTGCCTATGCACTCAAGCCCGGTGTTAAGGTGATTGCGCCGTGGCGCGAGTGGAATCTCACCTCACGCGCAACGCTGATGGCCTATGCCAAAGAGCACAACATCCCCATCGACTTTGCCAAACAGGGCAAAAAGTCACCTTACTCCATGGACGCCAACCTGCTGCATATCTCTTACGAGGGCGACGTGCTGGAAGATCCGTGGCATGAGGCTGAAGATGATATGTGGCGCTGGTCGGTCTCGCCTGAATTGGCCCCGGACCAGGCCACCTATATCGAGATCAGCTACCGCAATGGCGACCCCGTCGCGCTGGATGGCGTGGAGATGAGTCCGGCCACGATCCTGGAGACGCTAAACAAGGTCGGCGGCGCTAACGGCATCGGTCGTCTCGATATCGTTGAAAATCGCTACGTTGGTATGAAATCACGCGGCGCGTACGAGACCCCCGGCGGCACCATCATGATGCGCGCCCACCGCGCCATCGAATCGATCACCCTTGATCGTGAAGTGGCCCATTTGAAAGACGAGCTGATGCCGCGTTATGCCAGCTTGATCTACAACGGCTACTGGTGGAGCCCAGAGCGCAAGATGTTGCAGACCATGATCGATGCCTCACAGGCAGATGTGAATGGCGTGGTGCGGCTCAAACTCTACAAGGGCAATGCCATTGTGGTGGGGCGCAAGTCTGACGACAGCCTCTTTGATGCTTCCATCGCCACCTTTGAAGATGATGCCGGTGCTTACAATCAGGCCGATGCGGCGGGCTTCATCAAGCTCAACGCGCTGCGTATGCGCATCGCCGCCAACAAAGGGCGTAGCTTTAAATAAATAATGGCGCGGCCGTGCGACCGCGCTGATAAAACGCCGATAAAACCAGGAGTAATTAAATATGGAATACACAAACGCCAGCGTCAAACAGAAGGCCAACATCTACCACGATGGTAAGGTGACTAGCCGCAGTGTTGTCACGGCTGAAGGCGAGATGAAGACATTGGGCATCATGTTGCCGGGTCTCTACCGCTTCTCCACTCAGGCGGCAGAGGTGATGGAGGTGACGCAGGGGAGTTGCCGCGTCAAACTAGCTGATGAGCAGACATGGACTGATTACCAGGTGGGACAGAGCTTTAACGTGTCGGCTAATTCACACTTCGATATCGAAGTGGATGAGATTCTCGACTACATCTGCCATTTTGCTTAATTGATGTAACACTATTTCAGACTTTTAAGATCCCCCGTCATGGGGGATTTTTTTGAGGAGTGATCCATGCGACTACTACATACCATGTTGCGCGTTGGCAATCTGGAACGCGCCATCAAGTTTTACACTGAAGTATTGGGCATGAAGCTGCTGCGGCAGCGCGACTATCCCGACGGCAAGTTCACTTTGGCCTTTGTTGGTTATGGTGACGAGACCGATACCGCCGTGATTGAGTTCACCTATAACTGGGGTGTCGACAGCTATGAGATTGGCACCGCCTATGGCCATATAGCCATCGGTGTTGACGATATCTACGCCGCCTGCGATGCAATCAGAAAACTCGGTGGCAAGGTGGTTCGTGAGCCTGGTCCAATGAAAAACAGCACCACCGTCCTGGCCTTTATTGAAGACCCGGAGGGTTACCAGGTGGAGCTGATCGAAGGGCGTTAACGGCCCGTTAATGGCTTGGCAATTTTGACCGATGATTAAGGGGTGTAGACCAAGGAACACTCCATGCCTTACGTTGAATTTGATAACAGTTTACGGGTTGGCAACAGACTCATGGACCAAGAGCATGAGATGCTCATCAGCTACATCAACCAGCTGCAAAAGGTGATCGAGAATGAGGCCGACGGTAATGCCGTCAAGCAGGTGGTGCGTGGCCTGGTGGAGTACAGCCGTACGCACTTTTTTGTTGAGGAAGAGTTGATGAAGGCGTATGGCTATCCAGAGGTGGAGTTTCACCTCAAGGCCCACGCCGGGTTTCGTGACAGCGCCAACGCACTGGTGCGTGATTTCGATATGGGGGATGAGATAGACCTTGATCAGATGTTGGCGTTTCTGACCGAGTGGCTTACAACACACATCCTCAATGTTGACGCCAAACTGGCCGACTTTCTGCGAGACAAACAGTTGGTTTGATCGTTCGCCCCGCCTGAAATAAAAAAGGGAGCTGTGATGCTCCCTTTTTTTATTCAAAATTCTGTTGTAGTGCGTTGCTCTGTTTTTGTTTGGATCGGTTACACGCCGCTCAATCGCTGGCACTACTCAATAATCTATTTATGTTCTCCAGCAGTTCGCTGGTTTTGTAGGGTTTGTGCAAAAAGCCACCCAGCCCGAGTGCCTGGGCGCGGGGTTTGTCGATGGCATCGCTATAGCCGGTGCAGAGCAGAAACGGCAGCCCCGGGCGCAGGGCAAACATTCGGGCCGCCATCTCAGAGCCGGTCATGCCGGGCATGGTCTGGTCCGAAATCACCAGGTCTACCGACTCAGGCACACACTCGAAGTGGTGCAGGGCGGCAGTTGGGTCGTTGAAGATGCTGACTTGATAACCACGGTTGCCCAGCAGTGCCAACAGCAACAGGGTGATGGACTCTTCGTCGTCGACAACCATGATGTGAATAGGCGGTTGCAGATGTTCCATGATCTCCTCCTCACGCCTGGCGTTTAAGCGCAGGGTTTGTGTTCGCTAAACAGCAGCCGGAAGCGGCTGCCCGTGCTGGGGTTGCTCTCCAGCACGATGTGGCCATGACCTTCGTGCACAATGCCGTGCACCATGGCCAGCCCCATGCCGGTCCCCTTGCCCACCGCTTTGGTGGTGTAGAAGGGTTCGAAGATCCGTTGCTGGGTGGTGGTATCCATACCTGGGCCACTGTCACTGATGCAGAGTTCAACATAGTCGCCGGAGAACGCCTGGTGACAAGAGCTGCACACTGCGTTGTGTGGTGTGAGTTTGTGTACAGAGATGACCAGTGAGCCAGCGCCGTCCATGGCGTCGCGGGCATTGATGCAGAGATTCAATACCACCTGTTGCAGGCCGATGGTATCCAGCAATACCGCTGGCGCGCTGGCATCTAACTCAGTCTTCATCACGATACTGGCAGGCAGTACCGGACGCAGTAGTGTAAGCATCTCGGGGATGGCGCTGGAGAGCAGCACCGGTTCTGGCATGTTGGTATCACGGCCGCGGCTGAAGGCTAGCATCTTGGCCACTAGATCACGGGCGCGTTCGCCAGCGCGGTAGATCTGTGACAGATGGCTGCTGAGGGTGGCATAGCCTTGCGCCAGTGCGATCTCCTGAGATAGTTCGGTAAAGCCTAAAATGCCCGCCAGCATGTTGTTGAAATCATGGGCAACACCGCCGGTGAGTTGGCCGATGGCCTCCATTTTTTGTGCCTGGGCAAGTTGTCGTTGCAGTCGTTGGCGCTCGGCTTCGGCGCTCTTGCGTTCGGTAATATCGCGTACCACACCGATGAAGACCGGTCGCCCGGCACGGCTGATCTGCGACACTTGCAGCTCCATCAAAAAGGTCGTGCCCGCCTTGTGTAGCCCCGTCACTTCGCGGCTCATGCCAACGACACGTTTTTCTCCGGTAGCCAGGTAGTGGTTTAAATAGCCGTCATGGTGGGCACAGTATGGTTCCGGCATCAGCATGCTGACATTGCGGTTGAGCACCTCGCTGGCGGAATAGCCGAAGATCGTTTCAGCGGCATGGTTAAAGGCGGAGACAATGCCGTGTTCGTTAATGGTGATGATACCTTCAACCAGGTTGTCGAGGATGGCATGGGTGTGACGGGCCTGCTCCTCGCGGGTACGTTCTGCGGCAGACCGCTCCAGTTCGGCACTGAGGCGGGTGGCAAAGATCTTCATGATAGCCGTGCTGCGCGCCTCGTCCTGGAGTGGG
>JAYWDX010000318.1:0-5701 GCA_043779675.1 Tenderia sp. (SeqCode)
TGATACCCGGCAGTGCCACCAGCTTGAGAACATGTGGCCCGCTGCTAAGTGAACGCAAGGTACGTGGCAAAAAACTCTCCACACCCTCACCATTCCAGACGATGAGGTCGGCCCGTTGCAAGGCACTCATCTGCGATGGTTTGAGCGTGTAACTGTGGGGGGATGCTGCCCCCTTAACCAGCAGCTCAGGTGTTGCCACACCCGCCATCACACCCGCTACCAATGAATGGATAGGGGCGATACTCACCACCACTCGCGGAGTCTCGGCGGCCCGCGATGGCAATGAAATGGACAACGTCAATACGATGATAATGAGAAAACGTAGATACATGAATTTCGCGGTGCCTTGGATTGTTGTTATAATATAACAACTTCAACCACTAGTATAGTGAGACCATGCCCGACATCACCGACCACAGTTTTACTCCACACGACCATCGTCGCTGCATCAAGGCCGCTATGGCGGAAGCAATACGCATCTGCGGCGAACGTAATGGTCGCCTCACCGAACAACGCAAACGGGTGCTGGAACTGGTTTGGGGTAGCCATCAACCGGTAGGTGCCTATGCGGTTCTCGAACAGTTACGCGCTGAAGGATTTAACGGCGCGCCACCGACGGTCTATCGTGCCTTGGAGTTTTTGATCGAGCACGGCCTGATCCACCGCATCGAAAGTATGAGCGCCTACACCGGCTGCTCCCACCCCGGCGACAAACATACCGGCCAGTTTCTGATCTGCTCGCAATGCCACAAGGTGGCCGAGCTGGATGACCCCAAGGTGAGCCGCGCCATTGCCAGCAGCACTGCCAGCATCGGTTTCATTGCCGCCCACCATGTCGTCGAAATTAGTGGTCTCTGTGCCCAGTGCCAGGGGCAAAACCATGGCAAATAGTCGTGAACTACTGCTGAAGTGCCGCGGTGTCAGCCTCTCGCTACAAGGCCGGCTAATCCTTGACAGTGTCGATCTTAGCGTCCATCGCGGCGAGATCGTCACCCTTATCGGCCCCAACGGCGCTGGTAAATCAACCTTGGTGCGAGTGGCGCTAGGATTGATGAAATCAGACCAAGGCAGCGTCAACGTGAGTGCTGGCGCACGTATCGGTTATATGCCGCAACGACTCACGATCGATCCAATATTGCCACTGACCGTGCAGCGTTTCCTCACCCTGGCCAGCCACTACTCCAAAAACAAATTGGTTGAAATCTTGAGTGAGACGGGCGCCGCGCATCTACTCGACTCACCAATGCAGACACTCTCAGGTGGCGAGACCCAGCGTGTATTGCTGGCGCGTGCCATGATCCGCAATCCCGATCTGCTGATTCTGGATGAACCGGTACAAGGGGTGGATGTGACGGGCCAGGAGGAGCTTTATCGCCTCATCAGCAATATCCGCAAACGCCACCACTGCGGCATATTGATGATCTCTCACGACCTGCACATGGTGATGAGCGCCACCGATCAGGTGCTCTGCTTGAATCGCCACGTCTGCTGCTCCGGCCATCCCGACAGCGTGCGAGTTGATCCCAGCTACGTCGCCCTGTTTGGTCAGGCGAGAGATATCAAGATGCCGGTACTGATGCCCTACAGCCACCACCACGACCATAGCCACGACGTACACGGTGATGTTGTCGCTGATAAAGATGAACACAAGGGCTGCAACCATGGATGATTTTCTACTGCGCGCCCTGCTCGCCGGACTCGGCGTGGCGCTGATTGCCGGACCTCTCGGCAGCTTTGTGGTCTGGCGTCGCATGGCCTATTTTGGCGACACCCTAGCGCACGCTGCACTGCTCGGCGTCGCACTTGGTTTTCTGCTTGAATTCAGCGCCAATCTCGGTGTCATCATCGTCTGCGTGGTGCTGGCACTCATGCTCGTGGCACTGCAACAGCAACGCCGCCTTGCCAGCGACACCTTGCTGGGCATCCTCTCCCACACCACGCTCGCGCTTGGCCTAATCGCCATCGCCTCCATGGAGACACTGCGCATCGACCTGATGAGCTATCTGTTTGGTGACATCCTCACCGTCACCACCATCGATCTCTACTGGATCTGGGGCTGTGGCGCCGTAGCACTAGCGGTATTGATTACCATCTGGCGGCCATTGCTCGCCATCACCGTACATGAGGAGCTGGCGCAGGTTGAAGGTGTGGCCGTCGCCAGAACCCGATTGATGCTGATGTTACTAATGGCCATCGTCATTGCCGTTGCCATGAAGGTGGTCGGCATCCTGCTGATCACCTCACTGCTAATTATCCCCGCTGCTACTGCAAGAACCTTTGCCCGCAGCCCGGAACAGATGGCCATTATCGCTGCCGTTGTTGGTTGCATCGCCGTCAGCAGCGGCCTTAGCGCCTCACTCAAATGGGATGTGCCCGCCGGTCCCGCAATCGTAGTTAGCGCCGCCATCCTCTTTTTTGTCAGCCACCTGTGGTGGAACCGGCGTGCCAAGGTAACAGGCGTCATTTAACAACATTTATATACGGTGTATGCAGTCACTGCGTCGCCACCCATCCGACACCACGAGGCCGATATGAAACCCTGGGAACTACTCGACACCACCGCTGTGCCCGGAGATGGCAGTGAGATGCGCCTCTACCGCCGCGACGCAGAGTACTCGATCAAGGCCGGTCACCACGAGCTGATGAATAGCCGGGTACACGGATCTGAAGATGCACTGGCCGAACTGGCATGCAAACGGATTCGCAATCGTCCCCAGCCCCGCGTCATGGTTGGCGGACTCGGCATGGGATATACACTCGCCGCCGCGTTACAGGCACTTGGCCCAGAGGCCGAAGTGGTGGTGGCAGAACTTGTACCGGCGGTGGTGACATGGAATCGGAATATACTGGGCGTATTGGCTGGCGATCCGTTAGCGGATAAACGGGTCACTGTCTTTGAAGGCGACGTTGGCAAACTTATCCGCTCCAAACAGAGCAACTACGACGCCATTCTGCTGGACGTAGACAACGGCCCGGAAGGGTTAACACGCAAAGAGAACGACAGCCTTTATAGCCCCGGCGGACTCAATGCCGCCTCCGCAGCATTGCGTCCCGGTGGCATTCTCGCCGTCTGGTCCATCAGCCCCGACCAGGCGTTTACAAAAAAAATGCAGCGTGCGGGATTCACCGTCGAAGAGATTCGGGTACGTGCACACGCCAACCGTGGTGCAAGGCATATGATTTGGTTGGGCATCAAGCGCTGACAGACCGTTTACATGGAGTTTTTCACTGACACTTTTTGTGGTCGCACTTGCCACCAAACTAATCTCAGGCCTTTTCATTGATGAGCCATTGACCAATCGCATCGCCATCGGCCTGATCTTCGCCGAACTGGGACGTAGTGCCGGGGTTTTTACCCCCGAGGTTTACGCCGGATTGATCATTGTTATTGCCCTTTCCACACTCTTGCCACCCTTTGCACCCAAACTTTTTTACCGTCATTCTCAGACCAAGCAATAAACCGGCGCCCTTTCAGCAAGATCGCGCACAGGCTCTTAGACATCACCACTCCAACCCCCTACAATCAACTCTATAAACTCAAGAATCAACAGTAGCGACGAGACTCAACCGAGCAACTGTTTATTTGTAATGCGGCATAAGCACATCAATCACGGACATCAACTAACATGAATAAAAACTTAATCTGTCCCGTTTGTAGCGGAGCAAGCCCGCTGCTTGATGTAGTGGATTTCAACAAAACCTGTGAAGAGATAAAGGGTAAGTTCTTCGATCTTTCAGGAACCCCGGTTTATTATGCGCTCTGCGGTAAATGTGGTTTCTGCTTCGCCCCAGAGCTATTAGCCTGGAGCCCGGAAGAGTTCAAGCAACGGATATACAACGAAGAGTACGTACTGGTAGATCCTGACTGCATCGAGGCCAGACCTCGTCAAAACGCTGAAAATTTGATCGGTTCTTTTGGCGACCGTGCACACGCCATCAAACACCTGGACTACGGCGGCGGAAATGGCCAGCTCAGCAAACTCCTAAATAAAGCCAACTGGCAATCCACCTCCTACGACCCTTTTATAAATCTAAACGTAGATATTAATGGACTTGGGAAATTTGATCTCATCACGGCATTTGAAGTTTTTGAGCATGTCTCTGACGTTAAAACATTAATGTCAAACCTAAACACTCTGCTCGGCCCCAACGGCATCATACTATTCTCTACGTTACTGACCGACGGCAACATTCAAAAGAACAGAAGAATAGATTGGTGGTATGCATCTCCCCGCAATGGACACATCAGTCTGTTTTCAAGAGAGAGTCTCTCAATCCTTGCAAAACAATACGGCTTAAATTTTGGAAGCTTTTCGGCGGGGTTTCATGTTTTCTTCACAGAGCTACCCGAGTGGGCCAACCACATGATCAAAAAGAGCTGACTGACCTAAGAACCTGTTTACGATCTCGCTGAAGGGCTCATCGCCGCGTTCACCCCTCAAGGGGGTACCGAGGGGAAACGGGCTCAAAATGCTCATGTACTACGTGTACACTGCGCTTTTTCACTCGTTTCCGCCTTGCGCTGCATCCCTTGATCAAGATCGTAAACAGGTTCTTACAACATGGTGTAATCCTCCAGCTATCTATCAAGCGCTCCCCTCTTCTGGGTCGGCCTCTTTTACATCCCAGCCTGCACTTCAATCATCACTTTTCTTTAACATGTCCGCCAGATTGGCAAAGGGGTTATGGCTGGCACCGACTGTTTTAGTGGGCCTGTCACGGGTGCCGACGTTGTCGATGTAGCGGGAGTGTTCATTGTCGTGGCAATAGATGCAGAGCAGCTCCCAGTTGCTGCCATCGTCCGGGTTGTTGTCGTGATTGTGATCGCGATGATGGACGGTGAGTTCCTGCAGGTTGACGCGGGTAAATTCACGCGTACAGCGCCCACAGATCCAGGCGTACATTTTGAGTGATCTTTCGCGATAACCCAGTTCGCGCTGATCACGATTGCGACGCGCTTGGGCAACGATATCATCCAGTTTTTTACTCATGTTCAATCTCCTTTTTTTTGCAAGCCTGCTGCTGCTGCTTGATCTCTTCCAAGCCAATCTGTTGCAGCAACGCCATGTTAGTCGCCGGGATGGACTCCACATCAGGGTGGCTGTTTCTGGCTTGTTCTATGCTCGCTTCCAGTATCAGATGGAACATCGGATAGAGGGAGCGATTGGTATAGTTGCGCACATCATCATAATCGAGATCGGCAAACTGATAGTCGGGGTGAAAGCTGGCCACCTGGATCGTACCCTCCAGACCAAACTGGGTGATGAGCATATCGGCCACATCAAGAAACTGGTTGTAGTGACTAAAGTCGTTGAGGCAGTAAGGGGTGATGAGAATGGTGGTTTCGACCTTGCTGATATCAGCATCACGTAGCAGCAGCAGCTCATCGATCAGGTCATCAACCAGTTCATCTTCACTACTGGCATGAGAGAGGCGGTAACGAATCACGTCGTTGCGAAACGGCTTGTGGGCAAACGGGCAAAGGTTGTGGCGGATAACAATATCCTGCACCCACTGCCGGGTCTCGGTGATGATCTGTTGGTCGCGCTCAGTTGTCATTAATCAAAACCACATCGTCACCCACCGCAACCTCACCCGCTACAACCACCTTACAACAGACGCCACCACGCCACTCGCTGGTCAGCGCATTAAAAAGCCCCGGAGAGATCGCCTCCATCCGTTTACAGGGGTCAGTCTCCCG
>JAYWDX010000319.1:0-3265 GCA_043779675.1 Tenderia sp. (SeqCode)
CGCAGGACGGTCCGGGCAAAAGGAATTAGCTGTCGCGTAAGCGAGTCAATTTATGGCATGGACGCCATAAATTGCTCACGAGGTAGCGACACAATCTGCCTTGTTGTTGACATGGAGAATCCACCTGCCATTACCGGCGTAGAGGCATGGCTAGCTTGCCATGAGATTAAAACGCTAAACGTAGCGGGACCGAGAGAAAGCAAACGACCGGGGATTTACGATCAGGCTATGTTACTTCTTAAACGAGCGCTGTCACCCCGTAGTTGACAGTATAACTTTCAGTGATCAGCCTTTTGATTGATTCAAATCTGTTACGACGTGAGCTTTTTGGGTACATTGTCCCCGGTGAAGATGTTGAATCTGTCGTCGATTTCTTCTGCCGTTGTAATCATTCAATGTTCTGAATCTGTTCCCTGATCTGCTCAATCAGCACCTTCAAATCAACACTGGTACGAGTTACCTCGGTGTCATTGGATTTTGAGCCGAGGGTATTAGCCTCGCGATTAAGCTCCTGCATCAGGAAGTCAAGACGGCGCCCCACCGGCTCATCCCAATTCATGACATGACGCACTTCGCTGATGTGGGCGGTGAGGCGATCAAGCTCCTCCTCCACATCCATCTTTTGCGCCTGAATCACGATCTCCTGCTCCAGACGGCCGGGATCGAGTTCGCTCTTGAGTTGCGCCAGACGCTCCGCCAGTTTGCGGCCAAGCTGTTCTCGTAACAGAGGCATATGCAGATTCATCTTGACCACCAAGGTGTCGATGGCGTTGCAACGTTGCAGGATCACTGCTTTGAGCTTGTCTCCCTCACGGGCGCGATTCTCAACCATCTCGTCGAGCGCCCCGTCCAGCAGCGTCATCACCGTTTCATAGAGCGGCTCCAGGTCGAGTTCCTCTTGCTGCTGCATCACACCGGGCCAGCGCAGTACCTCAAACAGATTGAGCGGTGCTGGATTAGAGACGTGAATGGTTACCTCGTGAATCGCTGCGGCCAGCCGTTTGACCGCCTCATGGTCGATGGCAAGATTACGACTCTGCGCGTCGAGTGGCTGAAAACGTAGCCCAGCCTCGACCTTGCCACGCTTGATCCGTTCACTGATGCGCTCCCGCACCTTGAACTCCAGGGCGCGCAGCTCTTCAGGTAGCCGCAGGCCAACATCGAGATAACGATGGTTTACTGAACGCAGCTCCCAGCGCAGGCTGCCAAATGCAGTATCGCGCTCGCGGCGCGCAAACGAGGTCATGCTCAATATCATTCGGAAACACCTTTATGTATGGCGGGTATATGTGGCCGGTATCTATGGCTGGCAGCTATGGTAACCGGGATGCAAAGGGTTATCCAAACCGTTTCCCTACTATTCAACCACTAACCAAAAGGTAATCTAAAAATTTGATCAGCCGATTACCTGCACTGATGACTGTTTTGAATGGGAAAAATTGATGGCCATGAAAAAGATAAAGGCCTGGATCGGCGTCAACAGCCCCTCTTTGGGGGCACTTATCCTGACGCTAATCGCTGTTGCCGTGGTGACCTGGTGGGCAGACCGGACCTTTGAAAACAGATCTCGTCAGGACCTTGATCGCGCCCTGAATGCCATTCTCGATATCAACCACACCACCATGAATCTCTGGGTCAACGAACATGCGCGGCGCGTCGAATTTGCCGCCGAATCGCCGGATATCGTCGCCATGACCGAGAGGCTGTTGGAACTGCCGCGCGACCGTGAGACGCTGCTGGCGGCGCAGAGTGAACCACGCAGCATGAAGTTCGCATGGATCTACAAGATGGGGGGGTATCAGGGCTACGCCATCATCGCCCCCGGCAGCAACATAAATCTCTCCGCTGCGCGCGACATCCATGTCGGAGTCCCGCATATCCTCACCCGGCAACCCGGCATCGTGGAGCGTCTCTGGGCCGGCGAAACGGTAATGAGCCACTCCATGATCAGCAACGTACCCTTGCCAGATCGGAAAGGCGAACTGAAAGATGGGCTACCCACCATGTTTGTGGGCACCCCCATCAAGAACAATAAGGGGGAGATCATCGCCCTGCTCGCCCTGCGCATCGACCCTATCAGTGAGTTTTTTCCCCTGCTGCAGGCAGCCCGCATCTCGGGCAGCGGCGAGAGCTATATCTTCGACCGTGATGGCAATATGTTGAGTGAGAGCCGTTTTACCGAACAACTGAATAGAATTGGCCTGCTCCCACTCGGAGAGAGCGCCGTAGGTAAAATTCAGATCCGGGACCCCGGCGCCGACCTCACCCAACACAACAACCCCGCCCAACCGCTATCACAACGCCCCCTAACGCACATGGCCGCTGCCGCCGCCAAGGGTGAAAAGGGTACCGATCTGGTGGGCTATCGTGGCTATCGCGGCGTGCCGGTGATCGGCGTCTGGATGTGGGATCCGGAGATGGATCTTGGCATGGCGGTTGAGCAGGATGTGGCCGACGCCTATCAACCACTCTATATGTTTCACACCCTGCTATATGGTTTTGCGCTCTTTACCGCCGCGCTGCTCACCGGGTTAATGGTGGTGAGTGTAAAGGGCCGCACCAGACTGCAAAGATCACAGGCGCGGGTTCAGAATCTGGTAGATACCCTCCCGGATGGGGTGGTGGTGATCGATGCTCGTGGCATCATCGAAAGCATTAATCCAGCCATTGAAAAACTGTTTGGTTATAAGGCAGTGGAGCTGATCGGCCACGATGTCAGCCTCTTGATGCCCGCCGCCGACCGGCAACATTACGATGGCTATATCAGCAATTTCATCAACTCCGACCAAGCCAGGTTGATGGATTCCGGCCGCGAGGTGCAAGCGCTACGCAAAAATGGCCGGGAGTTCTCCGCTGAGATTGTCGTCAATGAGATGCAACTGGGCGATAAACGTTACTTCACCGGCGTCATCCGTGACATCACCCAGTACAAACAGGTGGAAGAGCAGCTCAACATGCTCAATGACGAGTTGCAGATGCTGGCGCTGGTGGCGCAGGAGACCGACAACGCCGTCATCGTCACCGACAAGGAGGGGCAGATTCTCTGGGTCAATCGCGGTTTTGTCACCAGTAGCGAATATGCACTGGAAGAGGTCCAGGGGCAGCGGCTGGGTGAGTTGTTGCAAGAATCCGGCAGCGATCCTGATGAGATCCAGCACATCCGCACCGCCATCGATTCAGGACAGAAGGTGACAGCAGAGCTGCTGACCCACAGCAAATCGGGACGCCCCTACTGGATCAACATGGAGGTCTCGCCAGTCTTTGA
>JAYWDX010000320.1:0-3695 GCA_043779675.1 Tenderia sp. (SeqCode)
ATCACCATGTATGAGCCACGCGGTGAGTTTCAGATTGTGGTGGAGCAGATGGAAGAGGGCGGCCTGGGTCTGCTGCAACGCAACTTCGAGGCACTGAAAACCCGTCTCGGTCGGGAGGGGCTGTTCGATGCCGCCCATAAAAAATCACTGCCCTCCACACCACAGCAGCTGGGTGTTATCACCTCTGCCACTGGTGCCGCCATCCACGACATTCTTAGTGTGCTGAAGCGGCGCTATCCGGCACTGCCGGTGCTGATCTACCCCGTGCCGGTGCAGGGCGAGTCAGCGGGTCGTGAGATCGCGGCAGCAATCAAACTCGCCAACCAACGCAAGGAGTGCGATGTGCTGATCGTCGGCCGCGGCGGCGGTTCGCTGGAGGATCTCTGGGCATTTAATGAAGAGGTGGTGGCACGCGCTATCTACACCAGCGCCATCCCCATCATCTCCGCCGTCGGCCATGAGATCGACTTCACCATCGCCGACTTTGTTGCTGATCTGCGCGCCGCTACCCCCTCTGCCGCTGCCGAGCTGGTGACACCAGATACGGCACAGCTGCAACAGCAGCTAAGCCGCCAACAACAACGGCTGTTAAATTGCATACACACCACGCTACAGCAGTCACAGCAGCAGCTCAGCTGGTTAAGCAAACGGCTACAACAACAACACCCAGGGCAACAACTTCAGCAAAAAGGGCAACGGCTTGATGAGTTGGAGCAACGTCTGTTGCAGGGCATCAACATGCAGCTGCGGCATCAGACTCACCAGCTCCAGCAGCTCAGTACACGCCTGCACCACAACTCGCCACGTTACCGGCTGCAACAGTTACAGAGCCATCACGAACAGCTAATGCAACGTTTGCAGCGCGCCTGGCAACGTAAACTCACACATACCAAGCTGGCGCTGGCCGCTGCCAGTCGGGCGCTCAATAATGTCAGCCCACTGGCAACTCTGGAGCGTGGTTACGCCATCGTGCAGCAGCTGCCTAAACGGCAAGTAGTTCGTGATGCAACAGCACTGCAAGTGGGTGATAAAATTGAAGCACGGTTGTCGAAGGGGGTGCTGTTCTGCACCATTGACGAAGTTAAACAGGAGATTTAATCCGTTGTTCTCTACCTACAAAAAAATAGCCTCATTGGCATTTGCCCTGTCCTTTTCACACAACTGTCTTGCTATCGAACTGCCATTGCAGCAGCTTGTGCCGGGTGGCGTTGCTCTACTGCCCATCGCCAATGGCGCAGACAAACAGCCGCAGGCCAAATACAACGGCAAGCCAGTGATGCTAATCAAAAACCAGGACCAGTGGTATGCGGTGATAGGCATCCCGCTTGATGCAGCCATCGGGGAACAACAGATCATGGTGACATTAGCTGACGATAGCGCCACCGTCCAGATCTTTACTGTCACAGACAAGGCTTACGAGACCCAGCGCCTCATCATTGCAGACAAACGCAAGGTCGAGCCCAATGAGGAGGATATGCAACGCATCACTCAGGAGAAGGTGGTGACGGACAAGGCGCTGGCCCACTGGAGCAATACGCTACTGAGCGAAAACCTGCAACTCGATCTGCCGGTGGAGGGGCGACTGAGCAGTTCTTTTGGCCTACGCCGATTTTTTAATGATCAACCACGCGCGCCCCATAGTGGCCTCGACATTGCCGCACCAGAGGGAACACCGATCAAGGCCCCTGCCGACGGTCGTGTAATTTTGAGCGGTGATTTCTTTTTTAACGGCCATGGCATCTATATCGATCACGGCCAGGGGCTGATCACCATGTACTGCCACATGAGTCGTATCGATGTGAAAGAAGGGCAAGAATTAAAACGCGGGGATATCATCGGCGCGGTGGGCATGACCGGCCGTGTCACCGGCCCACACCTGCACTGGGGGGTGAGTCTCAACGACGCACGGGTCAATCCATCGCTATTTGTGCCCGCGCTGATGAATAGCACTATTGAGCAACATTAAACAGCATGCCAAAGCAGGAGTCATGGTTATGAAAAAGGTCACAACTCTCATCACACTACTGCTGTTACTGACTGGTTGCAGCCAAATGCCCACGGCCACAAGTGCCGATGGGCGCGTCAACCATCTGATACTGATCTGGCTAAAGGATACAGGCAACCCGGAACAGCGCCAGCAAATCATCACAGCAACACAATCGTTGCAACAGCTGCCCGGCGTCATCTCAGTACGTGTTGGTCAAGTGATACCAAGCGATCGTAATGTTGTTGATGACAGTTTTGATATAGGTGTGCACATGCTCTTTGCCGACCGTCAGAGCATGGAACGCTACGGCTCCAATCCAGAGCATCTGCGCATCCTCAATCAGATAGTGATGCCACTGACACAACGACTGCTTATCTATGACTTTGAGCAGTAACCACCCAAACCAACCAGGCAACCGGCGTATGTCAAAAAAACTGAAAACAACTATTTAACCTGCGTTGCCTTCCAACTGTTTACCTTGTTGAAAAGAAACTTCACAAACGGTCCATCCAAATCACGTTCACTGTAGAACCAAAACTCCATCGCACCCGGCGTGGTTTTAACTGGCTCCCCCAGCAGCGCGCGCACCTCTTCATAGCTATGGCCAACCTTAAGGAATCCCCAGTTATAGACAATCTCACTATGACCAGGACTCTCTGGCTCCGAGGCAGCCCGCATCGCCTGTTGAACCTGCGGTGTTGCCAGCGCATCCAGCCGTTTTCCCAACTCCGTCACCCGCTGCTGCAACGCGTTAATCTGCTGCTGCACTGCTGCATCATCAGCCGCATGGGATAAAGGTGCCATCAGCAACAGCACGCCATAAAATGGAAATAGAATTTTATTCATCATCACCTACAGTTTTTTTAAATCAGCAACCACATTGTAGAGCAGGGAACCATCATGCACTATCTGTGAAATATTTTTCAAAAAAGCAGCGCGGACTCAACCCAGAAGTGCATCACTTGTTAACCCTTTGAGGAAGCGGTCAGTTGCCAGTAAGCTGATCGCATTTCTCCGGCAATAGATGCGACGATGAACGAGTACAAACAACTGACCTATGAACAACGATACCAGAGAGCCTGCCCCAGAGCCTACCCCGCGAAGCGCTTTGGGTACGCAGTGCCTTGGGCATTGAGGCGTTAAATAAAAGTGACATGACGCAGCAAGAGATTGCTGAAGTGGTAGCGGTAAATCAACCGACGATATCCCGCGAGTTGCGACGCAACCGTGGCGAGCGCGGTTACCGGCATAAGCAGGCCCTCCACAAAGTCACTGAGCGCAAGAACAATGCGACTAAAGCAAAGAAGATGACCGCGTCCATGATAATCCTTGTGGAAAATATTTTGCGTATCACGAACAAATAACAGCCGTGCTGGACGCTGTCGTTTACTTTGCCCACCCCTACCACTCTTGGGAGAGAGTGGCTGAACGAGAACACGAACGGCCTTTTACGTCAGTACTGGCCCAAAGACACGGATTTCAAAAAGATTAGCAATGATGATGTGTATGATGTCGTTACAGAACTCAATAAAAGGCCTCGAAAAACATTGGGCTTTAAAAAACACCTGAGTATTTGATGAAAAATTACCTGGCAGCAAAGGCTGCTTAAATTGTATGCACTTCAAAGTTGAATCTGCGGTGTGATCATGTCGATGGAGCGTGGTTTTATATTTTTGACGAGAGAAGGCCCATTCGTCGAAGATAGTGT